>NZ_JBFMKP010000052.1:0-23761 GCF_040786235.1 Aquimarina discodermiae
CCTTGATGACATTGTCAGATAAAATACTCCTTAGAAAACGCTCTGTGATTGAAACAGTAAATGATGAACTTAAAAATATATGCCAAGTAGAACACTCAAGACATAGAAGTTTTGGGAATTTCATTAGCAATATAATATCTGGACTTATTGCTTATAGTTTCTTACCTAAAAAACCACAAATCAAATTTCAAAACCGAATTTCTAACCAAATTTGCCTATTTTAAGAATCGAACACAGGTTAGAAGTACTGACTGAAGCCCTAGACAGAGTTTAAATTACACTCTCGTTCTATTTGCAGAATTATATTCTTCTAAAAAGATCAACCAATCTCTATCAAAAACATTCGTTGTAGATGTTATGGGTGTGACTATCAGTTTTTTTAGTCAACTAAAGACTCTATTACCTAGAGAACCTCATATCAAATTTCTTTTTTTATGAAGGGTACATTTTATCAGGCAATACTTTTAGAGTGAATAGAATTGTTAATAATATCTAGTTGCTGCTGTTTGTTATCTGGTGAAAGAGAATCAATTCTGTTATGAATATTTTCAATGCAATTGGTATCAAAAATGCGTTGTCTGTTTTTACTATTGTATAAAAAATGATCGGTACTAGTTAGATTAAATAACGGGATATCACCTTTTAGTAATTGTTCGAGTTCGCTCTGAAAAATAAATTCATATTTTGACATGCTTTCGTGCTTATAAGCTTTAGAAAGTAACTCATATGCTTTTGATTTATATTTTTCTTCATCAGACATGTATTTTTCACTTCTTAAATAGTTAAGAATTTTAATATATACGTGAGTTGGTCTCCAGACAAAACGTACTTCTTTATTAGAAAACTCCTGGATAGGACTTGATGATGATTTTAGGTCTTTTTTTGATGTAGAAAAAAGATCATAAGCATTTTCAAACCCATTTATAAATTCTGAAGCATAATCATTCATAAAAACATGCTTGTTGTTATGGATAGGAACATTCTTTTTGATCATAGAACTCGAATAAAATCTAGTAACTCTTTTGGATTCTAAAGTGTTTGGATTAATAACCTCTTTTTTTACATCTGTTAACGATGTATTCGAAATAGAACCAAATCCGGCTACTCCCAGTGGTAAGTTTGTTCCAGGTACTGTTATTAGATGACTCTCAAGAACAGAAGGAGAAGTTATATTAAGGTTTCCCTCAAAAGAATTTTGAGATATAGCGTTCGTGATAGTAGGTTGAACAATAGTTTCATGATCAATTATCATTGGGTCTTTACCAGATGCAATGATGTTTTCATGATGATAATCTTTGCTGCCTAAGATATAAGAAGTTGCTAAAAGCACTCCTGCCTTAAAATAGTAATCTTTTAATTCATTTACAGAATTACTTTCCTTGTATGGAACAAATTCTAACCATCCGTAATCTTGGCGATCTATAAATTCGAATGTTTTTATGTCGATTTCTAATTTTCTATTAATCCATTTAATAAAGTTATTATAGGATTTGGTTACATTGATATTTCTAGGCTTATATATCAGTTTATTTCCAGATGATAGTTTTAGTAGGGTAGTATTTTGACCAAAATGATCATCGCCGAGATCTACAACAATATCAATAATTTCTAGCTTTTGGTTAGGTAGATTCAAAAACTCTGAAAGCGTATTCTGATCATTTAAAAATCTGGTAGTAATATTTGTAATGTGCGAAGTAAAATTTGAAACCACAGACGTTAAAAAATTATCTAAAACAGGGTAATTGCTTTTAAGTTTATGCTTAATTTGATCGTTGAACTTACTCAACTCCAATTCTTCATTAGTACTATTTTTTATATAATCATCCAGTTCGTGTTGCAATGATCTTTCTGCTACTGCACTTAGTTTTTTTAATAGTACTAGTGATAGTTTGTCTTTGAGTGATGAGGATAAATGGTTGAAGGGTTTTAATGATTCTAAAAACTCTTTTAGGTAGGGATATAAAATATCGAAAAACGCGATCTCCTGAGTAGATTTATTTATTTTCATGTGATTTATTTGGTGTAATTGATAGTAGAAGTGATGTTTTTACTTTACGATATTCTATAAAGGTTGGCTGTTTCTAAGGTTTTATGTAATAAATTAAATACATCTCATAATTATACCGTTGAAACATTTTCAATTCTCATTTATAGAAAGTAAAAAAAGTTCGAACAGTTTATAGTAAATACTCAGCCATTCTGTTATCGAACATTAATTAAATATATAGAGGTACAAATTTTTCTTTAAGAAAAATGACAAATTATGTATGCAATCTGATTGTTTAAAATAACATTATAAGAAAAGGATATTTTAAAACCAGCAAGAGAATTATGTTTTATCCCTTTGTCTATTTTTTGAAATATAGAAATGATAACATAACAAGAATAAAACCGATAAGTGCTAAAACACCTGCTAAGATTCTTCTTTCATATATGATAAAACTTATTATAATTAAGCTTAAGCCTACATATCTAGATGTTTCCTGCATTTTTGTTCAAATTTAAGTTGGTTGTTTTTTTATGCTATCAACCTAGTTATGAAGGTTTGATAGTTTATAAAGGTGCAAAATAGTTAAATAGTATAAGAGTTCGATGAAGCTGCAATAGGTATTTCAACTTTTAGCGATTCTACTCTTTTCAAAATAGAACTATAACAATGCTTTGATTTAATATTCTCTATTTGATTAGATTGTCATATCAAGATTTTAAAAACCTAGGATGATCCCATAGTTTTCCCCTAGGTTTTTAAAAGGATAAGCAAGCTTATTATTTTACTTTTAAGAAGCGGCAATTCCTAGCCCTACTCCAACAGTAAATCCTCCACCGATCCACCATCCACTTGCAATAGTTAAAATAAGTGGCAATACTCCTCCTGCAACTAATTCTAACTGCTCATCGGTTAATTCAAGCTCATCTAGATTTGGTTCTGCAGGAATGTTTATATAAACATTTTTATCATTGGTTTGATCTACTACTACCAATTTTTTTCCTTCGGCAAGTGTAATAGGCTGTCCAGCAAACTTTTCGATCGTTGCTTCTGGATTATTGATTAGTTCTTGCTTAAAAGATGCGTCTTCCCAACATTTAGAGATAAGACTATTCATGAATTCGTGAGATTTTTGTTGTTGTTCTGTAAGTTTCATATTTTATTGATTTTTGATATTAATATTTTTGATTTATTAAAATTTGTTGATGATATCACCGATAGCTCTACCTACAGCTACACCAGCTCCTGTTGCAGTCAACACCCAAAATATAACAGGTACTACACCTCCAGCAACAAGTTCTAATTGTTCTTCGGTTAACTCTAACTCATCTAAGTTTGGTTCTGCAGGGATGTTTAAATAAATGTGGTTTTCATTTGTTTGATCCTCGATAACCAATTTTTGATCATTTTTAAGACTTAACGGCTGACCTATGAATTGCTCTAGAGCAGTTTGTGGATTTGCTACCAATTCATTTTTAAAAGCTGCATCTTCCCAGCATTTACTAAATAAGTCATTAGTTATTTCTTGTATCTTTTGTTGTTTTTCTGTAAAATTCATTTGTATATATGTTTAATAGTTATTGATTATTATGCTTTTCGATCTCCTCCTCCAGTTAGAATAGGAATAATTGGCCACCAGGGGAAAGGAAAAATTGTACCACCAGCTACAGCTTCTAATTGTTCTTCACTAAGTTCGATATCACTTAAGTTAGGCTCTGCAGGGATATTTATATAGATTTCAGAATCGTTTGTTTGATCTTTAACTACTAAAGTTTTTCCTTCTGGCAAGTGAATTTTTTCACCTGTTAATTTTTCGATAGCTTCTAAAGGAGAATCAATTAAATCTTGCTTGAAGTTTTTATCTTCCCATGCTTTTTGGATAACTGTTTGAAACAGTTTTTGTTCGTTTGTTAATTCCATATTTAAAGTTTAAATAGTTACTATAAAGGTTGATCAGGAGCTTTAATATCTATTACCGGATATGGTAATGGTATTGGATCAATGAAGATTGGTGGCCCTGGAAAAATGATAGGCGGAAACTTAATACCTCCAGCAACTGCTTCTAATTGTTCTTCATTTAACTCAACATCGTCAAAGCTCTGTTGTTCTGGAATATTGACATAGATGGTTGATTCATCTGTTTGATCTCTAACAACTAGAGTTTTTCCTTTGGGGATTCTTACTTTCTTACCCGTTAATTTCTCAATTGCTGCTTCGGGAGAGTTGATCAATTCTTGCTTAAAAGAACTGTCTTCCCATGCTTTGGTTATTACTTCTTGTAATACTTTTTCTTGATCCGTTAATTCCATGATACGAGTTTTTATAGTTTTAAAAGTTGATTTATTTTAATTACATGATAACATCATCGTGCGGAAACGTAGGGAAGCAATCTTTAGGAGGGAAAGGAAATATAATATAAGGATCGATAATAGACTTTCCACCTGCGACAGCTTCTAATTGTTCTTCATCAAGCTCAACATCATCTAATTCTTGTTTGACAGGAATATTAATATAGATGTTCGAACTATTTGTTTGATCTCTAACTACTAAGGTTTTTCCTTCGGTAATATTTAATTTTGCACCTGTTAATTTTTCAATAGCATCTACAGGATTTGCTATTAATTCTTGTTTAAAGGAAGCATCTTCCCATGCTTTTTGAATTACCGTATGAAATACTTCTTGTTCTTTTGTTAGTTCCATGATGTTTGTATTTTTATTTCTTATTGTAAAACTACAAGTACCTTTACTGATAGAAATGACAAAAAATCTGACAAAATCTCTATATGTATATTAAAACAAAATAAAAAGCAGGAAGTAATTAGGATGACATAGTGTCTCTCACAATTTTTTGTACGTCATTGACCTTCTGGAGTTTATTAATTGGCAATAAAACTACTTTCTAAGAAATGGTTATAAGCTTTTAGTTACAAAATACATTTCCATTTCACCTTTGCCTTTGGCTTTTATTTTTCCTCGATACTCAAAAGAAAAATCTTCTTCGTTTTTAACGATATTATAAACATTCTGGCTTATGTTTACTTTGCCAACATCTCCGTTACTTTCCATTCGGCTAGCCGTGTTAACAGTATCTCCCCAAATGTCGTATTGAAATTTTTTGACTCCTACAATTCCTGCTACGATAGGCCCCACATGAATTCCTACTCGCATTTCGAATGCGGGTATGTTTTGTTGTTCATTTTCCAGCTTTCTTTTAGAGATAAATGTTTGCATTTCTAAACCTGCCAAAATAGTTTTCTTAACAGAGTCTACAGTGGGTTTGGGTAAACCACCAGCGGCCATATATGCATCTCCTATTGTTTTTATTTTTTCGATATCATAGCGTTCCATAATGGCATCAAATGTTTTGAAACATGTATTGATTTCTGCAACCAATTCTTTGGGACTTAATTTGGCAGCCGTTTCAGTAAAAGATTTAAAATCTGTAAAAAGGATAGAAGCAGTATCAATATCTTGGGCATCTACATATCCTTTTTGTTTAAGTTCTTGTGCAATTTCTTCTGGAAGAATGTTTAGTAAAAGATGTTCAGAGCGGTCTTTTTCGATTTGTAATATGGCTTTTGATTTTCTTACATATCGTAATCTACTCCAAATGGTTACAGCAAGTATTAGCAGAATAGTACCAATACCTAAAATGATGTTTCGTTGGTTTTCTTTTTTTTGAACTACCTGTTTGTGCTTTGCTTGTAATTTACGTCTCTTTTCTACATGGGCAATACTATCCATCAACATTTGTTTTTCAAACTCCATGTTTAGGATTTTATCGGTAGTTTGTTTTGCTTGTAAGCTATCTTTAAGCCTAATAGATTGCTCGTAATATGTTAATGCAACTCCTTTTCGACCCAAAGATTTATAAACCTCATATAGACATTTACAAGCATTTTTTTGTACAGAAATGGTCTTTAACTCGTTTGCGATTTCAAAACCTTCTTTACAATCTTTGATAGCTGATTGATTTTTACCAAGTTTAAAATTGGTAACTCCAATGCCGATTAATGAAAGTCCATTATAAAGCACATTATTTAATTCTTTAGCAAGCTTTAGGGAGTTATGGTAATAGTCTAGTGCTATTTGATATTTTTTCTGGATGTAATAAATCTCTCCTAGATTGTATAAGGATTCAAGTATCCTTTGTTGATCATTAATGTCTTCTGCCAGTTGTAAACCTTGCTCAAAATTTGATAGTGCCTGATGAAATTTTTCCTGTTTTAAGTATACTTCTCCTATGCCGTTTAAAACCTGAGATAATGTCTTTTTATCATTAATACTTTCATAGGTTTTTTTTGCCATCTGAAAATGAGTCATAGCATTCGCATAATCATTTAATTCGAGATAGATACCCCCAATATTTTGAATCGTAGCGGCAGTCTGTTTTTTGTTATTTAATGCTTCATTTAATTTAACAGCTTGCTTATAATGATCTAATGCTTTTGGGTAGTTACCTAAAAAGTAATAAATAGCACCTTTATTATTAATAGAAGATACAATACCTTTTTTGAAACCCGATTTTTTATAAAATGGAATACTTTGCGAATAGTAAGAAAGTGCTTCGGGATAATTGGCTTGATAGTAATATATAGAAGCAATTTTATTGAAACAGTTACCTATGGATTTGTTGTCATTAACGGTTTTATACAATGTTAATGCTTGCTGTACGGTAGTGAGTGCTAAAGAAAAATCTCCTTTTTTAATATGTTGATTACTAGTAGTAATAAGGCTGTCTGCTGTTTTTTTTGAGTTAGAGGTTTCATGCTCTGTAGCTAACGACAGTTTTTGTTTTTTTTGAGTTGAATCGGTGGTATTTTTATTTTTTTTGTTATCTGTGGTATTTTGACCCAAAGCAATAATGAATGGTAAAATGAAAAAGAGAAGTATCCATTTTTTTAGATACTTCTCTATACCGATGTTATTCCGTCTATGGTTATGGATTAACATTTTTTTCATTTGCTTATACTATTGTTTTAGATGTCAGACCGAACTCGCCAACTCATCATTTTTTGTGTGTATCAAAAACTATGTTATGACTTGTTTCATGTAGTTAGCAAAGATGTTGATTAATTAGGCATACTACGTTATTACTAGTCTCCTAATTACAGACCAGTTAGATTGGCAGCAGGGTCGGTGATAACGGGATCAGAATCCCGACCTCCTCCAGCTATAATATCTAGTTGTTGTTCGTTTAATTCCATATCATCCATATTAAGTTTACTAGGAATGTTGATATAGACAATAGCGTCATTTGTTTGATCCTGTACCACAAGTGTTTTCTCTTTTGGAAGGTTTATAGGCCTTCCTATTAAAGTTTCAATTGCTTTTACCGGGTTTGCAACTAATTCTTGTTTAAATGCTTTATCATCCCAAGCTTTATAAACAATATCCTGTAGTAGTTTTTGTTCTTTGGTAAGTTCCATAATAAAAAAATTAAGTATTCTGTTTTTTGTCCTATGTAAAGGTATTTTTTAGCACTTGTATAAAAATGCCAAAAGAACTGACAAAACCACATGATGGCAATTAATAATGAGAATGTTTATAACTAAAAAAATGAATTCATTTTTTTAGCATGAGAAGAAAAAACACTCTATTTTAAACGAACTTTTTTTGTAAAATATAACTGGTACATCTATCAATAAATACCTTTGTAGGGCCATCATTTGCGATTAAAATATTCGCTTCATTAAAAGAGTGTAGTGCTTTTGGATATTGCTTATTTCTGAAATAAAATAAGCCTAAAGAAAAAGCATTGTTAAAATGAAGTTGTATTTTAGAAAGAGGAGTTGTTTTATGTCCTGATACGGTATAAATTTTTACAGCAGCTTGTTTTCCTTTTACCTGCAAAGTATCAATTTCTCTACAATGAAAATCCTCTTTAATTTCTTTATAAGTCTCTTCACATATTAGTAAATCAACATTATATATTTTTGTAGCACTTTCTAATCGGGCAGCAAGATTAACCGAGTCTCCTATAACGGTGTATTCAAAGCGTTTTTCTGACCCAATATTACCAGAAACCACGTTTCCGGTACTTATCCCTATACCAATATTTAGCAAGGGTAATTTTATGTTTTGTTGGTTTAAACCTGCCAGAATATCAAACATATCTAATGCACAACCCACCGCATTTTTTGTATCAGATATATTTGCATAAGGAACTCCAAAAACAGACATGATGGCATCTCCTATATATTTGTCTAAAATCCCGTTATATTTATATACTGCCCCAATCATGGCTTCAAAATATTTGTTTAGAAGCTCTACAATTTGAATGGCCCCAAACTCTTCTGTTAACGAAGTGAAATTTCGAATATCAGAGAATAAAACACTACATTTCGAATACTTCCCTTTTAGTAACGATAGATTGTCTTTACTCATTACTTCTTTAACGAGATGTTGGGGGATGTATCTGCTTAGATTAGATTGTATTCGTTTTTCTTTAGAAATATCATTAAAAACGCAGATGACTCCTATGATGTTTCCATTAGCATCTAGCATGGGTAATACACTTACATTAATTGTAATAGATTTTTGTGTATTTATAAGTACTTTCAGATTATCTCTGTATACTTTTTTACCAGTATTTAGGGTTTCTTTGCAATAAGCGAATTGTGATTTAAGAACGTTGTTTAGATCATCGATATGAGTGTTGGTTAAATCATTTTTACGATCCAAACCAAACATAGTATAAAAGGTATCGTTAATTGTTTTAATTCTATAAGAAGTATCAATGCTCACAATGGCATTATCCAGATTTTGAACCAAAACATTAAGATAGTTTTTCATATTTTGAATTTGATCAAATAGCTTGGCATTTTCGATAGTAATACGTATTTGACTAGCAAATCCTATCAGAATATCAAGATCATCAGTGTCAAAACCGTCTTCATATTTGTTAATAGCTTGTACAACGCCCAAAACTTTGTTCTCTGCATTAAAGACAGGGACACTTAGTATTGATTTTGTTCTATATTTTGTTTTTTTGTCAATAGAAGGATCAAAATAAGGATGATTATAAGGATCGTTTACGATGCTGGCCTTCTTGCTTTTTGCTACCTGAGCGACAATTCCCTTTTTGGTTCTAACAATCTTGTTTTCGAGGCCTTTGGCAAATACAGTCCATAATTCTCCGGTTTCTTCATCGACCAAAAACAAAGAACTGCGATCTGCTTTGGTAATTTCTGCAGCTTTATTCATAATTAATTGAATAAGTGCATTCAATTCTAATTCTGATGATATTGCTGTAAAAACTTCTAATAAGGTCGAAAAGTTGTTTTTGATATGCTCGCTGGCAAAATGCAGTTCACTATTCTTTACAATAAGAGCTGTTGCAGAAGCAAAACTGCTTAAAATAGTAATATCCTTTTGTGTAAAAGTACTGGTCTTTTTATTGAGGCATTGCAGGGCACCAATAGGAATGCCAGCTTCATTAAAAACAGGAACGCATAAGGTGGATTTTGTTATAAACCTTAGTTGTTCATCATAGGATTTTTCAAACAAAATATTTTCTTGAACATTGTTTTCGATAAAAGCACTTTCCTGCTCAAACATAGTCCCTACAATTCCTTTGCCAATAGGTACAGAAATTATGATATTGTCAATACCTTGAGCAACCAGGCTTTCTAGAGTCGATTTTTCTTTATTTAGTAAAAAAAAGGTACTGCGCTCTACTTGTAAAATGGTAGAAATCTGCTCCAAAAGGGTATTAACTTCTTGTAGTATTTTCTTATTGGCAGTGATCATAGAGCAAGTTCATTTTCCTTACTTTTATAGTGTGTTATCAAGTTTTGAAAACCTTTGGGAGATGCCATAGTAATTAGATCCAATTCACAAATACAAATGATTCGTTTTAATTGATCTTTTGATGTTGTTATAGGGCCAAGTGACTTATCAAATTCTGAGATATTATCCGCAATTTTTTTAACCAATTTGAGTAATACCTCGAATGCTTCTGTTGATAAGCCTTTATCCCCTAGATAATTTTCTAAACGCCCTCCTTTTCTGTATTGTGGATAGTTTTCTAACCCAAGAAAATACAAGAACCATTCTTTATTAAATTGCCCTAATACTTTTGTAATACCTGCATAATCGGCAATTATTTCATCATGCATATTATTGGCCATTTGACCAAAATACTTTAAAGTAAAAAGATGAGCGCATTCATGTTCCAGCCTTATCTGCAAAGAATAATCTATCCATTGTGTTAAGGGGAGGTTCATATTTTTTGCAGTAGTATTACTATAAGGTTTTGTACTTAAAACAATGATCTTATCCTTGTATAGTTTTGGGTGTGGCAGGATATATTCTTTGAAATAAGGTCCCCAACTTTCAAAAGGATTTGATTGTTGCCATTCTTTTTTTAATCGATGAATTCGATCCCAGTTATTAATACCGTTGATAATAGCAGCCCCCATCGATTTTGGAAGATGTTCCGGTTCATTTTTGCATAAAAGCGCTTGTATGATTGCACAAAAATCTTGCTCATCAGGAACAATTAAGACGGGTATTTTACCTACCAGGCTTTGATGAATCGACAAGCGAATAGCTTTTGGGTTATTTAACACCAATCCGCTTGCCGCTTTCATGGTTTCTGTAGACACACCTTTTAGTGTTGCATTTCTATAGGCCTCTGTAACACTTATATTTTTTTCTACAGGAAACTGTAACTGTACCAAATATTTTTTTAGTGTTTCAAAAACCCCTATAGTATCAGACTCTTTATGATAAGCCTCCCATGTGATACTATAGGGTTCTTCATCGCAACAATCGTAATTGGATGAATTGATATTTTTTGTAGAAAACTTGTTCTTTGAATAGGCAAGTAGTTCTGAAATTATATTTTCATTGCTGGTATATGCTTTAAGCAGTGAATATCTGATATTGTCATCTGTCATGTTTTTTATGCAATTTGTCGTTTGGCTAAATTGTAGAATGCGCCATTCATTTTCATAAGTTCGTTATAGGTTCCTGATTCTACGATGGCTCCTTTATCCATTACATAAATACGATCTGCATTCATAACCGTACTTAATCGATGTGCAATTACGATTCTGGTAGCTTGTAATTTATCTAGGCTTTCTGCAACGATATTTTGCGTTCGGTTATCTAATGCGCTGGTGGCTTCGTCCATATATAATAATCTTGGCTTATGAGCAATGGCTCTTGCGATCATGAGTCGTTGTCGTTGTCCTCCAGAAAAAGTTCCTGCTCCTTCACTAATCACGGTATGCATCTCCATAGGCATTTGTTTGATATCTTCTTCCATACCAGCCATACGTGCTGCTTCCCATGCGTCTTCTAGGGTTAGTTCAGAATTACCAACTATATTTTTATAGATACTCCCCGACATTAATGCTCCGTTTTGCAATACCACTCCGATTTGTCTTCTAACCAAATCTTTATTCATAGCATCATAGGCCTGACCATCATAATATACCGACCCTATTTCGGGTTCTTCAAACCCTAACAATAAGCGCATTACGGTAGATTTTCCCGAACCAGACGTGCCTACAAAAGCGACCATTTCTCCTGGTTTGATATGAAATGATATATCTTTTAATACTAAAGGTTGATCTTCGTGATACCTAAAAGAAACCGAGTTCATTTCTATTTCTCCCGATAGTTCACCAGGATCTGTACTGCCTATAGATGATTCGGGGGTTTCTTCTAAAATAGGTTTTACCCTTTCATAAAGTGTAACCATATTAAGAGAAGAGATTAATGCCAGACTCATTTTTAAACAATCTCCTAAAAACTGATTAAAAGCACTTATAAAAGCCATAAATGCTCCTACAGAAATAATTGCTGTAGTTTGATCTGCCGTAGAGATCAGGTAATAGATAAAAGAGAAAAAGAAAATATTGGTAAGTAAGGGATATGAACTGTTAAACGTTTCAACATAATTTTGATAGCTACCCGATTGAAAACCTAGTTTCTTTAGTTTCGAGAACCGATCTGCCCATAGCGTAAATATTCTCTTTTCTGCACCGGTGATTCTAATCTTATTGATTCCAGATAAAAACTCGAATAAAAACCCTTGTAACTCTCCTTGTGTATCTGCTATTTGTCGATCGTATTTCAGTTTTATCCATCCCATAAGAGTAATAAATAATATGGCAAAAACGGCTAGTCCAATTCCTACCCAGGCAAGACTGGATTGGTAGTAAAAAAGCAATCCTAAATTAACAAATGAAAAGGCTCCGCTTAAAACAGCAGTTAATACAGTATTTGACAATATTTGTTTGATGCTATTAATACTCAAGGTACGATTGGTTAAATCTCCTGCCGTAAATTTTTTATAAAAAGATACTGGTAATCGAAGTAAATGATCCATTACTCCTGCTTGCAGGTTAATGCTGGATTTGGTTTCGACTCTCATTTGTAATACCCCCTTTACCAATTGTAGACTTGCAGTAACCACACCGATCATAATTAAAATAACAAACACTTCGACTAGCAGGGATTTATCGGCAGTTGGAATCACATCGTCAAACATTATACCAGATAATACGGGTATCAATAAACCAATAAGGCTTCCGGCAAGTGCGGCTATGATTAGGTATCTGGCATCAATTTTAACTCCTTTAATCGCAAAATTCCAGATCTTTTTAATAGAAGCCATAGGACTGTTAAAACTATAAAAGAACATATATCCTATAGGATCTAAGGTCTCTGCAATTTCATGGGTAACTACTTTTTCTTCTCCAGTTTGTGGATTCTTTAAAAGGTAAGTATAACTATCTTTTTGAACTAGTGCTACCGGAGTTTTTTCTTCTTTTAAAAATGCTAGTAGATGTCCATTTTCTTCTTTCCACCAAACTCCTCTTAGAATTATTTTTCGAACCCTAATATTTGAAGCTTGAGCTATAGCATGTAGCTGATTTTGTGTGTTGTTCTCGTAGCTGTCTAAAAATTTTGGAGTGTCGAAAGTAAACCCTACTGCATCTCCTATAATTTGACAAGTAGTAAAAAGATAATGATCATGATTAGCACTATTTGAGGCAGAAGCAGCTTCTTTTTTAGAAGTACGATCAGTAACAATAGATCTTAATTTCGACAGAGCACCGGTTAATTTTTTTTCTTCGGAAGCAACTTTATCTGCAATACGAGCCCTTTCTTCAGACTTTTGTTGCTGGATATTGATGATGAGCTTTTGATATAAATACTTTTGAAGGTTTTGCAAAGACAACATGAAATAGATCTCATCTTTAAGAATCTCGGATGTATTAAATATCTGGATTTTTGTGTTGTTTTTTGTCGCTTTTATCCAAAGCTGATCAGATACAGCAATAGGATAGGAGTAATCAGATGTATTCTCATTAAATTCGGCATCGCTATATTTTACAACTTCTCCTTCTTTAACCAGACACCAAACCAAACCTTTATAAGGATATGCTATATCATTTTCTTTTAATGAGATTTCCTGATTTCTGTTTAGTGCTTTATAGATTCTTGGGATATTTGTTTGGTGTAATGCATCTATGGTTTTGAGTGTCCATTTGTCGATAAGTTGTTTTAAAAATGTATGGTTGATATCAACTAATTTGTTTTTGTTGATCGCCATCAATGATGCTTTAGAACTTGTCGCGATTAGTTTAATTCCTGTACCCTTAGGTTCTGTTAGTAAACTAAAAAGAAGTTCTCCTTGTTTGGCTCTATAAAGGTGTTTTAAAGTACTTTTATGTTCTCCATCTTCTCCGATAGTGGCATAGTAAATATCCACGACCCCAGAAGTGATCATCCAAAATCTATCAAAATCTTCAAGAACAATAGATTTATTAATTCCTAATTGTATTTTCTCTTTTTCAAACATGCCCTCTAAAGTTTTATTTTGCGTCGATTAATTTTGTATAAACTCCATTCATGGCCAGAAGCTCTTCGTGAGTTCCTCGTTCTACAATTTTTCCAAATTGCATGACAATAATTTCGTCACAATCTAGGATGGTACTTAACCTATGTGCTACAATCAAACAGGTACACCCTCTTTTTTTGATGTTATCCATGACAGTTTTTTCTGATTTTGGATCTAAAGCACTTGTGGCTTCGTCCATGATCAGAATAGAAGGGTTGGTTGCTAATGCGCGTGCTATTTCTAATCGTTGACGCTGTCCTCCGCTAAAATTCGCACCTCTTTCCATTACTTCACTTTCATAAGCATTGCTTCTAGAAGATATTACATCGTGAATTGCAGCATCTCTTGCCGATTGGATAATGTTGTTTTCTGTAGCTTTATGATTCCAGAAAGAAATATTCTCTTGTATAGTTCCTTTAAACATCAATACTTCCTGATCGATCACAGCTATAGATTCTGTGAGTATATGTCTGGATATTTCATTTCGTTGTTTACCATCAAATAAGATGTCACCCTCCCAGGGTTTATATAAACCAGATACCAGTTTTGCCACGGTAGATTTACCACTTCCAGACCCTCCGACAAGTGCGACTCTACTACCTGGTTTTAATTTTAGATCAAAATTTTCGATAAGTGCAGGCATCGTGGTATT
The DNA here is from genome assembly GCF_040786235.1 of Aquimarina discodermiae. Lineage (NCBI taxonomy): Bacteria > Pseudomonadati > Bacteroidota > Flavobacteriia > Flavobacteriales > Flavobacteriaceae > Aquimarina > Aquimarina discodermiae. The sequence goes on from NZ_JBFMKP010000052.1 coordinate 14,500, forward strand.
ATAGCCAAATGTCATGTTTTTTATTTCGAGATACCCGGTAAGTTTGTCCAACATAGGTACCTTATTTATCATGGCATGCAAATCTTCATTGGTGGGGGTCTCCTGAGTTTCTAACAATTCATCGACTGCATGTTCTACTTTAAATTCTTCTGAGGTTTCATAATTTAATACATCATCGATACGTCCCATGTCTCCTTCTGTTTCCTGAAGCATACTTCCAACAGACACCAATTGATTTACTGGTCGCATAAAATTGTTCATCAAATACAGAAAGGCCACCAGCATACCCAATGTCATTTGTCCATCCATTACTCTCATGGCACCAAAGCCCATAATCATGGTTGTGGTCAACGACATTAATAATGGCGGAATAATATTTAACTTAATAGTTAACCATCCCAGTTCTTGTTGTGCATTCATGACCTTGGCCAGATAACCGGTCCAGTTGGTAAAGAAATCACTTTCTCTACCAGAGGCCTTTAAAGTTTCTATCATACTAATTCCAGAAGTAGTGATGCCCAGAAGTTTTCCATTTTCATTGATCATTCTTCTGTTTCCATCTTTACGGGCACGAGAAACATATTGCAAAGCCAGTATATTTAGAGTAGCCATAAAAATTCCAATAACGGTAAGGATCACATCATATGAAAACATTAGTAGAGCGTAGAATACAACTACGATTACATTTAAGGCAGCATTGGCCAGATCACCACTTAGTAGTCGAGCTACTTTATCGTTTAGGGATACTCTACTACCAATCTCACTACTGTATCGTTGGGTAAAGAAAGCTATAGGTAAGTGAAAAATATGCCATAAAAATTTGCTGGAGGTCGTAAGTGCCAATTTGGTTTCTAATCGCAAGAGATAGTACTGCTGCAGATAAACCAATGCAGCATTAATGACTAATATTCCACCCATGACCAATAATAGAGGCATTACAAAACCCGTAATTCCGTTGACTAGGTATTTATCAATAAAAACTTTGGTAAAAGAAGGGATAACCAATCCAGGAATTACCAGAAACAAACTTGCTAATATGATGTATACAATACTAATTTTTGAATTAGATATACGTGTTGATAAAGAAGACATGAGCCCTTTTTTCTCATTCCCTTTTTCAAAATGCTCGTCAGGTTCAAAGGTCATGACAACCCCAGTAAAGGCATCATCAAATTCTTGATAACTTACATGATATCTGCCTTGAGCGGGGTCATTTAAATAGACTTTGTTTTTTGTAAACCCTTCTAGAACAAGAAAATGATTAAAATTCCAGAAAATAATAGCAGGGACCTGTAATTGTTTAAGTTTTTCGATAGATTTTGCATATCCTTTTGCTTTTAACCCAAAGGTCCTTGCAGCTTTTAATATGTTAGTTGCTTTTAATCCATCTCTAGAAACACCGCAGACAATTCTTAATTTTTCCAGAGGTACAAATTTACCATGATACCCCAAGATAATACTTAGTGCTGCTGCCCCACATTCTACACCTTCCATTTGTAATACGGTAGGTGTTTTTATGGGTCGTGCTTGCTTCGCTATGGTCTCTGTATTCTTGCTCATATCAGATGTTTTTTAGTATAAATCAAAGAACTTTTTTAGTGCAGGTACTACTATAGTTGCTGGAGGTTCGGTTCTTACGGTGATTTTTCCCATACAAGAGGTTCCTTCATTTATAACAATATCAGGTCCTTTGGCAGAGGTCCATCTAAATCCACTATGTGAGGTAGGGTCTTTTTCAAACTCGACATATACTTCAAAAGGAGCTCCCATCGATAACAATCCTTGCACCAGTTGATCGTTTTTTACAGAGGTCATCATCCCTTTTTGGGTTACCGGAAAATCAGATACATAAGTTACCTTCCCTTTCATAAATCCATATTCTTGAGGTTGTACGGTCGAGGGCACGACCAGGGCTTCCATTCCTACTTTAATTTTTTTACCATCTTGAGAAGGTATGTACAGCACTCCGCGCAACTTATCTCCATTAATCTGGGCTTGATTTTTAAGTTTGAACAATGGGGTTCCCTGCCCTACCATGATTCCCGCATCGGTTAGTAACTCTACTACCTGTCCGTTATAAGGACTTCTGATGTTGGTTTGAATATCGTAGCGCTCCATCAGGTGTTTTTGTCTTCGTTCTGCTTCTGCAATGCGTTGTTTTTTGATGTTAATTCGTTGCTCCAGATCAAATCCAATACTTAATTTTTGAGTAGAGGTTTGTACACGTTGAGCTTTCAGGTTTTCTATAGCATTTCTGGCACTTTCTATTTGTTGTTCTGTATTTACTACTTGTGACCTGGTAATAAGCCCTTGTTCTAATAATCCATTTTCTGTGTTAAGCTGGTTTTTAAGAAAGTTTAAATTCTTATGATTTGCTTCGATTTGCAGATCGATACTGGTACGTTTTTGCTGGATTAATTCGCCTTGTAGCCGGGTATCCTGGTTACCGTATGACAGTAATTGTTTTAATTCATATTTTCTTTCTTCCAAAGAAGCTTTGATATCTTCTAGCTGTTGTTGTAGTTCTGGTTGTTCGATTACCGCAATAATATCGTTCTCTTTTACTAGCTCTCCAAGTTTAACTTTAAGGTGCACTAATTGTCCTTGTGATGTAGAAACAACTTCATGAATTTCTCCACCCAATAAGACCCCAGTTACATTTAGTTTGGTTTTTACTTTTCCCATAAAGGCCCATCCGATTCCGGTTCCCAAAATAATTGCAATGGTAATTATTGCAATCCAAGCTTTGGTTCCTGTAATTTTTATGAGTTGATCCAGTTTTTCTGGCGTAGAAAGCTTTTCTAATGCTGCTTTTCTAAAGAATCCTGCTGCCATGACTATATTGTTTTTGTATTAATTTTAAAAGTTTGGTATGGTATAGTATATATCATTGGTGATCGATGAAAGCACCAATCTGTTCTCTTGCATAGTGATGAGTGTTCCTGTCTCATGTCTGAGGTTAATGATCGCTGTAGCAAATTGTTGTTGGGCTTGCAAATACTCTAGCTGTGCAAATGTTAATCGTTCTTGAAACAATATGAGATTTAACAGGGTAGTTAACCCATTCTGAAACTTTATTTGCTCATTGGCAAAGACATTTTGATAATACCCCAGCGTTTCTTCTGCTTTTTGTAAAATCAAAACACTATTTTTTAGGTTGTTAAGAGCGATACTTACATTTAAATCGATATTTCTACCTAGGTTATTGGTAGCTATTTCCTGATCGGTCACAGCTGTTTTGTTTTGTAAAAAAGTACCTCGTGCCAGATTATTACTTATAGGAAAACTGAGATTAAGACGTGCACCAACAGTATAATTTCGACCTTCTGTATTGCTAACCGAATTAAAAGCTTGCTGTACCCCATTACCCATGTTCATACCACCATAGGATACAAACCCTGTTAGATCCAACTGAGGTTTACGATTGTTGAATGCCAGATCTAATCGAAGCTCGAGAGCTTGTAGTTGTTTTTCGAATGCTTTTAAGTCTTTTCTGTTTTCTTTGGCTAGATTTATAAAAAGATCTACAGCTATGTTTTCATCGAATCCAGAAGTATCAATAGTTGGAAATTCATTGGTAGGAATACCTATTTGCGTACTTTCTCTTTCATCAAGCCCAATCGCTCTACTCAAATTAACCCTTGCATTATGCAAATTTTGTTCTGCTACTCGGGTTTGTCGTTCCTGATTGGCCAGATCTGCCATTATTTGGATCAGATCTCCGGCAGGTTTTTTGTCAGCTTTTACCAATTCTTTGGTAATTCTTAGTACGTTACCTACCCGTTCCTCATTCTGTTTAAATACCGCTAGATTTTTATAAGCGGCTAGGTATTGCCAATACGCAACACCCATTTGTAAAAGTTCGAATGAAGAGGTTAATTCAAAATTATATTGTGTACTTTCTAGCTGCAATGAAGCAGACTTCTCTTGTGCAGTGGTTATTTTGAGACCTCGCCCTCTTAATAAAGGCTGTGTAAGCGAAAAGGTAGACGAGACCGTATGATTTGATATAAACTCGCCTACATTTTGGTTAAATCTGTCTATAGGAAAATTATCAGCCAGTTGCGAGTAGTCAACATTGATATTAGCACTTAAACCTGTACGAAATTTTCGTTGTAAAGCTAGTGAAAAACCAGTATTTCTGGTTTCGATAATATCGTCATTTCCTAGTATAACATTCCTGGAGTCTAATGTAAAAAGGTGATCTCGCTTATTACTAAGAGACAATCCAGAAGAGAATTGATAATCAAAAGTACTACGCTGAATTTGAAAACTAGCTTCAGAATTATCAATTTGTAATTCGTTTCTCTTTATGATAGGACTCTTATCAAAGGTAAGCCTGGATAGTTGAATAAGATCCCCTTCGATGGTAGATTGACCAAAAGCACAAAACACAGACAGGAAGGTAATACTGTAGAAAAAGACTTTAAAATTCATTATAAGAATAGATTATACTTCAGAAAATTTGTGTAGGATTTGACTAAATCGGGCACCAGCTTGTGCAACACCATCTAATACATTGGTATCAATCAAATCTTCATCTTCTGGTGATTCGTATCCTAATTGATTGGTGGTTTTACGTAATCTGCTGGATAAAAACAGTGCCAATGAGTAGTAAAAGTTGGATCTAAATTCTACATCAGATGCTAGTTTTTCATTCATTAACTCACGAGAAATGCTGTATACAACACTAGTTTCTGATGCCATTACAGATACAGAAGGTGGTCGTGATTCTAAAAATGACATTTCTCCTACGATTTCACCTGGACCAATAGTTGCAACTTCGTGATCTCTATCTACTATAGAAAGTTGACCCGATAGGATGATATAAATATTTTCTACTTCTTCTCCTTTACGTATTAATGTTTCCTGAGGATTTAAGTTTTTTTTAGCGCCATTTTGGATCATCCATTCGATATCCAAGTCGGTTAAATGGCCTAATAAAAAAAGTACTTTTTTCATATTGTTATCATTTGAAATTAAAAATCAACGTTGTGATATATGGTAGGCTAAGTTAGGAGGGAAAGCTGGCATAAAACTGACAAGAAAACGTGTAGAACTGCCAAATTATAAGGGTAAGCTAAGACCCCAAAGGTTTTTAAAAACCTTTGGGGTCTTAGTATTTACTACCATTCTGCCATCTTAGAATTTTAAAAAAATCCATCCTCTTCTGGTGTGTCCTCTCACCTGTCGTTATCATGCCATTGTCTTTAAAAGAAGTATTTAAGTCTCCCTTAGAAGAGGCCACAACGTGAGTTGTGGGTGAGATAATGCGATGACTAACGGAATGTAAATTGTATTTTCTTTAAAATGTACCCAGTAGGATTCGTATAGTTTCACTAAATGAATGTATTTCATAAAAAAATACTAGGATAGGGGTGTATTACTCAACACCCAATAACCATTTAGCAATAGGTACACTCACATTTTCATAAAGCCATATTACTGGATGTTGAACACCTCCAGAAACAGCTTCTAGCTGATCATCGGTTAATTCTACATCTTCCAGATTTGGTTTTGCAGGGATGTTAATGTAGATATGGTCTGGGTTGGTTTGGTCTGTAACAAGAACTTCTTTATCAATAGATATTTCTTTTCCTGTAATTTTTTGGATCTCTTCTTTAGGATTGGCCATAAGTCGCTTTTTAAACTCGGCATCCTCCCATGCTTTTGTAATTAATGAATTTAAAAATTCTTGTGCTTTTTTTTGAGCTGTTGTATGTTCCATGTTTACGGTGTTTAGTTCTTAATATGCTTAAGGATATTATTTAGGATACCATGCTAGAGCCAATTTCGAAACCCCAATCAAAAGCGGCTTGAAAAGGATTGCTTAACCAGGCTTCTAATGGAGGTACTCCTCCTGCTATCATTTCTAGTTGATCTTCTGTAAGCTCGATATTGTCTAGATTGGGACGAACAGGGATATTGATGTATATATGATCTGGATTAGATTGATCTACTACAAAAACCTTTTTATGGGTTTCGATCTTTTTTCCTGTAGCCTTTTTTATTTCTTCTAGTGGGTTGGCAATAAGTCGTTCTTTAAATTCTGGATCTTCCCAGGTTTTAACAATTAGTGTGTTTAATAACTCTTGTGCTTTTTTTTGCGTAGCTGTTAGTTCCATGATAAAGGTTTTTATATATAGCTAAATCAACATAAATTGACATTAATCTTTCTAGTAAAAAATCGAATTTCTGCATTAAAAATGCTCGTCTTAACCCAGCTATGAATGCATTTTTTGCCTTGAACTTCAACTTTTTCCTTTATAAATCTATTATGCCATTTCATATTAATTTAGCTATAGAATAATTAGGTTAACAAGGTATTTTAAAAAAGAAGTGTAAAACTGAGAGGTCTGACAATGAAGTGTTTGTAGAGAGTATATCGAATAAACTTAAATCAGAACTTGTATAAAGCGAGTTAAAATTAAAAAAAGCACATTAATGACCGAATAATGTGCTTTTTACCAGGAAATCGACTAGTTATGGTCGTAAAGGAAAAAAAGAGTGTCTCATTCCTGGATTTATATAAAGGTGGTTTATCTTATAAAGTTTCTCAATCATTTATGAGAAAAAATAAACTCTTTGGGGGTAATCCCATAGTGTTGATAAAACAGTTTAGAAAAGTAATGAGTGTCATAATATCCTACAGCGTATGCTACCTCTGATACGGTATTGTACATAAACTTGCTTAAGAGCTCTTTGGCTTTATACAATTTTAGAATCCTGATATATTTATTAGGAGTAAGATGCAACAGGTTTTTAATTTTTCGATGTAGTTGTCGTTCACTTATCGCTAGTTTATAGGATAGATCCTGCAGGTTTACTTGGCTACTTTTTATTTCATCAAAAACTTCGGTTTCAAAATTTACTAGCCAGTGATGATCAGTGATCGAGATGTTATTGGGTTGTATCGCTTCTTTGCAAAGGTGTTTTACTTTTGGATTGGCATTATAAATATCAAAAATAATGGGTTGTTGTTTTTTAGAAACCTGTATCGATCTTGATCTGGCAATATCGGTTACCTCTTTGATCAATCTCGAAATTTCCTGACTATTCGAAAAAATGATTTCTGAAACATTCTCTGGTTTTTCATTGTTTTTAATCTGTTTAGCTCTTTCATTGGCTTCGATAATAGAAGCTAACGGACTCTGTAAATGCTGTGCAATTTGTATGAGAATATCAGAAGAGTTCCAGTCTAAGGTTTGATGAGTAATTTCCATTTGTATTCGTTTTTTGAGATAAATGATTTGTAGAATATTGGTGATGATTATGATTCTAGTAATTTATTTTTAGTAATCCTGCTCTGATCAATCTACCGGCCAGTTTTAGTTTGTTAGCATCACTTAGATTAGGGATATCATTTACAAAAAATGCTCCTTTATGATCCGAAATAAACTCTAAAGAAGAGGCAATAGCGGCGGGACCTTTAACGACATTTCCAGAAAATAATATTCTTGCCGCTGGGCCTATTTTTAAGACACGACAATTCATATGATTTCTTTGTATAACCTTTGTCTCCAGCGTGATGTTCTCTATTTGAGAGATATGTTCAAAGTGTCCATCGGCCATAGGTTTATGAGTAGTTTTAAACTCTTCGTTTATAAGCTGTATAGCTTGGCCCAATTGCTTTGGTAGTAAGGTGTTTTGTAGCAATTCTGAAAATGTATGTAGCATCTCTTCTGACCATTTCAGATTTCCTGGGTTTAAAAAGCCTAATGGCAGTGATTGCCTTAATGCTTCCTGGGTATTTGCAATTTGATCCAGAGATTTTGTAAGTACATCTATCCATTGTGTTGGATATACCCCAATGGTAAGGTGTAACGAAGATTCGTCTGTAGTAATCGCCTCATGTGGGATACCTCTGGGGATATATAGCACGTCACCAGCATTTAAGGTAATGTCTCGTGCATTGCTAAGATGTTCTCTGGCAAATATGGGCTGGGGGCTGCCTACCTGGGGGGTTGGATATACGGTGTCGTATAGTTTCCAGTGTTTTTTTCCTGCTACCTGTACTACAAATACATCATGGGTGTCATAATGTGGTAACAGTGCAGCCTGATTTTTGGGAGTTAAGTACATGTTTACCATGGTTTTATGGCTTAAAAATGCACGCAGGTTATGACACAACGTTTGTATTGGTGCCCAAAACCGGTCTATTTCGTTAATCACGAGAGTATACCCTTCTGCATACGAAGTGTAGAGTTTATTAAGGTTGAGGCTCCCGTCTGTATTCTCATAAGTAGTAGGATCCAACGGTTCCTGATTTTTTACTACGCGCAGGCTACTTCCTTTAGGTCTATGAAAATCTAATACCTTGTCGATATCGGCCATAGCTAATAGCGATGTAAAGTAAGAAGCGTTTTCTCGTTGTATAAGTAAGGGCTGTTTACCCCAGTATTGATGGCTAAAATCTTCTACTGTATAGGGGTAAATCAACTCCTGAAAATCTGTAATTATCTCTTTTTTTTCTAATACTACATCCATGACTATCGAGTGTTTTTTTAGTATTACGTTGCCTCAATTTGTTATAGGCAAGTTGTTAAAGCTTTTTTGTATTCGTATCGAATGTGTTTTTGGGGAGAAAAGCATTCCTTTACATCGTTAAAGGAATGCTTACAAACTCAACTCAATCGATCCCTTTTTCCCCAATCTGGATAACTGCTATCTACCCAAAAAGAGATCATGTCTTTTATAAACAACTATGATTGATGCCTCATAGCAGTTTATTTTTTTTGATAGTTTTTGATGACGGTGTAAAATGACAATGTCAACTAGGATATCAGCCTTGGATTTGCTTTTTTTGTGGAATCAAATATAGGGGTGAGAAATAGCCAATTACAAGGGGATTACGTCTCGATTCTACGAATAAAGAGTCGCAATTCGTAGAATCTGGACACATGAAAATGATGGGTAAGTAATTAAAAATAGGAGGTTTAGCAATGATATGTGATAATAATTACCTTTTTTTGTGAGACGTTGTTTTAAATGATGGGTGATGGAGCGGTTTTTGTAACGAATTTTAAAATGTCCTAAGAAAATTAAACGTAAAAAATGAAGTAAGCGAAACGTAAAATTAAATTCTTTAATAACTAAAGTGATTAAAATAGTAGAAGTTATGATTGATAGTTATATACATTATCATTACTGTCCACTTAAAACAAATTGATAGACAGTTGTTTATATTCTAGTTCATTGACATTATTGTAATCTATATTTTTAAATAGTTCATTTACAGGAGTTTTATCTAGCAACGATATTC
>NZ_JBFMKP010000053.1:0-21127 GCF_040786235.1 Aquimarina discodermiae
GGCAGTAATGTCATAGCCGAGTAGTACTAATAACCCATAGGCTTATGCGCACACCCCGATGGGTAACTGTCGGGGTCGTAAATTGCTTTAGTAAGCTATTTAGTTTCTCTTTATGTTGTATTATTTTTAAATCAATATGTTAACTTATTAGTTGCCTGTTGTGATTATTGATATAATCAAGACCTGTAACACACGATTTAAGGTGGTTATAGCAACGGGGCTCACCTCTTACCATTCCGAACAGAGCAGTTAAGCCCGTTAGCGCCGATGGTACTACACTCGTGGGAGAGTAGGTCGCCGCCTTCCTTGAAGCCCTCATCTAATAGATGAGGGCTTTTTTTATGCTCAAAATTTAGATGTAACAATTTTAAATTAGACTTCTTATGGTTTAAATTACCTAATCTATATGCGTAAATTTCTTTAACGCTTGTTTATGTTTTCTTAAGGTTTTGTTTTGTAGTAAGTTGCGTATTTTTGGAGGTATGTTAAGTATTCTTCTAAAGAAAGAATATAGAGACACAAAGTAGTGTCGGTTCTTATATAGATTATTATAAATCTATTTGAATTGTTTTGAATATTGAAAGAAAAAATGATTTTACTTAATAGCTTCTTTGATAAAAAAATTAGTATTCAATGAAGGATACCATAATGTAAACATCATAAGGTTACATTATTACTTCCCTAGATATAAAATACCCCAACCTTTTATAAAAAGGTTATTTGTTAGTCTGTACAAAGAGTATGGATATGGATTTCATGATCATCTATAACAGATATTTGAAAAAAATAGAAAGTTAGATGTAACAATCCATTTTAAGTATTTGAACACAAACAATTTCATAGCATAGCTATGTATATATCAACTTAAATAATAAACAAATGAAAAAAAGTATTTCATTAATACTAGTATGCATGCTATTTGCAACTAGTTTTCAGGCATTGGCACAACAAAAAAAACTCAAGCACCATTTAACAGAAGAAGAAAGAAAAATGATGCCCGAGTACCTAAAAGAGGTACAAAGAAAAGCTTCAGTAAGTGTACCTATAGAAGAAGTAAGGCCCATAGCAGAATTTGAACCGTCACAAGGGGTGTTAATTTCTTATCCACTCGGTATTCCTTTAAGTTTGGTCGCAGAAATGTCAGAAGATATAATGGTAACAACAATAGTGAATAACCAAAGTCAGGAAAATCAAGTACGAAATCAATATCAATCAGAAGGTGTGAACTTATCTAATTGTAATTTCATTTATGCAAGACATGATTCCTATTGGACAAGGGATTATGGTCCAATGTTTATAGCAAATAATGATAATATACAGATTGTAGATTTTACATATAATAGACCCCGGCCAAATGATAATAAAATTCCTGAAAAGTTGGCTAATACTATAAACACAAATGTACATCGTATGGATTTGTTACATTGTGGAGGTAATTATATGTCTGATGGAGTTAATGTGGCAGTTTCTACAGATTTGGTGTGGGAAGAAAACAATACTAAATCAAAAGAAGAGATCAATCAAATAATGAAAAGCTATTTGGGAATTTCTAAATATCATGTAACCGATGATCCTCTTGGGGCTTATATAAAGCATGTGGATTGTTGGGGTAAATTTCTGGATGTAGATAAAATTCTTATTACAGAGGTGCCAACCAGTAATCCTAATTATTCAAAGTACGAAGATATTGTAAAGTATTTTGAAAGTCAAACATCTGCTTGGGGGAATAAATATCAGGTTTTTAGAGTGTATGCTCCCAACGGAGAACCATATACAAACTCTTTAATATTAAATGATAAGGTATTAGTGCCTATAACTGGTTCTTCTAATAGTGATGCCGCAGCAATACAAGCCTATAAAAAAGCGATGCCAGGATACGAAGTACTTGGATTTAAAGGAACATGGCAAACAACAGATGCATTACATTGTCGTATACATGAAATTGCAGATACTGGGATGTTAGATATAATACATAAACCTCTTTTTGGAAAAATACAGCCACGGGATTCTTATTTGATCGAAGCCAAAATAAAAGCTTATAGTAAGCAAAACGTGTATCAGGATTCGATCAAAGTGTATTATCGAGTTGGTAATAACCAATCTTATAAATCTTTAAAAATGACAAGTATGGCTGATGGAATGTATACAGCAAATATTCCCAAACAAGATTCGGGTACCACTATTTCATATTATATCCATGCAGCAGATAAATCTGGTCGAAGTGAGAATCACCCTTATATAGGAGAAGATGATCCCCATGTCTTTTCAATAGATACTTCTGATATAGTTGTTGTACCTGTAGCCGATTTTTCTGCTAGCAATACGATAATAGATACTGGACAGGAAATACAATTTACCGATATTTCTCAAAATAATCCGATATCTTGGGTATGGAGTTTTGAAGGAGGAACACCAGTGTCAAGTTCTGTGAAAAACCCAAAAATAACCTATAATGTACCAGGAACTTATAAAGTAAGTTTGACAGTAACAAATAGTGCTGGTACCGATAGTGTTTCTAAAGTTGATTTTATTACAGTAAAAGAAACGACCATTACATATTGCGAATCAAAAGGAAATGATGCAAGCTATGAATGGATTTCGAATGTGCAAGTTGGAGATTTTACCAAAAACTCAGGAACTTCTTCTGGATATAGTGATTATACTTCAGATATAATAACAATGACACCAAATAGTGATGTTGCAATTAGTGTAACCCCAGGTTTTCAATCAACTACTTATAGTGAAAATTGGAAGATATGGATTGACTTCAATAAAAATGGCAATTTTTCTGATGCAGGAGAAGAAGTGTTTTCAGGAAAAGGAAAGGGAGTGATGAATGGTACTATTTCAATACCTAATATAACTGTAAATACCCGCATAAGGATAAGTATGAGCTATCAGGATTCATTTAGTCACTGCGGTAGTTTTAATTATGGTGAAGTAGAGGATTATCAAGTTGCAATTGGTGGTAATAAAAATCTAAAGAACTTTGAAAATATTTCTAACCAAGGAGTGGTATTTCCTAACCCTAATCAAGGAAGTTTTTATGTGAAATTAGATGGAAAAGCAAAGGCAAAAGCAATTATACTATACAATCTCATAGGACAAAAGATGTATCAGGAAAAAATTCAAAGTAACAAAGGAGAGTTATTAAATGTAAGAGTTGATGGACTTTCTAAAGGAATATATATACTTAAAGTGTTATTAGAAGGTAATGGTGTGCAAACTATTCCTATTCAAATTGATGTTAAGTAAAAGATGTTAACCATGAACGAAAAATAGGGATTATCGATGATTGTTTGAAATAGAAAAAATATTGTTGATAATAGATTTATTTAAGAAGTGTATCATCATATAAAATATAAATCGAGGGACCTGAGCCCCTCGATTTTTTTATTTTCATCTTTTTGATAGTATTCAAAAAGCTACTTTATTCTTTATTTAATAATTACTCTTACAACACCTTGTTTGTCTTTACTTTGGATTTTGGCAATATATAATCCGTTTGTTAAAGTGCTGACATCTAAACTAATCGTATTCTTTTCTATTTTTAAAGAAGCGAAATCTAATATTCTTTTTCCGCTAATACTGTACAGTTGTATATTCATGATTTCATCAAGTGTCGAATTATCAAACATAAGCTGAAATTGATTGTTGGTAATAGGGTTGTTCATTACTGTAAAAAACAAGGGTGATGTCTTTGTATTGACCGATAGTGACTTTGATGCCGTTATAGTAAGTGTGTAATCTTCATATTCTCCAAAACGAACATCATTATTACCAGTATCACAAGGGTTATTTTCATTGTCATAGTAAGAAACCAATATACGCATTCTTGTTGTTCCTGCTTGTGCTGATTGAGGGACAGATACAGAAATATTTCCTATAAGGTTAGAGGTCTTTGTTAGAGTAAGACTCTCGTTCGAGTCACCAAAATCCCCATCCTGATTCCAATCAAAAAAGGCATAAATTTCATTTTGAGCACCACCATTGTATCCAGTAATTGTTACCTGCAGATTGTAACTATTACCTCTAGCGACATTTCCAGATATAGAGGTAAAATCATCATATCCACCACTATTTCTTGAAGACGAATTGTTTATACCTGTAAAAGTAACATTAGTAATTCCTTCTGGTCCATCATTACCGGTTGCATTACAGTAGGTAATGTCTACTTGACAAGGCGGGCAAGAAGAACCTCCGCAGTCTACACCAGTTTCATCTCCATTTTGTATTCCATCAGTACAAGTGGGAGTCGTTATAGGGCAGGTACCAGAAGATGAATAGTTAGTTTGATTACAAACGATAGAAAAACTATCTACTGTATCTCCCGAAGATGTTTTTGCCTGCCAATTGCTTCCAATAGTTGTATTTGCAATGTAGTTTCCGCCGACATTTGCAGATCCTTGCAGAACGTTATTTTGATAATATGACAAGGTGCAATCTGTCGTATTAGAAAAAGTAACTGTTACAGGGTCACCACCCGAACAATTTCCAGTATCAGCTAGTTTTTCTAGAGCTGCTTTAAGATTAGGCAGTGGTCCAATATGTCCACCATTTCCTTGAGGAATTCCGGTAGAAATAAGTAAATCCCTCATTTCTTTGGGTTCAATTAGTTTCCCTAATTTTTCCTTGGCGTACGATTGTAAACAAGCAGCGGCACTTACAACAATAGGAGAAGCAGAACTAGTACCTCCAAAAGTTGCGGTGTATTCTTTCCTGTAATCATTATCATAAATTAGATTTCCATACCCTGTTGTAAATACATTATGTCCCCATCCTTGTACATTTACACGCTGTCCAAATGTGCTAAACCCTAATTTGTTATGACTATTGTCAGAAGTTCCAGCACCAACCATAATACATCCGTTATCTCCTCGGTTTCTATATGCAGTATAAGCGGGAGAATCTAAATCGGCATTACCGTTTCCTGCAGCGCTAACTACAATAATACCGGCATCTGTTGCTGCTTTTACAGCATCCCATACCGATTGTGTTAGATCTGGTGGGGCTAATTTTCCGTCAGGCCCTCCAGTCTGCATCTCTAATAGAATAATATCACCAGCCTTTGAATTCTGAGTAGCATTGATAATAGCAGCGGCACGCCCCTGTGATTCACTAAAAACTCGCCCTACTGCTTTTGGAACTGTTCCTTTTATTCCTACATTATTATCTTCGTCTCCTACCAAAATTCCCATAACAGCAATACCATGATCTTCAAATTGATTAGCATTATGAGAAGAGCCGTATGCAATATCCTGATTTACGAATTCTTCATGATCCAATTGCCCCCAGCTATATTCTATATCAGATATTTGTACTCCTTGCCCCATGGCACCAACAGACCATGCATAATCTACATCTATTCCGGGGTTGGGTTTTCTGTATCCTTGTCTATCTGTCAAGTCAGGAGTTGGTAATGCAAAAAAAACGGGAGGTGGCGGCGATTTTACAGGCTCTAGAGAGCAATATTCGACTTCATCAAGTTTTTCTAAGAGTTTTCCTAATTGTAACAAATAATTCTTGTCTTTTTTAATACCAGTAACTTCACATAAACCAGCGAAATCCAAAATGTTAAAACCTTTTTGGTCTGTTTGTTTCCACTTTGAAGAATTTTTGGCATGTAATTTTTGTTCTTCTGTTAACTTAATTACAGGGGTAAAGGTCAAATCGGTAAAACTACTGACAGTTTTGAACGAAAAAGGTTGATTAAGAAATTGTACTTTTCCTTGCTCTACAAGAGGTTCTAAATGCGATTTAAATTTGACAAGAAGTTTATATTCGTCTACCTCGTCAAGAACATAAAGTTGGTTTTTTAAAAGATCATTGTTTTGGGCATAAAAAAAATTTGCCATGAGAAGGCAAATAATCAATTTGATAGTTTTTTTCATAATGATTAGAGTTTGTGTAATTATTTAATACCATGAAAGTACTAAAATGTAAGGCACTTTATTTCAAAATAAGTCTCCTTTAACTCTTATTTAGACTTTATTTAAGATATTGAATTCTATTTAGATAGGTCAATAAAAGTTGTGTTGCTTAATCCATTATTATTTAGTGAATTTTATAGTGGTAAGTTAGATGAAATAGGTTCTAAGAAGTATAAACTGGTGGTATACTTTTGTATTGATAAAACTTATTTATTATTATATTTTTTGATTAGAAAATTATCTGGTAATATAGTTTTCAATTACTTTTATAAAACACAAATCTAAAGTGATACTTATATGAAATTAGAAAACTCGAGGCGCGATTTTATAAAGAAAACGACCATTGCAGGGGCTGCATTAACTACAATACCATCTTTGGCTTTAGGTAAAGCAAATTTTAGAGATAAAGAAATACTTAAATTAGGTTTAATAGGTGTCGGATTAAGAGGGACAAATCATCTTAGAAATGTTTTGCTTAGGGATGATGTAGAAGTAGCAGCAATTTGTGATATAGATCAAGCAAGAATAAACTTGTCTATAGATGCAATAGCAAAGGCAGGAAAACCAAAGCCAAAAGTATTTGGTAGTAACGAATATGATTACAGAAATTTATTAGAGATGACTGATGTAGATGCTGTTATTATATCTACTCCATGGTTATGGCACGCCAGAATGGCAAAAGAATCAATGATAGCTGGTAAGTATACTGGTTTAGAAGTGTCTGCCGCAAATACATTAGAAGAGTGTTGGGATTTAGTAAATGTACATGAGAAAACGGGTACCCATTTGATGATTCTCGAAAATGTAAATTATAGAAGAGATGTTTTGGCGGTATTAAATATGGTAAAGCAAAATGTTTTTGGAGAATTGGTGCATTTTAGGTGCGGGTATCAGCATGATCTGCGGTTTGTAAAGCTAAATGATGGTAAAACAGCCTATGGTAAAGGAGTAGAGTTTGGTGAAAAAGGAATTTCAGAATCAAAATGGCGTACTCAGCATTCCGTTTTGAGAAATGCTGATGTGTATCCAACACATGGGGTAGGGCCTATTGCCACTATGTGTAATATAAATAGAGGGAATAGATTTTCTTCTATTACATCTAATGCTTCAAAGAGTATTGGTTTGCATAACTATATAGTAAAGCATGGAGGAGAAAAACACCCCAATGCCAAGGTTAAGTTTAAGCAAGGAGATGTAATTACATCTACCATTGAAACTGCGATGGGAGAGACCATTATCGTTACTCATGATTGTAATTTACCACGCCCATATTCATTAGGGTTTAGGGTACAGGGAGCGAATGGTTTGTGGGAGGTAGACGGAAACAGGATTTATATAGAAGGAAAATCAGAACCTCATAAATGGGATAGTGCAGATAAATGGTTAGCACAATATGATCATCCCTTATGGAAAAAATATGGCGAACATGCCATGGGAGCGGGTCATGGTGGAATGGACTTTTTTGTAATTAATGCGTTTGTAGAATCTGCAAAGCAAAATATAACCCCTCCATTAGATGTGTATGATGCAGCGGCATGGAGTGCTATTACTCCTCTGTCGGAAATATCTATAGAAAACAACGGAGAACCTCAAGACTTTCCAGATTTTACTAGAGGGCTTTGGGTAAAAAGAAAACCCTATAACTGGAATAAGGATACCTATTAATATTTAAATCTTCTACAAAATACAATGTCAAAAAATATTAAGATACTTTCTCCAGGAAGAATATGTTTGTTTGGAGATCATCAGGATTATTTGGGATTACCAGTTATTGCTTGTGCTATTGATAGATATATTAATCTGGAGGCTACAGAAAATAGCACAAACCTCTTTAATATACTATTGCCTGATATTTCAGAAACGAGAAGTATAAAGGTTGATACGTTGTTTGAAAAAGTTGATCATAGAGACTACTTTGCTTCGTCTCTTAAGGTGCTAAGAAGATATCATTGTATTCCTAATAAAGGGTATGATGTGGTTATAAAAGGAAATCTTCCTATAAACGCAGGAGTATCTAGTTCTTCTGCTTTGATCATTGCATGGGTTCGATTTTTAATAGAAGCTTTTGGTGTTTCAGAAAAAGTAACGCCTGTGTTGGTTTCTAAAATTGCTTATGAAGCCGAGGTCGTCGAGCATGGAGAGCCCGGAGGGTTAATGGATCAGTATTCGATCGGAATAGGAGATATTTTGTTTATAAATACAGGTGTAGATACTTCTTATATGCGTATAGGTGACAAAATAGAAGGATTAATTGTAGGAGAGTCTGGTGTAAAGAAAGATACAGTGGGTACTTTGGGAGATAGAAAGGAGAAAGCACTAGAGGCTATTGCGCACGTAAAGGCTAAATTGAATGGTTTTGACATTGCTAAAGTTAATATAGATGAATATGAAAATTATGAAATGCATATTCCAGAAGAACTTAAGCCTTATTTTTTTGCTGCAGTAGAAAATCATTCGATAACAAAGAGAGCGTTATTAGAGTTTAAAAAAGAAAAACCCGAGATGGTATTTTTGGGAACATTAATGAATCAACATCACCATGTTCTAAAAAATATCCTCAAAATTACGGTCCCAACAATTGATAAAATGATCGATGCTGCGATGCAGTCTGGAGCTTTTGGGGCTAAGATTGTAGGTTCTGGAGGAGGAGGTAGTATTGTAGCAATAGCTCCAAAAGAAAAGCAACATTTAGTTGTAGATGCTATAATAGAAGCAGGAGGAAAAGCAGCGTATGTAGTTAATGTGGATCAGGGAGTGCGAGTAATTTAAAAGATAAATATGCATCAAAATTTGGTTATTCTGGCAGGCGGAGCGTCTTCGCGAATGAAAAAAGTATCTAATACAGATCTTGATAAGGATTTGATCAGTCAGGCAAATACAAGATCAAAATCTATGATAAGCATAGATGCAAATGATAGACCGGTAATGGATTACTTATTGTATAATGCAAAAAAAGCAGGGTACACCCATATCTATATTGTTATAGGAGAGAAAGAACAATTGATTCAAGAATTTTATGGTAAAAAATCGAAAGGAAATGATTTTAAAGGATTAACCATTAACTATGCAATACAATATATCCCAAAGGATCGTGTCAAACCATTCGGAACGGCAGATGCATTATATCATGCAATTTATCAATATCCAGAATTAAACCATGATACATATACGGTCTGTAATAGTGATAATCTATACTCTGAAGAAGCTTTAAAAGCATTGCGAACCACCTCTCATGAAAATGCACTGATAAGTTATGATAGAGATGCATTACAATTTAGCTTGCAGCGTATTGCTAGTTTTGCTTTAATGTCTATAGATCAGGAAGGGTTTTTACAAGACATTATAGAAAAGCCAACTGTAGAAGATAGTAAGTTGTATAAAGACTTAAAAGGGAAACTTAGAGTGAGTATGAATATCTTTAAGTTTAATGGGGCAATGTTTAAAGAGTATATCGTTAATTGCCCGATTGACAAATTAAGAAATGAAAAAGAGTTGCCTACTGCGGTGTTAAATATGGTAAAAGAAAAACCAAAAGCAGTGTTAGGCGTACCTCTATCAGAGCATGTACCCGATTTAACGTCAAAAGAAGATATAACAATATTAAAAGAGTATATTCAAAAAAAATATACCAGTCTTGACTGGTATATTTGATCTAAATGATGCGGTAAGTTTTTATTATTCTTTTATAAGTGCTCTAGAGATTACCATTTTTTGTATTTCAGAAGTTCCTTCATAAATTTGAGTGATCTTCGCATCTCTCATAAATCGCTCAACATGATATTCTTTTACAAACCCATTGCCTCCATGAATTTGAACAGCTTCTATGGTAACATCCATCGCTACCTGAGATGCATATAACTTTGCCATGGCTCCCGATAAATCATAATTTTCATGATTGTCTTTATCTTTGGCTGCTTTGTAAACAAGCATTCTTGCTGCTTCAATTTTTGTGTGCATATCGGCAAGTTTGAAGCCTATAGCCTGATGGTTGATAATTTCTGTACCAAAAGCTTTACGAACCTTAGCATATTTTTTTGCCAATTCATAGGCGCCAGCAGCAATACCTAATGCCTGAGCCGCTATACCAATGCGTCCACCGGCTAATGTTTTCATTGCAAACTTAAATCCAAAACCATCTTCACCAATTCGATTTTCTTTAGGAACCTTTACGTCATTAAAAATCAAAGAATGTGTGTCACTACCCCGTATGCCTAATTTATCTTCTTTTGGGCCTACTTCGAATCCTTCCCATCCTTTTTCGACAATAAATGCATTAATGCCTTTGTGTCTTTTTTCTTTATCTGTTTGTGCAATTACAATATGGTAATCGGCAGAGTTACCATTGGTAATCCAGTTTTTTGTGCCGTTAAGAATATAGTGATCTCCCTTGTCTATAGCAGTGGTTTTTTGAGAAGTAGCATCGCTACCCGCTTCAGGTTCTGATAAACAAAAGGCACCGATTGAAGCTCCTGTAGTAAGTTTTGTTAAATATTTTTGTTTTTGTTCTTCACTCCCATATGTTTCAAGACCCCAACATACTAGTGAATTATTTACAGATACTATTACCGAACAAGAGGCATCTATTTTGGATAATTCTTCCATAGCAAGTACATAAGATATAGTATCCATACCACCTCCTCCATATTCTGGAGAAGTCATCATTCCTAAAAAACCAAGTTCACCCATTCTTTTTACTTGTTGAGTAGGGAATTCTTGTTTGTTGTCGCGTTCAACAACACCTGGTAGTAATTCTGTTTGAGCAAAATCCCGAGCAGCTTCACGTATCAATAACTGTTCTTCAGATAATTTAAAGTCCATAGTTTAATGTAATTTATTATGCATGCATAATACAAATCTAACGCTTTTTGATGAAAAAAAAATGGTATAATTAGAAATGTTTTAAAGATTATATAAATATAATACATAATATGATCTATTCGCTGTTTTTATGATAAAATGATTGTTGTGATGTGATTTGTCAATATTGGTTTTTAAACAGCTCTTTTTAAAGAGATATAATTTCAGTGTAAATTTTGTTTTATTTAAGCTTTTGACGTGTTTAGTTTTTTATATTTGTGAAGTCGAATTCTAAATAGAATCGGATTGTATCGATAATAATTGTAAAATATGAATCAGCTCTAACCTCTGTAATGGAGGGATATTTTAAATTTAATACTACATCAGGTCGAGTAAGCATGTTGTTTTATAGTAAAGCAATTGCGGTTTAATTATGTTAAAATTTTAAATATGAAAGAGTTATTAGATATATACGAAAATAAAGAACCAAAAATAGTTTTTAACTGGAAAGATCCTGAAACTGAGGCCGAAGGCTGGACAGTGATTAATTCGCTAAGAGGTGGTGCCGCAGGTGGTGGAACGCGAATGAGAAAAGGATTGGATATGAATGAAGTACTTTCTTTGGCCAAAACCATGGAAGTAAAGTTTACAGTTTCGGGTCCAGGAATAGGAGGAGCAAAATCTGGTATAAATTTTGATCCTGATGATCCTCGTAAAAAAGGAGTTCTTAAAAGATGGTATAAAGCGGTGTCTCCACTGTTAAAAAGTTATTACGGCACTGGAGGTGATCTAAATGTAGATGAAATCCATGAAGTAATACCTATTACAGAAGAATGTGGTGTATGGCATCCTCAAGAAGGAGTTTTTAATGGACATTTTCAACCAACCGAAGCAGACAAAATAAATAGAATTGGACAGTTGCGACAAGGAGTGATAAAGGTATTAGAGAATACAACCTTCTCTCCAGATGTTAATGAAAAATATACAGTCGCCGATATGATCACTGGATATGGTGTTGCAGAGGCTGTAAGACATTACTATTCAATTTATGGAGGAGAGGTTAAAGGGAAAAGAGCTATAGTACAAGGTTTTGGGAATGTAGGATCGGCAGCGGCTTATTACCTTTCAGAAATGGGAGCAAAGATTGTAGGAATAATAGATCATGCAGGAGGATTAATAAACGAAGAAGGTTTTTCTTTTGAAGAAATAAAGCAGTTATATTTGCATAAAAAAGGGAATAAATTATATAGTGAACATCTTATCTCGTTTCAAGAAGCAAATGAGAAAATTTGGTCCTTGCAAACAGAAGTTTTTGCGCCTTGTGCAGCTTCACGTTTGATTACAAAAGAACAAATTACGCAGATGATTGATTCAGGTTTAGAAGTGATTTCTTGCGGTGCAAATGTACCCTTTGCAGACTCAGAAATATTTTTTGGCCCAATAATGGAGTATACCGATGAACAGGTAAGTTTGATCCCAGACTTTATTTCAAATTGTGGAATGGCAAGAGTGTTTGCATACTTCATGGAGCGAAAAGTCCAAATGACCGATGAAGCAATTTTTAAAGATACTTCTGAAACCATAAAAGAAGCAATTCAAAACATACGAACTAATAACTCAACCAAGATTAACTTAAGTAAAACAGCATTTGAGATTGCTCTCAAACAACTGGTATAATTTTAATTATAGTAACCAAGTAAGCATTATGTTCAAATATTTTTTAGGTAGTAGTCCAAAATGGTTTAAAACCACAATGATTGGATTTTTAATTTTCAATGTGTTCTCATATTATCTTTTAGATTCAACAATTACATCATGGATATTTATCGGTGAGTTTATTTTTACACTTGCCATGGCACTTAAATGTTATCCATTACAATCTGGTGGATTATTAGCAATAGAAATTTTAGCTTTAAATCTTACCACGCCTAAAAATGCGTACCATGAGGTAGAGCAAAACCTAGAAGTTATTTTGCTTCTAGTATTTATGGTTGCGGGGATTTATTTTATGAAACCACTGCTAATGTATATTTTTAGTAAAGTGTTTACCAAAATAAGATCAAAGATGATTTTATCCTTGCTATTTGTCTTTTTGGCGGCGGTACTTTCTGCTTTTTTGGATGCATTAACGGTAACAGCTGTATTAATAAGTGTAGCTGTTGGTTTTTATGGAGTGTATCATAAAATTCATTCTGGATCTGGAGATTATGATGATAGTGGGGTGTTGGATAGAAAAGAACTTAGTGGAGAGACATTAGAACAATTTAGAAGTTTTTTAAGAAGTCTGGTAATGCATGGGGTAGTAGGTACTGCTCTAGGAGGTGTTTGCACGTTGGTAGGAGAGCCACAGAATTTATTGATTGGAGAGAGATTAGGATGGGATTTTATAGAATTCTTTTTACAGATGGCGCCTATCTCTATACCTGTTTTAGGAGCAGGTTTGATCACTACGATTATTTTAGAAAGTACCGGTGTATTTGGTTTTGGAGCAAAATTGCCAGAGGTTGCTAGAAAAATTATAGAGAAATATACTGAAGAAGAAGATGCAAATAGATCAGATAAATCAAAATATGGATTGGTAGTCCAAGCGGTATCAGCTATTCTACTAATTATTGGTTTAGCGTTGCATTTGGCTCCTGTTGGCTTTATAGGACTGGCTTTAATTATTGTACAAACTGCTTTTATGGGAATTACAGAGGAGCATCATTTGGGTAAAGCATTCGAAGAAGCCTTGCCATTTACAGGATTATTAGTTGTTTTCTTTGTGATTGTAGCAATGATACATGATCAACATCTTTTTTCACCTATTATTGATTGGGCTTTATCTTTGGATGTAGAAAAACAACCCTCTATGTTTTATGTAGCAAATGGTGTTTTATCAATGATTAGTGATAATGTTTTTGTGGCAACAGTATACATTGGTGAAGTAAAACAAGCATTTGATAACGGAGCTATATCGAGAGAACAGTTCGAAAAATTGGCAATAGCGATTAATACAGGAACAAATTTACCAAGTGTTGCAACACCTAATGGTCAGGCGGCGTTTTTATTTTTATTAACTTCGTCTTTAGCACCTTTAATCGGGTTGTCATATACTAGAATGGTAAAAATGGCTTTCCCTTATACAATTGTACTAGGAGTTGTTGGTTTATTAGGAATAATATATTTCCTATAAAAAACAATATACTTAACTTTCAGAAATCACGTTATTAAATTAACATTTAAATTTATAAAACTAAAATGACGTATTTACTTATGCTAGGAGCATTAAATCAGGATACCCCAGAAATTGAAGAAAGCTCATTATCGATTATGGATCTATTGTTCAGTGGAGGAACAGGAGCCGTAGTAATTATATCGATTCTTTTTGTACTGCTTTTTGTAGCAGTTTATATTTATTTTGAAAGACTTTTTGCCATCAAAGCTGCTTCAAAATATGATGAAAGTTTTATGCATAAAATTCGAGAGAATGTTGCTGGAGGTAAGATTGAAGCCGCAAAAATTCTGTGTGCTCAAACAAACAGCCCGGTAGCAAGACTTACCGAAAAAGGAATTTCGAGAATAGGTCATTCTTTAGAAGATATTAATAAAGCTATCGAAAATGCAGGTAGGTTAGAGGTTTATAAATTAGAAAAAAATGTAAGTATTCTTGCAACTGTAGCAGGAGCAGCACCTATGATTGGTTTCTTAGGGACTGTAATTGGTATGATTTTGGCATTCCATAATTTGGCATCAAGTTCTGGAACTGCAGATATGGGAGTATTGGCAGAAGGTATTTATACAGCAATGACCACAACAGTAGGTGGTTTGGTAGTGGGAATTGTAGCGTACATAGGATACAACCATTTAGTGGTTCGTACAGATAAGGTGATCCATAGTATGGAAGCAAACGCAGTAGATTTCTTAGATCTGTTAAACGAACCAGCTTGATATGAATTTAAGAGGAAGGAATAAAGTAAGCCCAGAGTTTAGTATGTCGTCTATGACAGATATTGTGTTTCTGTTATTGGTGTTCTTTTTGTTAACATCCCCGGCGATTACTCCTGAAGCTTTAGATTTGATACTGCCCAAAGCAAAAGGTAAAAGCTCTAATGCGCAAAATATATCTGTAAGTATAACAAATAAATTACAGTACTATATAGATAATGATCGTATTAGCCAAAGTAGATTAGAATCTACATTGGTGTCACGTTTAAAAGGGCAAAATGAACCAACCATAATTCTTCGTGCAGAAGAAGGGGTGCCTATAGAGAAAGCAGTGACTGTTATGGATATCGCAAATAGAAATAAATTTAAGGTTATATTAGCAGTGAGACCTGATTAGATAATGATAAAACTAGATACAAAACATAAAAGAAAATCGTTTGTGCTGACTACTATTTTGCACATCGCTATTATTTTCTTGTTGTTTTATTTAAGTTTAAATTATATAACACCAGAAGATGAGGGAGGTATAGCGGTTAATTTTGGAACTACTGCTACAGGGTCGGGTAATGTACAGCCAACAGAATCTGTAAAGGCTGCTCCTAATGAAACCACACCAGAAGATGCTTCTTCTGTGCCCGAACCTCAAGAAGAATCTCCAGAAATTAAGGATGAAGTGATGACTCAGGAGCTAGATGATGCTCCTGTAATCGAAAAAAAGCCAAAAGAAGATCCTAAAAAGAAAGTAGAAGAGGTTGATAAAAAAATAAAGAAAAAGCCAACCGATAAAAAACCTTCTAAAAAGGCATCAGAAGAAAAAAAGGAAATAAAGAAACCTGATCCTAAACCTGATAAATCTACATTAGATATCTTGAATAGTTTTTCTAAAGGAACCCAGCGAGATGGAAAAGAAAAAGGAGGAGAAGGAGATGATAATACTCCTGGTGATAAAGGGAGTCGAGATGGAGATCCTAATGCTAAATCGTATTATGGTACAGGAAAAGGATTGGATGGAGATGGAAATTATCGACTAGGAGGTAGAAAAGCGCTTAATAAAGAAAAATTTGTACAGGATTGTAATGAATCAGGTATTGTGGTTGTTAAAATTGAGGTGAATCAAAGTGGTAAAGTTGTTCGAGCAATACCAGGTGTTAAAGGAACAACTAACAGTGCTTCTTGTTTGATGCAACCTGCAAAAAAAGCTGCTTTAGCTACTCGATTTAATAGCGATTCTAAAGCTCCGGTAAAACAAGTCGGCACCATTATCTATCAGTTTAAACTTTCAGAATAACAGTAATCAACTATGAATTATAGGGAAACCCTCGATTGGATGTTTGCCCAATTACCGATGTATCAACGTCAAGGAGCAAGTGCTTACAAAGTAGATTTGCATAATACGATACAATTAGCTAACTATTTAGAGAATCCCGAAACTCGTTTTAAAAGCGTTCACATAGCAGGTACTAACGGAAAAGGTTCTACCAGTCATTTATTGGCTTCTGTGTTGCAGGAAGCAGGATATAAAGTAGGATTGTATACATCACCTCATTTAAAAGATTTTAGAGAGCGTATCAGGATAGATGGAAATAAAATAAGTGAAGCGTATGTTATTGATTTTGTAGCAAAGCATAAGTCTTATTTTGAAGATCGTCAACTTTCGTTTTTCGAAATGACTGTCGGATTAGCATTTCAATATTTTGCAGAGTCGCAAGTGGATATTGCTGTAATAGAAGTAGGTTTGGGAGGAAGGTTGGATTCTACCAATATTGTAACTCCAGAGGTTGCTGCAATTACCAATATAGGATTGGATCATACTCGTTTTCTGGGGAATACTTTGCCAGAGATAGCTAGGGAAAAAGCTGGTGTCATAAAAGAAAACGTTCCTGTAGTAATAGGAAGGTTCGAAGATGATACGGCAAAGGTATTTAAAGAAATTGCCAGGACAAAAAATAGCCCTTTGTATTTTGCAGAAAACTATGAAGGCAAAATGTATCCTTCAGACTTAAAAGGAAACTATCAAAAAGAAAATATAAAGACTGTTTTACAAATCATTGATTTGCTAAAAGAAAGAGCCTGGAATATTTCTGAAGAGCATTTGTCATTAGGGCTGGGCAACGTTGTAAAAAATACATCCTTGCTAGGTAGATGGCAAATTCTAGGAGAAAAGCCAAAGATAATTTGCGATACAGCACATAATGAAGATGGACTGAAGCAGGTGATGAAACAGCTGTCTAAAGAAAAATATGATAAACTTCATATAGTTTTGGGGGTTGTTAATGATAAAGATTTGGATACTATTTTATCATTGTTTCCTGTCAATGCAATATATTATTTTTCTAAACCGGCAATTCTTCGTGGGTTGGATGAAGATGAGTTAAGAAAAAAAGCGTTAGAGTATAAATTATTTGGAAAAACATATTCGAGTGTGAATTTAGCGTATGAGTCTGCATTACAACAAGCTACCGATGAAGATGTCGTGTATGTGGGGGGCAGTACTTTTGTGGTAGCAGAAATAATTTAATTTTTTTCGAAAAACCTTTGGAAGACTATAAAACTGTGTTATATTTGCATCCGCAATCGAGAACAAGTATTGCATAAAGTCTTATAAAGGGCGCTTAGCTCAGTTGGTTCAGAGCACTTGGTTTACACCCAAGGGGTCAGGGGTTCGAATCCCTTAGCGCCCACAAAAAGAGTTCTCAAAATTAGTTTGAAAACTCTTTTTTTATTTATGATTATATGGATAATCTACAGGCAAATTAAAATTTGTTTTTATAGAAGTTCTTAATCGTAAATTTAGTAGATAGTTAGAATGTAAGGGCGCTTAGCTCAGTTGGTTCAGAGCACTTGGTTTACACCCAAGGGGTCAGGGGTTCGAATCCCTTAGCGCCCACAAAAAAAGAGATTTAACATACAGATGTTGAATCTCTTTTTTGATTTCAATATTTTTTGAGATGTTGTCTACGAAATTTTGTTAAGTTACTTGGGTTAATTACTTCTTGTTAAGAGGGTATTTCTAAAAAAATACTTAAAAGTGATATCATGCCTAGAACGTTTCACTACATCAACATCTGATAAAGTCTAAATCACGTTTAATAATAAGTACTTGAAAAGTTTTATTGGGTATTCTGCTTTTCTGCCCTGATCTATCGAATATTTATCTAAAAGTTCTTCATAGATAAAACTTAA
Source organism: Aquimarina discodermiae (assembly GCF_040786235.1). NCBI lineage: Bacteria > Pseudomonadati > Bacteroidota > Flavobacteriia > Flavobacteriales > Flavobacteriaceae > Aquimarina > Aquimarina discodermiae. The sequence goes on from NZ_JBFMKP010000053.1 coordinate 17,838, forward strand.
GTCTATTAAATCTATGATTTTTCGTGGTAAATTTTCTTGAGGAACTATTTAGTCATAAAGAAAACTATATTCACGTAACTGTAATGTTTGTTGTTGGATTAGCATAACTGAAAATGCAAAAAGAGGAGCAGAATTTAGTAAATTCTACTCCTCTTTTTATAATAGATTAGACTTTTTGGTAGCTTCGTAAAAACGGAGCTTTATCTTTTTGAATATTTAAAAGGATCAGTCTATTAAGTCCAGAAGTTCAAGTCTTTCTTTTGCTAGAATATATCTTGCACGGACATCATCAATTTGCTGTTGAGTTAATTTCTTACCAAAGGTACGAAGTCCTCCAGCAGCATCATTATGATGAATTCCAAAAGCGAACTTAAGATATTCCATAAGCAATGGCTGAGCATCTAGGTACGAAATGGAATTTAAAGCCTGAGAAATTTTGTTTGCCTCAGCCCATTCTCCATTTGTAACATACTCTTGCATAGTAACACTAGCTTTTGGGAAGATACAACCTACACCTGTAATTCCACCGTATGCTCCAGCAAGTCCTGCGTGTACAGTAACTGTATCGACACCTGCCAAAACTTTTAAATCTCTGTTCTCTAACATCAGCGTTTCAATAATTGAAACATCTATAGTTGATATTTTAAGAGCAGTTACTTTAGGAAGAACAGCAAGTCTTTTAAGAAGATCAGTTGAGAGTGAATGATAACCGGCTGCATCAGGATTGTTATAAGGCATAATTGTTACACCTACATCGTTTGCAGTTGCTTCAGAAAGCTCATAGTATGCATACATTTCTTCCTCAGAAGGAACCATCTTAGTTTTTGGTGGCATGACCATGACTGTATCCACTCCAACCGTTGCAAGTTCTTCAACGATTTTGGCAAGCTCTTCTTTAGTCTCTGCCGCAGCTCCACTGATCAATGGAACATTGTAGTCTTTAGCAACGTCAGAAAGGGCTTTAAGTAAAGAAACGCGCTGCTCGGAGCTCAGGTAGCTATTTTCACCCAGAGTACCAGAACCGACAAGACCGCCCATTCTGCTTCCTCCCTTTCCCTGAGCTTTTAAAACACCTGCGGCGTATTTTTGTGTTGCATCAAGGTCAATTTCAATAGCGCCTGATTTTGACTCTTTCAGCCATGTAAACACGGCTGGCATAACAGTATGTCTCCAATCTGTAATATTTGATTCTATCATATTTCTTGTTTCTATCATATTTCTTCTTGTCTGAAAATTATGTCAATAAATTTTTTTTGCAAAATTATATAAAATTATGCAAATTAAGCAAAAAGCTTCAAAATAAGCCTTAGAAGAAATAAAATATGTCACTTACCAAGTTTAATTCTTCACCTCTATAGGTAACTGATCCGTCATATTTTTGAAATAGGAGCTCATTATAAGAAGCATTTTCTAAACTCAGGGTCATAGTCAATACATGAATAAGAACCATGCAACACCGTTGTCTTTTCCCTTTTAAAATCTTCAATTAATAGGCTGCCTAATAATTTTAGGACAAAATTCTTAAGCTACTTTTAAAGTTTTGTAAGGATTTCCGAATAATTACGACTACACTTTTTATAATACATATTTCTTAATTGAAATTACCTATTAAAATTATTTCTTTTGACTATATGGCTCAAAGTAAAATGTATCGATAGCATTGCTATTCCTGAATTTTATTTTTTGCTTGAATCGAAAATGATTCAATTCAATTTGTGGTAATTTTTTATAAGAATTGTATGACATAATTTTACTAAGCTAAGAGTATTGATTTAGATATTTTACTTCAATATGTGAAAAAGCATTATACAGGCAAGATTTAGCCTATTTTAATCTTTTTTTTTGGGATATGAGGTTTAAGTAAATTGATGTTTAAAAGACTGTAATTAAGGGTTGGGAGTGAAGCTTTTCTTTTAACAAATAAAGAAATAGAAAGTTAAACTGTGAATAAATCAATTTTATGTAAAACGATATTTCGGTGGATTTATGGGTTTATTTTTTATATTTGTTATACTCACGTAGAAGCACACATAATTAATAACTTATTAACTTAATATGATGTTTTTTTGTCTTTTTTAGGGCGTTATGTTAATTATTTGATTAATATTGAATTGTAATAAATTGTCGTATTATGAAAGTGTTTCCGTTCAAGGTTCCGAAATCTGTTGAAGATTCCTTAATATATCAGGAAGATCATGAGCTGGTATTTTACGATAAACTACACCAGCATGAAGAAATACAGATTAGCTTAATAGAACATGGAGAAGGAACGTTAATCGTGGGTGATACGATTAACTCTTTTTCTGCTGGAGATATTATTGTTATAGGTAGTAATATACCTCATGTTTTTAGAAGTGATAACGCTGCAGGCTCAAAAGTTCCTTCCTTTATGATTTCTCTTTTTTTTAAGAGAGGTTCGTTTGGTGCAAACTTTTTTGATCTTCCAGAATTTAATGAAATAGATCCTTTTTTCCTTTCTTCAGAAAATGGTTTTAGAGTGCAGTCAAAGAAAAAGCGATTAAGAAAGCAGATGTTGGAGCTTAAAGACCAAACCAAACTGAATAGGTTTAGAAGTTTTATAGGTATACTCATACATTTATCTAATTCTAAGAAAAAGAAACTGTCTTCTTTTATCAATAAGAAAAAGTATACAGAGAATGAAGGAAAACGTATCAGTGACGTATTTGAGTATGTAATGAAAAATTACAATAATAATATTTCTTTAGAAGAGGTAGCTAATATTGTGCATATGAGTAGGAATGCTTTTTGCCGATATTTTAAGAATAGAACTAATAAAACGTTTTTTCAGTTTTTGATAGAGATTCGAATAGAAAATGCTTGTAAATTGCTTTCTAAAAATAAAGAAGTTTCGATTAAAGAAATTTCTTATAAATGTGGTTTTAATAATATTTCTAATTTTAATAGAAAATTTAAAGAAATAAAGGGAGTAACCCCTTCTGATTACAGAAAAGAATAATCTGTAGATTATCTTAGCATAAAACAAGGAGCATTTCTAAGAAGTGCTCCTTGTTGTTTTGTAAAAGGATATTGTGAATTGATTGGAGGTGAAACGAAAAAGAAAAGAGTTGTACTAAGAGACTATTTAAAGTTATTCTTAAGACTTAGGTAGCATTTTTACTAAGAGAGAAATAGAACATGTTAAAAAATAAGAGGTCGTCTAAAAAGTTATTTTTAGGCGATTTTCTTTTTCATCCATTATGGTTTTTGTTGATTTTTTTCAATTTTAGGATTAAAAGATGTGTTTTAAAAAGGCACACGCAATCCTATAT
>NZ_JBFMKP010000054.1:0-19836 GCF_040786235.1 Aquimarina discodermiae
ATTTAACCGAAGAAATCACAGAGTATCAATACTCGATAAAATAGTAGAGCGATGTGTAATGCATCAGCCTGTTACTATCAAACAAGTAAAAACCATTGCGAACTAAATGGGTAACCCTATTATTTTTTTTATCCAAATATTAATTTGGAATACATCCTAACTATATTCATAAAGCTCATTATTCTAAAAACAAAACCTACCGAGTAACCATTTTACAACTTTTATGTCTAATGCAAACTCAACCAATAAAGCAAACATTTAACTTTATGATTTAAAAACCATTGATTGTGGCTTAACGAAGCTTTTAGACTCCTAAACAAATACTAAATGTACTCTTGGGAACTTGATATTTATTTGAGTTTAACTAATTTTATTTATATGATAAAAGCAAAATTTTTTTTATACTTGATTGTGTTTCCTTTTGCCTTAGGAATTGCTCAAAAATCTTTTGTTTTCCAGAATGAATTAGTTAAACCAGGAACTAAAAGTCATTTTAAGGTTCCTGTAACAGATGATAAGAATAGTACTTTTATTCCTATTACCATTTTTCATGGCATAAAATCTGGTCAGGTTTTGGGGATAACTGCGGGAATTCATGGTTATGAATATCCTCCGATATTAGCAGCACAGCAATTGAATCAAAAAATTGACCCAAAACTATTGTCAGGCACTATAATTTTAGTTCAAGTAGCTAATGTCCCTGCTTTTTTAAATAGGAGTCCTTTTTTAAATCCTTTAGATGATAAAAATCTGAATCGTTCTTTTCCAGGCAATGCTAAAGGGTCAATTACTCAACAAATGGCACATGTCATTACTAAAGAGGTAATTACTAAGTCTGATTTTTTTATTGATATACATGCGGGAGATGCCCCCGAAGATTTACTCCCATATAATGCTTGGTATCAAAGTAAGGCTTTTCCCGAAGTCTCTAAAAAAGGGCGAGAAATGGCATTAGCCATGGGTTTTGATTATTCTATTATTTTCGATATTTCAGAAGAACGACTTAAAAAACCTAGTCTGTATTGTTCTCAAGAGGCTTTTCATCGCGGAATTCCTTCAGTAGATATTGAATGTGGAAGGCTTGGTATTCCAGACCAAATCGAAACTGACCGAATCGTAAATGGTGTATTTTCTTTATTAGCGCATTTAAGAATATTGAATTCTAACAAAGAACGTTCGTCCGCAACACCAACAATTATTGCGAAACGATTTACTGTCAAGAGTAAATCAACCGGACTTTTTTATTCTGAAAAAAAGTCCGGTGATTTTATAAAAAAAGGAGAGCTTGTGGGTTACATTACCGATTTTTTTGGCAATAAAATAGAAAAAATTAAAGCCCCACAAGGTGGAATGATATTATACATGATAGGTACTCCCCCTATTAACAAGAATGAAACGATTATGAATGTGGGTATTGTACCCTAAGTTTATATTATAATCGCTTCATCTTTGGTATTGATATTAATAGCATAATTATTGATGCGATTATTAGTGGTGCCATACTTTGCATAGGTTGTAAGTTAACCTCTACATCATAATACTCTGGTTTAAATTGATTCCAATCGATTGTATCTGCATGTTTATCTTCGAATATTTTAGGGTAGAAAAACAATCTTAATTTTTCATGAAACGCATTGGTAGCGTTCAAATAATCCATTTGTTGACTCATACTGGTCCCTGCTAATTGATTAAATAAAAGCTGCAAATGCATGTTAGGGATTATAGAAGCAATTCGTTTACTGGTTTGTTCACGTAATTTGATCTTCTTGTTGAGTGCATTTTGTTGTTTTCTCGAATCATCATCACCCATCTGCTGCATGGCGTAATACCATAGCCAATTGAATCCATCTATTGGGTATCCATATTTTTTAAATTGTGGATAGTGTTGATAAAATTTTTCTATAGTAGCTAGCTTATCAGTATCCCACTTTACGTGATATCCATCTCTTTGTGCTATAGCTGTACTTAATGCTTCTGACACCGGGTATTTGGATGATACATACGCATTAACTCCCGCCGGTAAAAGAATGATCAATACTAACCAAATTGATAAAAGTAAAGACGCATTAAAGCCGGATAGTTTCTTAAAACTAATAATAAAAAAAGTTAGAGTAAACCAGAAAAAAATATAGAGCATCGATAATCCTAACATCCAAAAAAAGTGAGTATCCAAAGGTAAGTTGAGGATTAGTTTAGCTATACCAAAAAGAAATAGTAAGATTGTGTACAACAACATCAATCGAATCAAAAGTTTAGTAATAATAAAGCCCAGTTTAGACCTTGCTTGAATTACTACTAAATTCCATGTTCCAGTTTCTGTTTCCTCTGAAACTATATTAAAAGTCATAACAATAACGAAAAGAGGAAATAGATAAATAATCACAAAAGAAAGGTCAAGATTACCAGATTGCAGATTCATTGGGTTTACCAAATCTGTATCATATTTCTGCGCCTCAAAGGTCTTTATAGTGATTTGTTTTATCGTTGGGTTTACATCTGCTTGTCCTATTGATATTCCTGCCAACGAGTTTACAGTATTGACATAAGCAAACTTTGTATAATATAACAACAGCCCTAAATCCTTATTATGAAGCGATACTTGCCGATCAAAATGTTGTTTTTGATGTGTTTTCACTTCGGCGATTGCATCTTCTTGTCTTTCGAGGTGTTTATCTCCTATGATAATTCCAATAACACCTAACAATGTAATAAGTAATAGACTTATCCAAACTTCTTTTGTTCGAATGCATTGTTGTAAAAATAGTTTATATAGTATTATCATATCGCCCTTGCTTTTTTTGAAGTGAATACTAGTAAGCCTAAAACACCAATTACCCATAATAGTATAGAAATTAATGCTGGAAAAGCTTCTTTTAACGAATTACCAAATCCCATAGGTATATGGTTAAAATCCCTAAATTCTTGCCAATGTCGGTGATTTACAACATGAGTTTTCCCTTCTGAACCACTTTCTTTTTTCGGACTGATATATTCCATTTGTAACTCATTCATGGTTTGAGCTAATTGATAACGATAGTCATCTGCTTTATTTTGAAAATCGATATAGGATGAGAAATCTGTTCCAGCCATAGTCATCGATAATTGTTTGATCGCTGTAAATGGATTGATAAAAGACGAAAACCTAGTTATATCATTTTGACTTTTAAAAATGTTCACCAACTTGGTATGGTGTTTTCTATATAAAGCAGATGTAATTTTTTCTCCTTCCCGCATCACAAAACCCGAATAATTAAAAGGTAAATCGACTACTTTACTTACCTTATGTACTGTTAAAACAGAATCTTTTAGGTTATTATAGTGAGGGTCATTAGGATTATGGCTATCCCCTTTTTGAATCACTTCTTTCTCAATCGCTGATTGAAAAGCCAGCTTACTTGGTGTAGGAAACCAGTAATTGCCCATGGCTTGAGCAGATTTTGGTAAAAGTACTACCAACAGTAACCAAATCCCCAATAATCGTAATAAGGCATTTTTTGGTGTAGTACTGCTTGTTGATACTGCTACAGTAAGACCCGCTATAATAGCTAGAAATGCTAAATACCCCAAACTGATTAGTAATAAACGTATCCAGGTAAGATTGTTTATGGTTTGATCACCAATTATTAAAAGTGCTAGACTAACTATGACTAAAATAGGTATAAAAAACAGCAAGGAAATCGCAAAAAGTCCCAATGATTTTCCAAATAGTATCTCTTTCCAACTGGCTCCTTGGGACAAAAGCATTTTTAATGTCCCATTTTGCCTATCCGCGGCAACAGTAGAAAAACCTACAAAAAACAGAATTAGTGGTAGTACTAGTTGTAATAATAACGCCAAGCTTAGCTCTCCAAATCGTAACATACCTGTAGAAAATGTGGCCTCAGAGAAGTTTACGCTATTTTGTCGATGCGCTTCCAAAAAAACCGTATTCCCAGTAAAACTTTCCAATCCGTAATCAAATATTGCCAAAGAAGGATTTATTCGAAATGCAAAAGTTCCAAAATGGGCCATACGATGTGGATGTTTATCGGGATTTGCCTCCCAACTTTGTCTGGCTTTGTTTTGATGTTCTTGCCGAATATTATTTTGAGAACTATACTTTTTTATACCGCTAACAGCGGCATAAGCCGTTAGCAGTATAAAAATTGAGAATAGTAGATAAAAAGTTTTGGGTGTTGTTGCATTTTGCCAAAAATTCAATGCAAATAACCGAACATTAGCCCATTTCATCTTTTAGAATTTATAAGTTGCATTTAATAAAATATTTCTTGGTGCACCCGGTCCTAGCCTAGAAGGGTTAAGACCACCTAACCAATACGTATCATTAAATAAGTTGTTTACTTTTAGTGTTAACTGCATATTTATGTTGTTAGGTTTGTAATATACAGCTCCATCTAATACCGTGTATTCTGGTAATAGTACCCTATCGGTACTATATGTAGGATTGTACCAGGTATATCTCTCGTCTACATATTGAGCTCCTAAACCAATTCCAATGCCTTTTAATAAAGAAATTGAATTAAAATCATATCTCCCCCAAAAATTTGCATTATGCTCTGGAGCTCCACCAATTCGTGCTCCTATAAATTCTGCAACGGCATCTTCTTCAATTGTAGCCTCTGTATAAGCATACGAAGCTGTTAATTGTAAGTTAGGTAATACATAACCTGAAATATCAGTTTCAAAACCTCTACTTCTTTGCTCTCCTCTTGTTGTTAAGTTATCTAAATCATAAGTATCTCCAAGTAAGATATTTTTTTGGGTAACATTAAAAATTGCGAGGTTGGCAAATATTTTCCCATTTAAAAACTCTCCTTTGGCACCTACTTCCATTAAGGTACTTTCTAATGGGTCAAATCTGCTTGGCGATGCTGCCCAGAAAAAACCTTCTGCTGTTGGCGATAATGATACTGTATTAGTATGTGGTTGAAATCCTTGCAGGTATGTAGCATACGCACTAATATCATTAGTTACTTCATAGGTTAAACCAAACCTAGGTACAAAAGCACTAGTCTCAAATTCTTCTTCTTCACCTTTATAATCAAAAATATCAGTAAACCACTCATATCTTAAGTTTACTAATGCTGAGAGTTTTCCAATCTTGAATTGGTTTTGAAAATAGATCCCGTTTGAAGTATTCAAATTTGCAGGAATTGTTAACTCTGAAAGGTTGTAAGCATTTGTATTTCTAGCTCCGTTAAAAGGATTTTCTAAATTAAAATGAGGAACAGCAGGCACTGGCATAGTTACACCATCTACCACCATTTGTTGAAAATTTCCTGGATCACTTGGGTCAAAATTAGCCTGGCCACCATTAATTGTTAAATATCTTCTAGCACGAAGGAATCCTGCACCAATTTTTCTTTCCCACCTCGTAGCATCATATCCAACTAATAACTTATTGGTAAGGTTACCTTTTTTGATATCGTAATTAAAATATGCGCTAAAATTATCTGTTTCCCAAAACTGTTGTCTTTTATCATATCGCATTCTTGCAAGTGTAGGAATCACATTACCATCAATATCAACTGCCGTACCATCAACTCTATGCTCGGCTAAATCCTCATCCCAAGTTTGTTTCATGAACTGAGCATTGAAACCAAAGTTTTCAGTAAACTTTTGATTGAAATTAGCCATAAATATGAGCTCTTTAGTTTTGTAGTGGTCGTTTGATGCACCAACATTCCTTGTGATAGGAGTACTATTTAAATCGAATTCACCATTAATTGCACCAAAAATTGGCTGACCTCTATCCAAATTACCTTCAGCGTTATTGTAAATCATTTCAACATTTAGGGATGTCTTTTTGTTAGGGACATAACTTAAAGAAGGAGTAATTAAAATAGCATTGTTATTTACGACATCTCTAAAAGAATCTGCTTCTTGTACTGCTGCATTAAAACGATATAATAAGGTTTTAGAATCGTTCAATGGTCCTGTGAAATCTGCTGTAGCTCTTAGGGTTCCAAAACTCCCAGTTGTTAAACTTATTGAATTTCTTTTTTCGGTCAACGGCTTTTTAGTTACCATATTTACCGTTCCCCCAGGATCTGCACTAGAAAAGGTTACAGAAGACGGTCCTTTAATAACCTCTACGCGTTCTAAATGCGAAGTAATAGGTTGTAAAAAGTAATATTGACGTGTACGCATTCCATTAAGCATTTGTCCATCATCGGCTTGAGTAATACCTCTAATATTATAATGATTATATATACCAGTAGCCGATACACCACTTACTGTTTTTACAGCATCTGGTAACTGAAATGCTTGCCGATCTTCAATAAGTTCTTTGGTTACAGTAGCCACTGCTTGTGGCAACTCTTTATTTTTGATAGCTATTTTGGTTGCAGAAAACGAATAATCACTGTTATAGTCCGTTCGGGCGCGGCCAATAACTTCTACACTTTGTAGTTGTTCGGTACCTTCTTCTAACGAAATTGTCCCGATATCGAATGTGTTACCATCACCGGTCTCAATATTATTTTTGTAAGCCTGAAATCCTAAATATCTTACTTCTAAATTATATTTACCAGAAGGAGCATTTATTTCAAATTGTCCAGTTTCATTAGAGAGTTCACCAAAAGTATTTTCTGTGTTTTTTAATGAAATGGTTGCTCCTATTATTGGATTATTTTTATTATCGACCACAGTACCTGTTATTTGTACTTGTGCCAAAGAGGTATACCCAATAAATGACAATGCAATTATGAGAATTGATTTAAAAAGTTTCATTACGTTAATTGTTTTTAAGTTTAAATTGTTTTTAGGTATAAGTTTTGTAATTCGGTAGCATTAATGCTATCGGTGCTTGTGTTATGAAGCAATTTTCCTTCTTTCATAATCCCAATTTTAGTCCCCACGTTTACAGCATTAAAAATATCGTGAGTAGCCATAAAAATGGCAGTACCATCTTGGCTTAATTCTTTACAGATTTTAGTAAATTCTATGGCTGCTTTGGGGTCCAAACCAGAAATAGGTTCGTCCATAAAAATATAATCCGCATTCTTAGACAAGGCTATAGCGATACCAACTTTTTGTCTCATCCCCTTGGAGTATGAAGACAATTTTTTATGATGTGCTGTTTCTTGAAGTCCCGCTTTGGATAGAAAAATGGATAACTCGGTATTTGCATATCGAAACCCGGCTAACCTACTGAAGAAGTTAAGATTATCAATCCCCGAAAGATTGCCATATAGCTGAACAACTTCGGGAATATATGCAATCATTTGGGTGGTTTTGTTATTATTTGGTTTCACAGGTATCCCATTAATCAAAACTTCACCACTTGTAGGCTCAATTAAGCCTAAAAACAGATTGATTGTTGTTGTTTTACCTGCGCCATTTTGACCAAGTAAACAAAAAATTTCTCCTTTATCAATTGATAAATTCAGTTGACTAAGTGCTACGTGCTTACCATATTTTTTGGTAAGATTGATGGCTTGAAGCATACTATATACTTTAAAAATGAAATTGACAATTTGTGTTTAATGTTCGGCTAGCACCGATAATAGAATAAGATATATGCAGGAATCCCCAATTAACTATATAACAACCTGTTAAAAACCACAATTACTTCTTTATTAAATTTCTTTCCCTTACTGAAAATGTAGATATTGATAATAAAGTGGTATAAAAAATCTATAAACGAATAGAAGCTCCTATTATGCAAGATTTTTAATATTAAAGGCATATCCTTTATAAAAAAGGTGGTGGTTTATTATAAACAAACGTTGGAGAAGCAATCTTTTCTTGAGGGCCTCTGTATTGGATTAAAGCAATAAATGAACTTGGGATATTTGATTGTTCTTTTTCTAAATGAGAATGATCATTATGAAATAAATCAAGTTGGTGAGAATAAACTAAAATATCGCAAAGTTCACAAGAAACAGGTTCATCGTCCTCTGATAAATGATTTAAAATATGCAGGTCTACAACCCTTGGTGCAAGGAATGCTGCAGTAAATAACAACGTGATAATATGCACTATAATACACTGAAACATAGAGTACAACCTATTTGTCTTAACGTACAAAGATAATAAAATTTTAATAATGCAACTTTGTTGCATTATTAAAATTTTATTACTTTTGGAAAAACAATTTTATGATTCGTACCCACGCTCTTCAGTTTACATATCAAGATGTAGAAGATCAAACTCTTTATTTTCCGGATATAGATTTATCTGCAAAAGAGGATTTACTGATTTTGGGAGCATCGGGAGTGGGAAAAACAACATTCATTCATCTTTTGGCAGGTCTCTTACCTCCAAAAGAAGGTGAAATTTTTATTGATTACACTTTTCTAAACAAACTTACAAGAAAGCAATTGGATTATTTTAGAGGTCAACATATAGGTTTAATTTTTCAACGTACATATTTTATTAGGTCATTAACTGTTTTAGAGAATTTAACCTTACGAGAGAAGCTCTCTAAAAAAAAGAGCGATCCTCAAAGAAAAGAGGAGCTAATCCAGCAATTAGGTCTATCGAATCTTCAAAACAAAAGGATTCATCAATTAAGTGAGGGACAACAACAACGACTTTCGATTGCTTTAGGGGTTGTTCATAGCCCAAAAGTAATACTTGCAGATGAACCTACATCAAATTTAGATGACGTGAATTGTGAAAAAGTCATTTCATTATTAAAAAAAGAAGCACGAATCTGTAAAAGTAATTTAGTGATTATAACCCATGATCAAAGGGTAAAATCACATTTTAACAATCATATAATTTTATAATCTTGTTATACCTGGCTTACAAAAATCTTATCTCTAAACCTTTGAATACTTTTTTAAGTATTTTGCTATTAATGTTAAGTATTTCCTTAGCAACTTTTGTTTTACAAATGAAAGATCAGCTTAATCAGCATTTAGAAAAAAATACAAAGCCATTTGATATGGTTATTGGTGCTAAAGGAAGTCCTCTTCAACTTATACTATCTTCAATTTTACATATAGATAATCCCACTGGTAATATATCTTTAAATGAAGCGCTAAAAATTGGAAAGAATCCCATGGTAAAAGAAATGATACCGGTTTCGTATGGAGATAACTATAAAGGATATAGGATTTTAGGCACCCCAGATAAGTATCTAAATCAATACGGGGCAACGCTAAGGGAAGGAAAATTATATAAAAAACCATTTGAAGTAGTTGTTGGAAGTTATGTTGCAGAAAAAAACAACTTACAACTGGGAAGTAGCTTTACCAGTACACATGGCCTAGCAGAAAATGGATTAGAAACCCATACTACAAAATCTTTTATGGTTACCGGAATACTAAACCCGACAGCATCCATTCTTGATCACCTTATCATCACCAATTTAAGGAGTATTTGGGAAGTACATGAACACGAGCACGAACACACTCCTCATGAAGAATATCATGAAAAAGAACAAGAAATAACCTCACTTCTAGTTAAATTCAGAAACCCGATAGGAGCTTTACAAATGTCCCGATACATAAATGAAAAAACCACCATGCAGGCTGCCCTCCCAAAGTTTGAAATTGAGCGATTAATGAAATTTCTAGGAGTCGGCTTTCAAACAATTAACAGTATCGCTATTATAATACTATTGGTAGCAGGGCTTAGCATATTTATTAATTTAATAAAAACAGTAAGAGAAAGAAAACAAGAGTTGGCTTTGTTACGTACCTATGGAGCCAATATTTTTCAGTTGATAAAACTGGTGTTTTTAGAAGCTATTTTTTTATCAATGTTAGGATTTATTTTAGGATGGTTTTTAGGTAGAATTAGCACTTGGTTTTTCTCAATTTATTCAGAAAACGCTTATGGGTATCATTTTGTATTTGGACTACCAAATAATAAAGAGTTATTCATATTGGCATTAGTGATTCTAACCACTTTCATAGCTGCAATTTTGGCCTCTACTTCATTATATAAATTAAATGTCTCTAAAATATTAGCCAATGTATAAAATGTTTTTTCTTTTTATGGTAACCATTTCGGTTCAATCTAATCTGTTTTCTCAGCATAAAATGACGTGGAATGATCTGACCGATGTGACTTTTAACAAGGTATATAGTGCTGCATATGATGATTTTTTTTTAAAGCCAACTTTTGGATCTTCTGTAAAATCGTACCGAGGTGTTTTAATTCGTGTAAAAGGTTATTTTTTAGATTTTTCGACAGATGAAGACCAATTCCATTTATTATCAAAAAACCCTATGTCCTCCTGTTTTTTTTGTGGTGGTGCTGGCCCAGAAACCATTATAGAAGTTGTTTATAAACAAAAACCAAATTTTAAAACAGATCAAATAGTAGAGGTTACAGGAATCCTTGAACTTAATACAGACGACGTAGATCACTGTAATTATATTATTAAGGAAGCTACCGGTAAGTTAATCAATAAATAACAACGAAACTACAAGAATTGCAGTAAAACCTTAGATTTAATTGATAAAAAAAAGCCTGTGTATAAAAACCACAGGCTTTTTCTAAGCACCTTATTTATTCTTTTAATAGTACTTTGCGATTCACTTTATTGAACGGACCTGGAATCAATTCTCCTGCCTCATCCAACAATTCCAGTTGTATAGTAATTTCTCCCATAGGGAGTCCTTTGATAACCTGCGGAGCCCATTCGGTAATGATAAATTCTTCTCCATTAATTGTAGCACGAACTTTATGGCCCTTTTTAGAAAGTTGGGTATTAAGTACAAAGAAATCTAATAAAATTTGTTCTGTATCCTTTCCAGAATATTCTCCTTTAGGTCTACTATAAATTAATGTTGGTGTATCCATGGCAAGATTAAAAGTATCTTTGGGATCTTCGCCAACTACCAACTTACGTACTACAACAGAATTTTCATTCTTTACAGATTCATGATAAGAACGACTTAAAAAAGCCACCAAATGATGTACCCCTTCTGGAACCTCTTTTTTAAACTCTGGCTCATAGTGAGCAGAGTAAGGTTGGTTATTTACTATAAAATGAATATGCTGCCCTTTACCAGAGTTTGCTAACTTTTGTGTATTTTCTCCTTTTGTTTGAGCCCCAAGTTCGTAATTCTCTACTTTGAAAGAAAAACCTTTTTCTCCAGACTTTCCCACAACTATTTCTTCTGGAGTGTCTAAAACAAGTGCAGCATCAGAATAGGCAGGAGAGCCTTCTAATTTTTCCAATGTAATTTTTGGTTTAGTAACTTCTTGGACAGTTTCAACATCGTTATTATTTGTAGCATCAGGAGCTTTTTTCTCCTGCTTACATGAATTTATGACAAGGCATAATAAAAATACTTTTAGGTAGAGATGTTTTGCGTAAAATTTCATTTTTTTAAATTTTCAAGGGTTATTATTATATAGGTTTTTAAGATTCCAAATAGATTTATTACCTTGATTGGTAATGATTAGATTTCCTAACCGGGTAATGCTATAGTCTGCATTATTAAGTTCACAGATAATCTTGGTTATTCTACTATATGCAACAATATCAGAAGGTTCTATATGCAATATCACATCCCCTCCTTTAATCATAAGTATATTGCCTTTTCTCTGTAAAAGTTCACATTGTAAATGTTTTAGTTCTTGAACAATACGAAGGTAATCATCCAATGTACAGGTTGCATAAATTTCTTTGACTCCATTAAATAGTTTTTTCTTTTTATAATTAGGTTCCAGAAATGCTTCTCGTGAATAAGAGGTATAATGTTTTCCGTACAGGCTATCTAAAAAAGATGGATTATAAAAAGCATACCAGGTATGTAAAGATGTTCCTGGGCTCGGTGTATAAAATGCCTTAAACCATGTGTACTTATAATCTCTTAAAGGCATTTGTACCGTCTGAACAGCCTGAAGCAACGAACTCTTTGATGGTTTTAGTTTAGGCTTTAATCCTAAATGAAAGTGTTCCTCCTTATTTTTTAGGGAGAATCCAATACCACTTTTCCCTACCGATTCATTATACGTGTTTTTAGGACCTAAAATTTCGATATAATGTCGATGCCCCCTTAAATAACAAGTAGAGGCATGCATATTTACAGCGGCAAAATCTGGTAATCCACGATCAAAAGAAGCATATGTGTTTTTCCATCGATTGTCATTAACTAATCTTGAATAGGTAACACTATCTACAACTACATACAAATGATCCAATAAAACTTTGGATTTATCCTTATTAAAAGCTTCATCGATCTTTTCCCTATCAATACTATAATAAGATTCGCTTTGTGTTTTTTGCTTTTGGCATGACATTAGAAACACACCAAACAAAGTAACATAACTTAGTCTAAAAAATGTTCCCAAAAAACGATTTTCTATATAAGTAATTTCTTTCTTCCAACCGAACAGAAAATTAATATCCATCTAAAGATTTTTTCACATTAACCATTTACAGCATTTATAAAGATCGTAGTCGCAATGCCAAAACCCGCTCCTGAAACAAATAAATTCCATTTGAAATGCTCTCCACTAATTATTCTAGTATATAACCATAAAGAGATCATAAAAAGCAATACTATAAACAATTGCCCGACTTCTATACCCATATTAAATGCAAACAAAGGCATAATAATACTATCTTCAAATAGCATGAATTTAAAATTACTGGCAAATGCTAATCCATGAATCAATCCAAAAATCAATGCAATTGCATATTTCACCTTGTTACCAGAAAACCTACCTTTATTATCATAGTAAATAATATTTGCCAATGCTGTTATCATTATAGTAAAAGGAATCAACGTATCTATTAATTTTGAATTGGCAGGAATTATATCCAAGGCACTTAGTATCAGGGTTCCGCTATGTCCTATAGTAAAGGCGGTAATAATGACTAGTATTTGTTTCCATTGTGTTAATTTGAAAGCTGCGCATAATGTCATTACAAACAACAGATGGTCATAGGCATTTATATCTACTATATGCTCCCACCCGTTAATAAAAAAAGAACTTAAATTATTCATGTTTTATAGATTAAAGGTTATAGAATAGTCATCGAATGTAGTTTGGTAATTCTCTCTAACAAAAGGCTCCATTCTTACTGTAATTCTGTTTGATTGTAAAAAACCAAATTCCTCAAAAAAAAGCTTGTTTTTTATACAGATTTGATCCCCTTTTTTAATCTTCAAGTCACTTTCTGAAAATTTAATACAAAACACATTGTACTCTGCAAGAATCTCAGATTCCAGATATTTTAGAGAATATATCTTATTGTTAATTGTTATTGTATAATACTTTTTGAAATAATCTTCTATACCTTTCTTATCTTCGGTAGAGAGGTTTGATATATTGATGTTTTTGGCTAAGGTACTATTTATACTGTCCTCAAAATCATCAATAAAGACTCTGCACTCCATTCTAATACTATTGGTTTTAGAATTGTATTCTATAAGAGATGCTGTTAGCTTAATTGGATGTGCACTTTTAAGAGATGTAGACAAAAGTAGTACTCCAAACAGCATCAATATTTTATAAGTTTTTATTTTCGGTTTCATTTTTAATGTGTTTTAATTAATTATTTGCAGGGGATTTTCTTTGCTATTTTTTTTACGGTTGTCTCAAGTATCTTTGGCGTTACTTTTTCTGGAGTATAAACAACCGATAATTTTTTAGAACTTAAATCTAAAATAGATTGTTGTACCCCGTTTTCATTTTGAAGTCCTTCCTCTATTATCTTTTGACATTTTTTACAACCTGCTTTAGGAACATGAATCACAAAGATCTCATCCCCTGGATCTTGTCTCAAAACCCTTTCTTCTTTTTCTATGCGATTGCATGAAATTATTACCAATAGAATGGTAATTATGGTTGTCTTATTCATAATTTCTATTCTTTTCTTTATTATATTTTTGTTGAATTGTGTCTTACCCAGTGATAAATTTCGAGAATAGTCCTAATCAGCATTTCTAAAAAAAAATGTTCGTAATATCGTTCTCACATTCGAGTATCCTGTTTCATATCATAATTTGACAATATCTTCATGAGCTTAACAAATCAAATCGTGTATATATTCATCCTTTTTGCTACAAAACTTACAACTGTTTAGCGCTAAAAATCGATTAATCTAATTTTTGATAATTACTTTAAAAAATCACTTATCATCATTTTAAAGGCTCCCCAAAGACATCGGAAAACTTTTCTTTAAAGTGTTTAATAATTATATCGTCAGAATTGCTGAAAAGAAATTTCCATACCACAATATCACACAGTGGTTTTTATCTATTGATATTATAAAATACTATCTAATATTCGGATCTATTTAACCTAGAAAGAAAAAATAAGGGTACGCTAAAGTATAGGAGGAGGTTTATTATATATAATTTCGGGTTGAGTGATAGAATAATAAGGTGTCTTATATCGAAGATCAACCTTAATCACCTGAAAAACAAAACTCTGATGTGTTTTTTCTTCGATAAACGGACCATCTAACAGCGGTGTAAATTGGTTTGATGTAATTATTATCTCACATAATTCACAATGTGTTAGATCATCATCAGAAAAATGAGAATAAGAATGTAGATCAGCGATTCTTATAAACAGAAAAGCTAAAAGAAAAAATAATGAGATATTTTTGGTCTTTTTGTTTACCCTCATAGGGCTAAATATAGTAATAAATTAAAAAACCTATTTTCTGAACGTTTTCGATAGCTTTAAATTATATCAGAATGCTCGTGCCTTTTGATGTTTTATTATCGTTTTTATCAAAATAGAAATCTACTCTTCCCAAATTAACTCCATAAGCACCGACTTGATTAACCAACATATTTTTACCTTCTATATTTTTTACAATAGTTGGTTTAGGTAAAAAAGTATGGGTATGCCCCCCAATTATTAAATCTATGTTTTTGGTAGCCTTTGCTAAATTTAAATCTGATATTTTATCAGGCTCATTTTTATAATAATACCCCAAATGTGACAAACAAATAATCAAATCACATTTTTGCTCGTTTTTCAACTCATGGGTTATATCTTGAGCAATTTCAACTGGGTTTAAATACTTTGTTTCTTTATACATTCTTTTATCTACCAGCCCTTCTAGCTCGATTCCCAAACCAAATATTCCTATTTTTATTCCGCCTCTATTCATGATTTTATAAGGTCTTATATGGGTATCTAAAACGGTGTTGTTAAAATTATAATTAGCAGAAACAAAATCAAATTTTGCATTTGGTAGTTGTTTGTATAAACCTTCTATAGAATTATCAAAATCATGATTCCCGATGGTAGCTACATCATATTTAAGCATACTCATTAACTTAAATTCTAAAGCACCTTCAAAATAATTGAAGTAGGGTGTTCCTTGAAAAATATCACCAGCATCTAGCAACAAAGTATTTTTATTTTCCTTTCTTATTTTCTCTATCAAGGTAGCCCGTTTGGCAACTCCTCCTTTATTTGCATATCTATTGTGATTTGCTTGAAAAGGTTCTATATGACTATGTGTATCGTTGGTATGTAAGATCGTAATGTGACATTGCTGTTTACCAATAAACGAGGGTGCTATTAGTCCACTGGTCAGGGCTAAAGTTGATGCCCCTCCTAACTGTTTAATAAAGCTCCTTCTTTTCATGACTTAATGATTACTCGATTATCAATACTTGCTTGTAACGTATCTACTTTTTTAAAATAATCAATAATGGCATCTCTTATTTTATAATCTAATTTTGTTAGCCTTTCTGGGTTTTTAAAGAAATTCATTTTACTTCCTCCATTTTGTAAATAATCAGAAGTTAGTACAGTATAGCGTTTATTTTTATCAAACTCCAGTCCTTTAATTTTCAAATCATAACCATTCTTATCAATTATTAACTTAACATCTTTTGATAAAGGATGTGCTCTTTCACTTTTAATAAAATAATCTACCAATTCTATTATTTTCTCTCCAGTAATTTCTACTACCACCAATTCATTTTCAAACGGCATCAATTGAAAAGCGTGTTCTTTTGTTACCTTTCCTTTTGATATCGTGGCACGTATTCCTCCATGATTTAACATTGCAAAATCAATAGGTTTCTTGGTTTGATTTTTGAAAATAGGATTTGCAATTTCAAAACAAATATCTACCATCAAATTTCCTAAGGAACTTTGCTTATTTCCATCATTTTTGAGTAAATCTTTTGGCGTATAGGTTAGCACTTGTTGCATTTCGGCAATCAATTCTTCTTTATAAGGAGTAATCATGCTATCTATTGCTTCCGAAGGTTTAATCGAATTGTCTATAGTCATTGTTTCTGCAGTTATTTTGGTAAGCTGCATATCGGTTTTCTTACAAGAAACGAATACAAGAAAAAGACATATAAAGAAGAATGGTTTCATTTTTATTTGAAATTAATAGTTGAAAAATTAAATTGAGTTGGTTTCCTTTATACTTAATTTAATTGCTTTTTCTAGTACCCAAGGATTAGACCCAGGTCCTATAGTCAAAAGTTTGGTTCCGGTAATTGGTATTCCATTAAATGGTCGAATATGAACGTCTCCATCGGGTTTACGCTCAAAGTATGTATAATTTTCTTCTTGCCCAATTTTGGTACAACCTTTTACTCTAAGGATACTGTCTGGTAATGCCTCACAAATATCATGAATGTTTTTTATACTAGATAGGTGTGGTAGATCTACAGAACAAGAAGCCCAATGTGATTTTTGATGGTCGAATTTTTGAGCAGAATTATTGGATGGTAATAGTTCTGGAAGCTGTAAAATATCCAAATCCTCTATGGCCACTATTCTAGCCATGGGGTTAAGTTTTTTTAGTTCATCAACAACCAATACTTTTCTTCTTTCATCTTCTTTTTCAAGATGCGTGAGCATTATAAGTGAGGAAACTTGAATTTGAGTTGCTTCAAGTTCGTTATGTTGTCCTCGTTTTTGCCAGTTTTTAACATCAACAACAGATATTTGTATCGGAGGTAAAAACCGATCATCTAGTCCAACTCCCAAAAATTCCATTAACGAGCATGCATCAGAGGTTCCGTTAGCTTCAACCAAAGTGATTCCATTCTTACGCTCTGGAATTCTATTCACTATATTTCTGAGTTCAACAATACCACTACAACAAATACAGCTTCCACTCAATGCTTTAATACGGTTTAATTCTATTTGTTGTGTAAGTTGTTGGGCATCCATATTTGCATTTTCATAATCATTCAGAATAACGAAAGGATTCCAACCTTTAGCGTTAAAGTTATTTATCAAATATCTAAGTAATGTAGTTTTTCCAGCACCTAAAAATCCAACAATAGTTATGATCGCTTCCTTATTTTTCATTGATACATTTTTCAGTAATAAAATTTTGGGTCTAGTAAGTACCAGATTAACTATATTTTTAAACTTCAGCTTCGTTGAGTTTATTCATCTTCTCTATTATTTCCTCTTGAATAGCTACTACAGCTGGTTTAAGAATGTTATCTGTATCAAAGGATCATTTACTTTTTAGGTTGTTCAAATCTTTGGACTGTCCTTCTGGATGTTCAACACTTAAAAATAACGTTTTTTCGTCAGTAGAAAACCATGGTTCGGTAAACTCTGTATCTCCTTGAGTAAAAGTAATACAGATTACTTTACCTTATCTGGGAAAAACAAATAAACTGTTATTTTATTTCAATGCATACACTCTTTCGACGGGCCATTCATCATTATAGCCTTCTTCCCATTTTTGACCCACTAATTCTTTATCATTTAGTAAACAAGCATTGAGTTCTTCAATAATTTGTTTTTCATCCATATATCGACCTATAAACACTATTTCATTTTTTCGATCACCAAAGGTTTTGTCCCAACTTTTTTCAATTGTTTCTTGATTTTCGATAAATGGTAAATATTCGATTCGTTTTTCGAAAGGCATACTACTCCACCAAACTCCTGCACTGTCTGCTTTCAAAGAACCACCTGCTTGCCCCCAAACCAATGCTTGTTCTGGTCTCGAAGCAACCCAAAATAAACCTTTGCTTCGAATAACACTATTCGGAAATTTTTGTTGTACATATTTCCAAAAACGATTAGGGTCAAAAGGTTTTTTTGATCTATATACAAAAGAAGATATTCCATATTCTTCTGTTTCTGGAGTATGTTTGTCCTTATTGAGTTCTTCTATCCAACCAGCACTTTGCTCTGCTTCCTCAAAATCGAAAAGTCTTGTATTAAGGATTTCTTTGGGTTCTATTTTACTATAGCTTGATTCTATAATGCGAGCGGTAGGGTTCAATTTATGGATGGATGCTTTCAATATACCTAGGTGTTCTTTTGATACCAAATCTGTTTTGTTCAGCACAATGATGTTAGCAAATTCGATTTGATCGGTCAATAAATTGACAATAGTTCTGTAATCACCTTCTATGTTCGTTAGTTTTCTATCTATCAAGGTTTCTGGACTTCCAAAATCTTTAAAAAAATTAAAGGCATCTACTACAGTCACCATGGTATCAATGTAGCTAAAACGAGAAAGATCAATCCCATTTTCTTCATCTACAAAACTGAAGGTTTGTGCTACCGGAACAGGCTCACTTATCCCAGTACTCTCAATAAGCAAGTAATCAAATCGATTCTCTTTGGCCAAACGTTCTACTTCGATCATCAAGTCTTCTCTTAGCGTACAACAGATACATCCATTACTCATTTCGACCAACTTCTCTTCAGTACGTGAAAGTGTGTTTTCATTTTTCACAAGCTTGGCATCTACGTTCACCTCGCTCATATCGTTTACGATAACAGCAACTTTTAATCCTTCTTTATTGTGTAAAATGTGGTTGAGTAATGTTGTTTTTCCGGCTCCTAGGAAACCACTTAAAACAGTAACTGGTAATTTCTTTGTGATGCTCATTTGTATGCTTGCTAGATGTTGACAATATATTTGATTACAAATTTAACAAGAAAAAACACAAAAGCAACAATGTTGCATTTAAAGAATTACAGCAACAGTAAATAATCCTCGGGGCAAGCCCACTAGGCATTAAAATAATTTTAGTTGATAATCTTCTTCAATCCCTTGATTTTTGACATATTTTGCTATCTTTTGTTCTGTACCTTGTTGACCAACTGTATTTACAAAATAACCTTTACCCCAAAATTTACCTTGTCAATCCAACAACTCCCCAATGATTACTCTAAAAAGAAAGTACGCACCTCTTTAGGAGAGTCTGAAATAGCCGTTCCAAGAGATCGAGATGCTTTCTTTAACCCTATGATTGTCCCCAAGCGTAAGAATATGGTGGATAGTATAGAGCAAGTGATCATATCACTGTATACTAAAGGGATGAACAACAATGATATTGAAGAACAGATGCGGGAGGTGTATAATTTTGAGATCTCTACCTCTACCATATCCCGTATTACAGATAAAATCACTAATGACATTGTAGCTTGGCAAAACCGGCCCTTAGACCCCGTATATTTGACTGTCTGGATGGATAGGGCTGTCTTCAAGGTTAGGAAGAACTCCAAAGTGATCAATAAAACCATTTATATTGCTGTAGGCTTAGAAGAGATGGTAAAAAAGAAGTCTTAGGACTTTGGTTAGGCAAAAATGAATCCGCTGTTTTTTGGATGAGTGCACTTACAGATATGAAAACCAGAGGTGTAGAAGACCTTTTAATTCTGACTAACGTCAATTTTATTTATTGAAAATCAAGAATTTTTAAATTCAAGATCTTCTGGTTTGATATCAAATTTATCGATTTGCTTTTTAATTCTTTTGACGAGTCCAAGCTTTCTTTTCTGATCTAGGTATAGATATACTTCTGGATTTAGATACTGTTTAGTCTTCACAATCATATTCCAGATGATTATAGCAAGTTTTCTAGCTGTTGCTGTAATAGCAGAGACTCTTCCTTTTCTAAAATTTATTCTATGGAAAAAATCTCTAAGAGGAGTACTGTCTTTTAAATT
>NZ_JBFMKP010000055.1:0-16752 GCF_040786235.1 Aquimarina discodermiae
GTAAACACCTGCCTGTCAAGTGATTTTAATATCTTCATCTTTTGTGTATTTACATACAATTTACAAAATAACATACTCATTTACAATAATTTGAGACTTATATGGGTAACCCTATTAATTAAATTTAAGAACGTATAAAACCTATGAAATACGTCAATGGTAGTGATTTTTCGAAATGACATCTCGATAATGCCTGTCCTAGGTTTATCGAAGCACTCGAGGAGACAGAAAACAAAAAGTCATCATTATACAATGAAATTAGAACGAGTACACCATAAAAATAACCCCATTTACCATGATCGTACCTTCTTTAATTTGCTGTATAGAATACGTTTTCAAAAGGATAAAACAGGTGATGTAATATTGGGATAAGACATACTGTCAAAAATATCAGATATACTACATTGTAAATGAGGATAAGATATGGGCCAAAATTAGCACGTGATATCCTACTTTTCATACGGATTTATTTCTGTTTCTCTATGACAAAATCTGCAATTTTGGAGTTTTTTAACTAAAATCAAGATGACTGTTAAAGATGACGTAGCAAGTGTTTTTGGTAATTTCTATAGATGAAATACATAAAATTATAGATGAAATGCAAATCCTAAGGTTTTGTTAATGAAGTAGTTCCATACTAATATTACGGTTTTCACGTATCCAAAAAAACAAGATTTACCCTATCTTGTAGATAGAATAAATATGCGTCACACTAAATCATAAATTTAATAGTAATAGATACCCCATGAAATATCCATACGTAATTATAGATAACGACAAAAATATCTCTGATTTGATTCAGATTTCGCTCGAAGAAAAGACCGAGTATATCTGTACAGGAATCGCAGATAATGAGCACGATGCGTTAGATCTTATTTTAGAAAGAAGACCAAGACTTGTTTTTTTAGAGCCCGAGGTGCAGGGCATGCATGGTAATCAAACCAAATATTCGCTCATGGTCGAGTTGGCAAAATACATGCCTCGACTACCAGAATTTATTGTGATTACCAAAACTACAGAGTATGCCATCGAGGGGATTCGTAACAGGATTTTGGATTATATGCTCAAACCCTTTGGAAAACCTCAGATCAAAAGAACCTTGATGCGATTCGAGAAAGACTTTGATAATGTGGGAGATAACACTTTGTGTTTTAAATCCTATGGCGATTATCGCTTTGTAGATGTAGATGAGATCCTATATCTTAAGGCAGATAATAATACGACAGATTTTATGATGAGCGATGGTAATAAGGTGGAAGCTTTTAAAACGCTAAAACATTTTCAGGAATTATTACCCAAGCATTTTGTAAGGATACATAATAGTTATATTATTAATATTGACTATGTCTCGAGGATACATTTTGGCAAGGCAAAATGTGCCATCAAGAACTCTGATGATATGATCCCGTTTTCGAAATCGTATAAGAATAATGTCGAGGAAATAAAAGATAATCTCGCCAAGAAAAGTTTAATCTATATATAATATGTCCTCACACCTATTATATACCGACCGATAAATAGCGACTATTTATCGGTTTTTTTGTAAAAAAAAACGTACCATTGTATTACCAAATCATTATACCGTAATTTCTTACACTTCCCCCATTTCATAAAATATGGCCAACTACCCGTATACGGGGTACAACTACTTCTGGCAGGCACCAAACCACTATAAACACCCTAATTTATTGGGCGCGAGGGAATAATCCCCCTACATTTGTAGTGTACAATTAGAGATACAAAAACAGAAAAAGTAAACGATCGCTAACAGTACAAAAAGTAACTATTAAAAGTCGATTGCGCAACCGATGAACATAAGAGTAAAAACAAAAAAAGTAAGTAAAACCAAATTAAGACGTTATCTATATAATAGGTAACACAAATTCTAAACTAAAAAAATACGATTATGAAAACTATAAGAACTATATTCGCTATACTATTTTTAAGCTCATTATTCATCGCTTGTGAAGCAGACGCAACAGAAGATCAAGTAGGAATCGATTATACCGATATTTTCAGCGGAGAAGACGATGATGGTTCTAAACACGGAGGAGAAGATGACGATGGTTCTCCGCATGGAGGAGAAGATGATGATGGTATGAATATACATAGTGGAGAAGATGATGATGGAACTAATTATCCTGGAAATCCTGGAAATAATGGAAATCCTGGAAATAATGGAAATAATGGTGGTAGCTAGTGTATAAAAATCATTATAAAAAAGCAAAAACAAAAAAAGATCTTATAAAACAAGATCTTTTTTTGTTTTTGCTTTTTTGTTGCTACTTAATTATCTAAATTAGAGTAAAATTTTTCTTAATGCAACGTCTTTTTATACAGTTATTTTTTATTGGTTTTTTAATGATTAGTTGTCATAAATCAACCGATGAGGTTAAGATAAAAGAGGATGTTTTAAAATCTGATTTAATCGAATCTTATATAGAAAAAAGTAAAGATAAAACAACTTCTATTGAGGAGCGTAGAGAGTATTTAGATAAGGCCTATACGATTTATTCTACTCTAGTAAATAATTCTTTTAAGATTGAAAAACTTCTCGAAATCTCTAATGAATATTTAAATGTTAAAGATTATAATAAATATAAAAGCTTAAGTGAGAAAGCTTTGAAGCTGTCTAACGTTATTCAGGATTCTGTTAATATTGCTAAGTCCTATTTTTATTTAGGTGCTTACCACAGAACAACGGCAGAGCTAGATTCAACTATTAAAAACTTTTATAATGCAGATAAGGTTTATTTATCATTGGATAATAAAAAGTATGAACCAAAGGATTATGCCTTTGATCATGGTGATGTTTTACTATCATTGGCTCAAATACTTCGTAAAATAAAAGATTATAGTGAAAGTGAATCCAAAACGATTGCCGCTATAGAAAAATTTGAAATAGTTAAAAATGATAACTATTTACGTTTATGCTATATTAATTTGGGAATTGTTTGTAAACATTTAGAACGGTATGAGGAAGCAATTGGGTATTACTTGAAAGCAATTGAGATTGCTAAAGGAACTGATATTGAAATAGAACAGAAAGTGATTTCCTATAATAATATTGGTACTACCTATAAATCCCAAAAAAAATATGATAAGGCAAAGGAATACTTTAACAAAGCATTATCTCATAATGAATATTTAAAAATTGATCCTAGAAGAAGGGCATTATTGTTAGATAACCTAGCCTATGTTAATTTTTTGTCGAAGGATATGACTAATATCCCGAATTTGTTTTATAAAGCTTTACATATACGAGATAGCATACAACATAAATATGGATTAGCCACCAGTGCCTTACATTTGGGGGAATATTATCAATCGATAGGTAAAGATAGTATAGCTATTGGTTATGCACAACAATCTCGCGATTTAGCTTTAGAAATTCATGATAACGAGGATCTATTGCAAGCTTATCAATTATTAGCAAAGGTGTCTGATTATAAAACAGGGTTGGGATATGCCAATAAGTATATAACACTCAATGACAGTTTGATCAAAGAAGAGCGACTGTTTCGAGATAAATTTGCACGTATCAAATATGAGACAGATGAATTTAAAGAACAGAGTATACAAGTAAGCAAGGAAAACCAAATCCTCATCATTGCGATTTTGGGGTTAACGGCTATGTTTTTATTAGGGTATATTATCTTTAGACAGCAGCAAAGTAATAAAGAACTACAATTTGCGCAAACCCAGCAAGAGTCTAATGAAGAGATCTACCGCCTGCTGCTTAACCAGCAAATCAAACTAGAAGAAGGACGACAGCTAGAACAGCAACGTATGTCAGAAGAGTTACACGATGGGGTACTGGGGCGCCTGTTTGGAGTACGATTGAGTCTGGATGGGATCAACCAACGGGCGAATGACGAGTTTACCCCTTCTAGAAACAAATATATAGAAGAACTAAAATCTATAGAAAAAGAAATACGTCTCATCTCGCACGATCTGGGATCAGACACCTTACCCTCTGATGTGGCCTATATGGATGCTGTAGAAACCCTGATCAAAGACTTGTGCGGGATCCATAAACTTAAGTATGAGTTTTCTAACGACGAGAAAATCGATTGGGAAGAAATCCCAGACAATAAAAAAGTAAACTTTTTTAGGATTTTACAAGAGTCGATGCAGAATATTTTTAAGCATGCACAGGCAGAAAACATAAAAATTAATTTCGATTATGAGGATAGTAACATAAATCTTACTATTTTAGATGATGGAATCGGTTTTAAAAGTACCAAGGTCAAAAAAGGAATCGGTTTAAAGAACATTACATCAAGAGTTAGTCAGATGAGTGGGGTAGTTCAGTTTTTAAGTAACCAAGGTGCTGGTACCACTGTGTCAGTAAGTGTGCCAGTCTAATATATAACGCAAATTGAATTGCTAAAAGTAGTTACATAGGTTGTTATGAGTAATGACCAACATGTAAATGCTGTAGAACTAAACAATAATTTTTAAGATGAAGAAAAAGCTAAAAGTTCTTATGATCGATGATCACCCGATGATTATAGAAGGTTATAAGAATACCCTGTTAGGAGAAAATCAAAAAGAGTATCAAATAAAAATCGATATTGCATCCAATTGCGACGATGCTTACGAGACGATTGTAAAATCTTCAGAGACGGTTCCTTATGATATGCTTTTTATAGACATTAAACTACCACCATCATCAGATGGTACCATAACTTCTGGAGAGGATTTGGCAAAACATGCCAAAGAACTCTTACCCAAATCCAAGATTATTATCCTAACCATGCATAGAGAGGATCACAGAATCCATAACATTCTTAAAAATATAAACCCTTCTGGTTTCTTGATAAAGAGTGATCTTACCTCTGCAGAGCTATTACTGGCTTTTAATAATATCGTAAAAGGTAAAGCGTATTATAGTGCTACGGTAAACGATCATTTTAGAAAAATGATGACCAATAAATTCTCACTAGATGAGAAAAACCTAAAAATATTATACCATCTTTCTCGTGGGGTAAAAACCAAAAACTTACCCAATTATGTAAGCTTATCCCTAAGTGCGATCGAGAAAAGAAAAAATCAAATCAAAGAGATGTTTTCTATTGCCAAAGCAGACGACCAAATGCTGCTCGAAGAAGCTCGTAAAAGAGGTTTTATATAATAGCTTAGAAAGAAAAGAATTACTTATTTTTATAAGTTCGTTTATAAAAATGCCAGACTTGCAAAATTAAAGGAAAATCTGCCTTCCTCGATTTTGTAGCTCTGGCATATTTTGTTGGTAAAGTTGTATTAACCTAAGTTTCTAATTACTATTAAATATTTGATAAAAAGCGTCGATTCGAGTAATTTTTCGTAGTGAAATGGAGAAAAATTGTATCGAGAATAGCTTTTAGCACCAAAATACTATTCATCCTGAGCCTGTCGAAGTTGCCTGCCCTGAGCCTGTCGAAGGGTTGGCGATGAAAAAAAGAAAAGGAAAAATAAGTACACATAAGAGTATTACTGAAAAAAATATAGGTAATAACATGCCAGACTTGCAAAATTAAAGGAAAATCTGCCTTCCTCGATTTTGTAGCTCTGGCATATTTTGTTGGTAAAGACGTTGTATTAACCTGAGTTTCTAATTACTATTAAGTATTTGATAAAAAGCGTCGATTCGAGTAATTTTTCGTAGTGAAATGGAGAAAAATTGTATCGAGAATAGCTTTTAACACCAAAATACTATTCATCCGGATCTTGTCTAAGTTACCTGCCCTGAGCCTGTCAAAGGGTTGGCAAAAAAATAAACGAAAGAATGGGATAACCATATTTCAAAAAGAGTTAGTAAATGGTTTCCTTTAGGGGGATAACTACGTTAAATTTACGGTTTTTTACTAGTATAAAAAATACAGTTGATTTGCATTTTGGCTATAAAATATGCATGAAATTACCCGGTTTAAAATGTAAAAAGTAACATTTAGTAACTTATTAGGGCATTTTGTTACCTGCTTATTACTGCTTTTACATTTCTATTTACGGGGAATATATCACTTTTTAAAAACCGTTGTATTGCCAGGGTTTTATAGGTCTGGTGTTGTGGTTTTAACCTATTGTTTATAAGGTGTTTAGGTGTTTTTTGTACAAAACTTAGGAAAGTTTAAAATTCTCTTTTTTGTTGTAGAATAACATCTAAGTATTTATTGCTGATATTCAGATAATTATAGTGTTGTGCGGAAAAACCATAACTATTTTGATGATTTTAAGTATTTGACTATCAAAGTTTTATGCATACATTTATATTGTTAAAGAAAGTATAATGCCATACTTGCTTTTTAGAAAAAAAGTAAGTACAAAAGAATACAGTAAACATTTTATTTCATGCCCCTAGTTGTCAAGATGTATTTTATAACGATCTATATACAATACTAATAGTGCCCAAAATCAAATTTGTACTATAAAAATTTATACAAAAGTATAGATACATAGGACTATAAATTATAAAAGACAAACTTATGAATGAAATTACCCTGGTAATAAACTTATTCACATTGGCGATTTTCTTTTCGCTTCTTTTACCCCAAAATCAAATACAATATTTTGTAAATACTCATACGATTTCTTTTTCTAGAAACTATAGATATATAGCAGTGTGTATTAAAAAAATAGAGAATAGTATTAGAATAAAAAGGGCTGTACTATGGCAATCATCTTCTAATACCACCTAATGTATAGGTAGAAATACTATAAAAATAGATAAAATCACAAGTAAAAAACAACCCTGAAATTGCACACTTTTGGCGAGCTAACAATGACAGGGTCTGAATAACGATCAATTTAAATAAAATCAACCATTATGAAGTTTAATTCTTTTACTTCACACAATGCAGGAAAATCATCTTTTTTGACAGATGACACAGCGTATAATTTGTCGAAAAAGGTGAGAGGTAAATATAGGTATAATATTAGAATAGAGATAGGTATTATACTCCTTTTATTAGGACTGTATTTTTTTATGGCCTATTCTTTTCTTCAAATGTCTTCTGGTCTTTTATTACTCTCTGATAAAAGCGATCAGATAAAATATCATAAACAATTCATCTATCCCGACAATACCAGTGACCAAACTATTGTCGATAAGATAATAGTTGTTGTTGATAAAGAGGTGTTTATCGATGTGAAGAGCAATGCCTCTATAGTAAAAGAGACCTTACATGATGTGCCATCAAGACCAGAGTTATCTGTGTTTCTGAAATCAGTTTTTGCTACCACAAGATTATCCCAAAAGAATACTCAAACCATCATATCATAATAACTTATGAAAATTTTTACTAAACTTTCGTTTCCGAAAACACCCAATAATTTAGCAACAGTAAAGAGTTATATGATGATATGGCTCCTGGTATTAATATTGGGGTTACAAAAAAATTATAGTCAGGCAACAGTTCCGTTTAATTGTCCGAGTGTTTTTTATCAGACCATAAATGGAGATTTGAGACCCTATAACCCAGCCGATGGGACTTATGGTGATGCTATTAGCACCCTGCCTGTATATAACGCAGGAGGATACAATATCGCAGATGATTATTTGTACGCCATAGTCGAAGATACTGGGCATTTAATAAGGGTTGATAGTAATGGTGATTTTGATGATTTAGGGGTGCTGGATGACACAAGCACCACATATATTGCAGGCGATGTCGATGATAATGATGATCTCTATCTTAGGGATGGCAGAGGATTACGTAGAATTGATAATCTATCAACGCTTCCGGCAAATGCAGCAGCTACAATTACGACTACGTTTTTAGGGAATGCTTTTTGGAACAATAACCCAGGAGCCATGTCTGCATTAGATATTGCTTTTATTAATGATGCTTTTTATGGAGTAGACGGAACCGATCTTTATATTTGGAATTTAACTACCCAGGATAGAAGTATTGTACCCATTACGGGACTAGCGAGTATTCCTATAGATAATTTTGGGGCCGTATATGCAGATAGTAGTGACCGTTTTTATATTTCTAATAATAATAGCGGATTGTATCTGATAGAAGATTATACCACAAATGCACCATCTGCTACATATTTATCAAGTACACAGAATGTAACCCGTAACGACGGGTTTTCTTGTGCTGCGGCTGCATCTTCTATTGATCAGGATGTAGATGATTTATTAGATCCTTTTGATTTAGACCTTGATGGCGATGGGATCACCAATATCGATGAATCACCATCAGATCCTTTTGACGATGCAGACAATGATTTGATATATGCCTACCTGGATGATGATGAATCAACAGGAGTAATTGGAAATATCGATGGACTAGTCGAATCGGCTTTTGATACCGATGGCGATGGGATTCCTGATTTCTTTGACCTTGATAGTGATAACGATGGTATTTATGATGTGGTAGAAGCAGGGCATGGATTACCCAGTACAAACGGTGTAATAGATGGGCAAACAACAGGATCGGGAACGAATGGATTGTTTGATGCTATAGAAAATCCTGTAGATTCTGGAACAATCAATTATACGATAACAGATACGGCTACAGGAGGAGCGTTGGATTTTCAAACAACCGATGCCGATGCAGATGGCTGTAGTGATGCCAATGAGGCATATAACGATGCCAATGCCGATGGAGGCGACGGGGGAGTGTACAACCCTGGTAATACAGCTACAGAACCCTTATCGCTAAGTGCAGGAACAATTCATCCCAATGGTACTGTAGTAGCTGCAGCCTATAATACGGGAGCAGTAGCCGCTGTAACCGATAATGGAGATGATGCTGCCTGCGCAACGAACGCTGATCCGATAATAACAAATAACGGTAGTGCTGCTACAAATACAGTTGGGTTCGACGCAGGAGGAACAGGTACAGTAATCGATATGGATGCTACTGATACCAATGGAGATGTAGAAGGTACGGGTGATGGAGATCAACTAGACTGGTCGTTGACAGGAGGGGCAGATCAGGCATCATTTTCTATAGATGATGCTGGGATACTTACTTTTAATACTCCTCCCACCTTAGGAATCTATGTAGTAGAAATAACAGTAACAGATAGTTCTGGAGGTACAGATGTACAAACCCTTACCGTAACGATTTCTTCTCTAACACCTTTTACGTGTGAAAGTAATTTCTATCAAATCATAGCGGGAGAATTAAAGACGTATGATCCAATATCAGGAGAATATTCAGACCCAATTGCAACTACAGATCTATATAATGCGGCTGGGTATAATAGAATTGATGATTATGCCTATGCTATAGGAAAAGGAGGAAATTCAAGCCCGATCAACAAACATTTGATACGAATAGGAGGTGATGGAGCTATAGAAGATCTTGGGGAAATCTCTGGATTTACCGCGGGGGGGATTTCAGGAGATGTAGATGACAATGATAATTTATGGATCAATATAGGAGATGAGTATCATAAAATAGAAAACTTATCAACGCTTGCCGCTGGCGGTGCTCCACCATTGGTTACTGTTACTTTTACAGCTATAGGAGGTGGTGCACCACCAACGGCAAAAGTAAATGATGTGGTATTTATTAATGACAAATTATATGGGGTTGATGACAGTGATAATCTTTATATCGTTGATTTAACCACCAATGAAATTGGCCTTGTGCCTGGTTTAGGAGTACCAACGTCTACTACGGTAGGATATGGTGCTGCTTTTACCGATGCAGAAAATAGATTGTATGTGTCCTTTAATGATGGAGGATTGTATTTAATCAACAATTATACTACAGCAACCCCTTCAGGGCAATTATTAAATAGTACAGTACAAACCACCAGTAATGATGGATTTGCATGTCCTCTGACACCTTCTTCTATCGACGATGATAATGATATCGCTTTAGACCCGTTAGATTTGGATGTAGATGGAGATGGAATACCCAATACCGATGAGTCACCTTCTAACCCTTATGCAGATTTGGATGCAGATGGGGTTTTTGCCTATTTGGATGATGATGAATCAACAGGGGTGATTGGAAACATGGATGGACTCATCGAATCGGCTTTCGATACTGATGGTGATGGGGTACCCGACTTTTTTGATTTAGATAGTGATAATGATGGTATTTATGATGTAGTAGAAGCGGGTCATGGACAACCACATACAGATGGTAGAATTACAGGACAAGATACAGGATCAGGAGCCAATGGACTTTTTGATGCCCTTGAAGATAATGATACCGCTACGGCTTCGATCAATTATATACTAACCAACACCGATACTTCACCAGTTCCGGATACCGCAGATTTTCAAACTACTGATGCAGATGGGGATGGGTGTAGTGATGCCAATGAAGCATATAATGATCCCAATGCAGATGGTGGTGATGGAGGAATATATAACCCGGGAAATTCATCTGTTGAGCCATTAACTCTTGCTGCAGGAACTATAAATGTAGATGGAGTGGTGGTTGCAGCGGCTTATACAGATCCTGTGGATCAGGACATAAGCGGAACCGATGATTATCAGCAAGTAGGAGGACCAGATGGTGATTCTGATGGGATTTTGGATGCTTGTGATACCATATTTAATGATGTAGATGGAGATGGTGTAGGTGATGCAGTAGATCTGGATAATGATAATGATGGTATTTTGGATAGCGAAGAATGTAATGGTACTTTACAACCTGGAACATTTACAGTGGTTGACGATGGAAATATTGATGGTAATGAATCAGGAGGTATTACCTTGCCATCTGGAGCTGCAGCAACCTGGAATATTACACACACCTTTAATAATGGTCAGCTAGAACAATATGCACTTTCTACAAATAACGAATTATACTTTTATTATGGAAATGTTGCGCCTCCCAATGATTGGGATTTAACTTCAGCAAGTTTTTCTATATCAGCTGGAACTGCAGATGTTCAATTAGCACTTTATGGTTATGTGGATGCAGATACTCAGTTACCAGATCCACCGGGAGCAGACTTTAAATCTCGTTTTGGAACATATACCATAAGCTGGGTAGGAGGAACAGGAGATGCCATGATTAATGATCCTGCAAATCAAACAAATCAGACAAATGGAACTACAATTGCTAGCGGAGGAAGCTTTACCCAAACAGGAACTATTGATAATAACTTGTTACAATGGAATGTAATTTTTCCTGTTGGGGCCACTTCTTTTACCATTTCTGCAACAGGTGGCGGTGCAGCAGAAGGGTTTAGGTTTACAGTATTAGAAAATATATGTGTAGATACCGATAATGACGGGATACTTGATATTTTAGATATTGATAGTGATAATGACGGTATTTATGATGTCGTAGAAGCAGGAGGTACGGCAAGTACAACTTCGGGACAAGAAGGGCGAGCAGATGATAATGATGATAATACAGACAATACAGCAAGTAATGGTATTCCTACTTCTGTAGGAGTTGGACTTACTCCAACAGAAACAACATCAGGAACCCCTGATCATATTAATCTTGATAGTGATAATGATGGATGTAGTGATGCCAATGAAGCATATAATGATCCCAATGTAGATGGTGGTGATGGAGGAGTATATAACCCTAACAATGCAGCAGCAGAACCATTAACTTTATCTGCAGGTACTGTGAATACCGATGGAACCGTAGTTGTAGCAGCCTATGATACAGGTACAGTCGCTGCAGTAACTAATGATACCATAGCGACAAGTTGTGACGATGGGGATGGTATTGATGCAGCAATCGAAGATGCAGGACCTAATGGCGGGGATGGAAATAATGATGGGATACCTGATTCTCTTCAGTCTAATGTAGCCTCTATTCTTGATGCTTCAGGAAATGGAACCTATGTCACCTTAGAGGTAACTGGAGATTGCGCTCAAATCTCTTCAATGTCTGCTGTATTAGAATCTGATCTGGCTGCACAAGACGACTCATATGATTATCCTGTAGGATTAATAGATTTTACGTTAAATTGTATTAACCCAGGTGATTCTGCTAGAATTACATTTTTTTGGCATGGTATATCGAGTATAGGCTTTTTTAGAAAATATGGAGCAGAAGTACCAGGAAACCTTACTAATATTTTTCAAGGGTTTACAGCTACTTCAGAAATTGAAACTATCAATACTATAAGTGTTCCTAAAACAACTTACGAACTTACAGATGGAGCTGTTGGAGATGATACCGTTGTGGATAGCCAGATTATTGATCCCGTAGGACCAGCAACACAGGATTCTGAAAGTGATATGGTAAATGATGCGGTAGACTTAGACGATGATAATGATGGTATTTTAGATAGTATCGAATGCGGTGTAATTTCAAATGTTATAACGAGTGGTGTTTTTCCTACTTCTGGTGGTAACACAGATATAGTTCCTAATTGGATCGTAGGTGGAGATTATACAACAGTACCTGGTTCTCCTTGGAATTCCTCTTTAGGAAGAGTTCATCTAAATACCGACGGATTAGAGTTTAGAAGGGATGGGGCTACCACAACTACTTTAACACAAAGCCTTTCAGGATTAAACACAGGGTCTAGTACAATAGAAATAACCGATATGTATTGGGTAAAAACCCTTCCTGGTGATGGAGATGCTACTACCATTAGTATTCTGAATATTTCATTTGATGGAGTTACTTATGCTATTATAAATACAACTACAGGTCAAACTCCAACTATTTCAGCACAAAATGGAGCCAGCGTTAGTATCACAGTTTTACCTACTATCACTGCAGGAGGAGGGGCTTATACCCAGTCTGCAAAAACAGATTTGAGTATAATTTTACCGGGAGGTATTTCGACTTCGGGGGATTTAGAGTTTAGTTTTATTTCTGGTTCTAACCCTACAGAAGCTAGGGATATAGGTATGGCTTCAGTAGCATTTAATATTTGTCCAGATTTTGATGGTGATAGTATTCCGGATTACTTAGATTTAGACAGTGATAACGATGGGATTTATGATGTAGTAGAAGCGGGAGGTACCCCAAGTACTGCTGCAGGACAAGAAGGTAGGGCAGATGACGATGATGATAATGCAGATAATACAGCAACCACGGGTATCCCGACCAGTGCAGGGGCAGGAACCACCCCAACAGAAACAACAACAGGTATTTCTGATCATTTAAATCTGGATAGTGATGCCGATGGCTGTAGTGATGCTAATGAAGCATATAACGATCCTAATGCCGATGGTGGGGATACAGGAATATTTGGTAACGATGCTGCAGTAATAGTAAATGGCGATGGGCTTGTTGGAGGAGCAACGTATCCCGATCCGGCCGATACCAATACCAATACGACCGATGATTATCAGGAAGTAGGCCCCGATGGCGATAGTGATGGGATAGCAGATACTTGTGATCCAACCTTTGATGATGCCGATAATGATGGGGTGGGAGATACCGTAGATTTAGATGATGATAATGATGGTATTTTGGATAGCATTGAAGAAAGATGCGATCAACCCACGGTTGCAAATCCAACTACGGGAACGGGGACTTTTCAGGATCAACTTTATATATTCAATTGGGATGGAGTTGATTTTGCAGATGGGTTACAGTCGGGAGATAGTCAAACTTTTAACTTACCAGATGGCTTAACAATCACAGCAACATTTACCAATGTTACTTTGACTGCAGAGCCTGGAGTGACTATAAATACCGCAGATTTTGAAACGTGGACAGGTGCATTTTTAAAAGATCTATATAATACTCCCGGAGGGCAGGAAAGCTTTTATAGTAGTGTGTCAGTGACACCAACGCCAACAATTATGGATATTACGGTATCTTTTACGGCTACCAAAAATGGGCAACCTTTTCCATTAGATGTATTGGCATTAGATAGTGAAAGTACAAACTCTGTTGGAGGTGAAACCTGGTCAGTTACTACAAACGGAGGTAATTGGCAACTATTAGAAGTATCGGCAACAGGAGGAGTATGGACAGGTGTAGGTACTTCGACAGTTACCACAACGGATACCGAAGGATCGGGTGGTAATACCATATTCTATTCAAAAGGAACAACAGAATTAAATTATATGATAAATGCTCCAAATGGTTCACAACAAGCATTTGCTATAGGATTATATTTAATATGCGATACAGATAATGATAGTGTACCTAACTATTTGGATTTAGACAGTGACAATGATGGTATCTATGATGTGGTTGAAGCAGGAGGTACGCCAAGTACTGCTGCAGGACAAGAAGGAAGGGCAGATGATGATGATGATAATGCCGATAATACGGCAAGCACAGGTATCCCAACCAGTGCAGGGGCTGGTACTACTCCAACAGAAACGACAACAGGTACACCAGATTATCTAAGTCTGGATAGTGATATCGATGGGTGTAGTGATGCCAATGAGGCATATGATGATATAAATGCTGATGGTGGGGATACCGGGGTATATGGTACCGATCCAACAAACCCTTCTGCTATTGTAGATGCCAACGGTCTTGTTGGTGCAGCAAGTTATCCCGATCCGGCAGACACCAATACCAATACGACAGACGATTACCAGGAAGCAGGCCCCGATAGTGATGGTGATGGCTTACAAGATGCTTGTGATCCAATCTTTGATGATGTCGATAATGATGGGGTGGGAGACGGCGTAGATTTGGATAATGATAATGATGGTATTTTAGATACCGTAGAATGTAATGCAACGGTAGAATTCAGCGATGCAGGTCGTACTTTTAATCTGGATGGAGCAACAGAAACAATAAGTCAAAGTATAAGTAATGTTAATCCATATGGTTTAGGAAATACAATAACTATCGGAAGAATAAGGGCAAGGGATGGATCTCCCAGTGTAAGTTCAGACTATCTTGAGGTAACGGTTAGTTATGCAGGTGTTGAATACGCAAGTTTTCAAACGTTAGATGGAGAAACACCTAACTCGACTACTACAAACTCAAGAGCGCAAATAGAATATTCGAATGGTGCTTTCGGTAATTTAGATAGCATACCCTATGGTATTAATTATGTGGGTATTTCTTTTGCGTCTTGGGAAATATATCTTCCAAATTCAATACCAGATTCAGGTGTATTCGAGATTCAAGTAGATATGTCAGATAAAGATGGTTTAAATGACGGAGTAGATGATACTCAAATTCTGGATATACTAATAGATACCTGCCGGGATTTTGATAGTGATTTAGTGCCTGATTACTTGGATTTAGACAGTGATAATGACGGTATTTATGATGTAGTAGAAGCAGGAGGTACCCCAAGTACGACTTCTGGGCAAGAAGGTAGGGCAGATGATGATGATGATAATGCCGATAATACGGCAACTACGGGTATCCCAACCAGTGCAGGAGCAGGAACCACTCCAACAGAAACAACAACAGGTACATCAGATTTTCTAAATCTGGATAGTGATGCAGACGGGTGTAGTGATGCTAATGAAGCATATAACGATATAAACGCCGATGGAGGGGATACAGGAGTATATGGTACAGATCCAGCTGATCCTACTACGATTATACAGCCAGATGGCACGGTAAGTGCAGCGAGCTATCCAGATCCTGCAGATACCAATATTAATACTACCGATGATTATCAAGAAGCAGGACCTGATGGTGATGGCGATGGGATTACTAATGCGTGCGATGCTACATTCAACGATGTTGATGGTGATGGTGTGGGCGATGCGGTAGATTTAGATAATGATAATGACGGAATTCCTGATACTATAGAATGTGGTACGTTAACCGAAATTATTATTGATTGGGGAACTTTAGGCTTAACCGCTGCTACGGTTGGCTCGCCAGGAGGGCAAACGTTTACGGATATAGGTACTACACTTGGAATTACGGAACTGGTCGGGGTTAATATGACAGTAGAATTTACAGATGATGGTACAGGAGCACCCGTTTTCTCCGGAAATGGAGGGTCTATTGGAGGAGGACCACCAAATTCTGGTATTAATTTATATACTAGGGATGGTACAATAACAGTTACACTTACAGCTCCTTATTTTGTTAAATTCTTAAATGGTAGCAGTAGATTGTTTACTGGAGAAAGTATACTATTCGAACCTGCTAATTCTGGTAGTATTTTTGGAGATATGACACCAGTAACTGGAGGAGCTACTCTGGCAGATATTATACTTACAGATGATAGTATATTAAACCCATTATTCTCTCCATTTTTAGACACAACAGATCCAATAGGATGGGAAACTAATACGGCTATTTTAACTGGATCTATGGAATCAGATGGTGGAAATGGTTCGAATTTTCAATTTTCATTACAGTATTATATGAATAATTGTGATGTTGATGGTGATGGTATTACTAATAATTTGGATTTAGATAGTGATAATGATGGTATTTCAGATATTATTGAAGCTGGAGGGGTAGATGGAGATGGAGATGGGGAAATGGATTATCCAACTCCTGGAGATCCTAGTTCAATGACAGATTTGGATAATGATGGATTAGAAGATAGTGTCGATGATACAGGAGGAGCAGTAACTAGTGGTACACCATTAACTATACCCAATACCGATACCACAGGTAATCCAGATTATTTGGATATCGATGCCGATGATGATGGTATCCCAGATAATGTAGAAGCGCAGACCACCACAGGCTATGTACCTCCATTAGGAACCGATAATGATAATGATGGTATTGATGATGCCTATGATGGAGATGATCAGGCAACTGTTGGAATAGGTGGAGGAATAGGAACAGCTGTCGTTCCAGAAAACACAGACGGTACCGATACCGCCGATTATATAGATACCGATACCGACAACGATGGTATCAATGATATTATAGAGAATGGTGATACGGATAACGTTGCCAGTGGTACCGATAC
>NZ_JBFMKP010000056.1:0-12987 GCF_040786235.1 Aquimarina discodermiae
ATCTAATCCTCCTACTAAATCACAACTGAACTGAACCAAATAAGAAGGACTATCGGTATCATACAAACTATGAAACAAGATCCCTTCTTGCAACGGACTTAATGGATAAATATCCTCTATAATACCTTTATGAACATGAGAAGATGTAAAACTACATAAGGATTCATAAACTACTGACTGTGGCAATCCATAATCACTAGAAGTAAAAACTCGACTATCTAAATTCTCACAATGCGATAGAATAGCATCTAAAAAGATCATATATTGCTCTGCCAGATCCGCTATAGTAATCTCCATATAGCGATTACTATCATAGTCCCAATCCATACAAAGCTCGCCATCAACTATAAAACTATTAATGGTCAATACACTTGAAATAGCGTTGGAACCTGCAATATCTCTTCCTCTTGACTCTGAGGAAAACCCTAAGAACCCTTCTGTTTTTATGCTATTATCAAATCCCCCTAAATAATTAAAGAGTATCGAATCAAAATCCTGACTTAAAACAGACCTAACTTCTTCGGATTCTGACAAATATCGCAAAACACCATAGCCAATTCCTTTATCAGGAATACCTCGTAACATATCTTTGGTATTGGCTATAACACTCCCTATATCGCTCCCTGTTGAAGCTTCTAAAAGAACCGGAAATAAACTCGTAAACCAACCAACTGTCCTACTCACATCTATAGAAGGAAAAAGATCTTCACGGCCATGGCCTTCCAAACCGATAACAACCTGATCTGAACCTAACCAATTCGTTAAGCTCAACGCTAAAGCACTTAATAACAAATCATTAATCTCTGTACCATAAGCCTTATGAGCTCCATGCAATAGAACAGATGTCCTATCCTTATCCAAAACAGTACGATAACTCGAAATATCACCATAACTACTATTGCCACTATAAGCCGTGTCATGAGCAAACTCTGATACAGAAGATAAAATAGATGACCAATAAGGAAGCTCTTCTAATAAATCTTCATCATTGGCATAACCCTTTAATGCCGATACCCATTGTCGATAAGAACTTTGCTTTACTGGTAATTCTGGAACTATACCTCTGGAAAAACCTTCTAATAACAATTGTAAGTCTTCTAATAAAATACGCCATGAAACACCATCAATCCCTAAATGGTGTACCACAAGCAACAAACGATTAAAACGCTCTTCATTGGTAGTCTCTAACAAAACAAAACGACAAATATCACCTGATTCAATATCTAAATCTCCCTGATAATAATCGCATAAATCATTAATATCTGAAAGCCTAGATACCTGTGTAATAATTAAACTACCAGATGTTGACCCATATTCTTGTAATACACTTTCTTCTCGAGAACCGAACTGTAACCGAAGAGAATCATGATGGGTCACCAACATCTCTAAAGCCACGGATAAATCACCCGCATCGATACCTTTATCGATATCTAATAATACAGATTGGTTATAGTGGTTTGCTTTTTGGTAATCTTTAGAAAAAAACTCTTGTTGGATAGGCAATAATTCTAACCCCCCTTCTAATAATCCAACTTCACTATCAATAAAAACAGGATCTTTTATATTGGACGATAACTCACGGATAGTCTGATAAGAAAACAAATCTTTTACACTAAAATGAAGATCTTTATTCTTACTGCGACTAACCATTTGAATTGCTTTGATCGAATCGCCTCCCAACTCAAAGAAATTATTACTTACACCAATACCTTCTACTCCTAATAAATCTTCCCATATCTCAACTAAGATACGTTCTCTATCTGTCAATGGAGCGACATACTCCGTTATCAATCCGGTTATATCGGGATCGGGTAATGCTTTTCTGTCGATCTTACCATTGCTGGTCAACGGTAAATTATCCAAAACCACATACAAATCCGGAACCATATAGCTCGGTAATTTCTTACCTAAACTTTCTTTGATCAAATCCTGATCAAAATACTCTGTCCCTACAATATAACTTACCAAACGCTGCGAACCTTGATTGTCTTCCCGAGCCAAAACAACTGCCTGGGTGACTTCTTGTAACGCTAACAGTGCATTCTCTATCTCTCCTAACTCTATTCGATAACCTCGTATCTTAACCTGATGGTCTTTCCTACCTATAAATTCTATATTGCCATCTGGTAACCAGCGTGCAAGATCGCCTGTCTTATAAAGTCGATCACCTTCTTTAAAAGGGTTTTCTATAAACTTATCTCTGGTTAACTCCTCACGGTTTAAATAACCACGGGCAACCTGAACCCCACCAATACACAACTCTCCGATAACTCCTATAGGCTGTAATCCTAATTCTGAATTTAAGATATAAATCTGAGTATTCGTGACTGGTTTACCTATTGAGACTCTATCACTGCCTAACTTTGTAATATCTACAGATGTAACATCTATTGATGCCTCTGTTGGACCGTAGTAATTATGAAGATTAGTAGATGAAAAAGCATTTTCAAAACGCTCTATCATACTTATAGGTAAAGTTTCCCCACTACAAACTACATGACGTAAAGACAAACATTTATTTACATTCAATTCCAATAAGAAAGCTCCTAACATAGAGGGAACAAAATGAACAACACTAACATTATTTTTCCAAATTAAATTTTCCAAATATTTAGGATCCTTATGACCATCTAGTTTTGCTATAACTAACTTACAACGTATAATTAAGGGTAATAATAATTCCCAAACAGAAACATCAAATGTATATGGTGTTTTTTGTAAAATAACATCATCTGATACAAGATCTAAATCATCGGTCATCCACAACAATCGATTATAAAGACCTCGATGCTCACATAACACTCCTTTAGGATTTCCTGTAGATCCCGAAGTGTAAATAACATATGCTAATTGATCTGGGGTAACAATATCTTTTGGTAATGTTTTGGGTTGATTACATAAACCTTCTCCCAGACTATCTAAAGAAACAACCAATAGATTATCTTTCTTAAATAAAAACTCCTTACCAGTATCTGTAAGAACCAGACCTGCTCCTGTATCCTCTAAGATAAAATCTATACGATCCTCAGGGTAATTAGGGTCTAGAGGAACATAAGCCCCTCCACTCTTCATGACTCCTAAAATACCTACGATCATATCAAATCCCCGATCCAGGCAAATCGGAATCAAAGTTTCTTTATCGATGCCCTGATCTAGTAAATAATGTGCTAACCGATTGGAGCGCTCATCCAACTCTCCATAACTCATCTCCTTATCTTCAAATACCAAAGCAACTGCATCCGGGATATTGGCCACCTGTTCTTTAAACAAATCTAAAACAGTCTTATCCTTGGGATAATCTACGGTTGTGTCATTAAAATCTACAAGCAACTGATGCTTCTCTATATCAGTAAGTATAGGAATTAATGAGATCGGTTTATTTATATACCTATCGATTGATTTGAGCATAAATAATATTCGTTCGCCCAATAAATCTACTTCCCCTTTACTGAAGTAACCTCCATCATAATCTATTTTTAACTCTAATGGTTGATTTTCTCCATAATCACACCATCTAAAAGAAATAGGACTTAAAAATGATGAAACGCTTGTTAAATGTTTTGTTTCAAAATGTAAACCTGAATCTAATATTCTTGGAAAAGGAAATGGTTCATAATTAACTATGATATCAAATAATTGTTTTCGATTGTGAGATAAAAGATTGAGTTCTCTATTTAAATGCCCTAATGGATATTTACGATATCGATAATCCTCTCTCTGTGATTGTTTTATTGAATTTATAAAATCCAATAATGGTAATGTTTCAACATACTTCCCTTTAAAAGGTAGTATTCCACTAAACATTCCCAACATATTTCGTTCCTTTTTGTTTCCTCTATTATGTATTGGAATACCAAAATTCAATTCTGAACTACTAGTAATTTTACTATAATAGATGATCAAAACAGCAATCGTAAGTTGTTGTAAATTACTCCCTGTTTTTTTAGATAAGTCTTCGAATATCTTATGATCATGTTTTGATATATTTATAGATACTCTTCCATTTTCTTCTCTATTTGTTCGATTTTTTTCTTTTAATATTTGTTCAGGAATTGTTTCATATTTATTCTTCCAATAAATAGCATCTTTTACATAGCTCTCTGAATTAACATAATCAATATTTCCTTGTATATTTTCAAAATAAGATCCATATGATATGTCTTTCTTATCCTCATTTTTTAATAAAATATCATATCGGTTTATTACGTGGTCAGCAAGTATTACGAAACCATATCCGTCCAAAATTAAATGGTGAAAACAAGCCATTCCCCAATATTCATTCTCGGATATTTTAAGGAAACAAAACTTAAATAATTGATTCTCTTTCAGATCAAAAGGAGTATTAAATTCATTCTGCATCCATTTCAAAGCCCTTTCTTCCGACTCTAATTCTTTGGAAAAATCTAACTCTTTCAGATAAATATTGACTGGTCCATCAATCAAATAACACAAAGGTACTTCTTCTTTAAAATCATAACCAATCCTAAAAGAATCAAATACATTTGGTAAGCCTTCTATTATTACTTTAAATAAATTTTTCTTAAATTTTCCTTTAAATTTCATATACCCCCCTATGTTATACTCGGAACTTAAGGGATTAATAATTTGATGATAATAAATATCTTCTTGAGCAGTATGTAAATTCTTTTTTTTAGACATGATTTAATTTTTATTTAATAACATAATCGCCTTACATAGAACACAATGTTAGAGATGTGATTAAAACTAAAGTTCGTATGTAATACACGTTGTGTAGCAAGGTATATGTATGATTTTCAAGCAAAACGATTTTTCTTACACATGAGTTTTGACCATTCTAAATTATAGATATGCATCAATTGATGACATATATTGACTTATTTGAATTTTTATTTTTTGAGATTGTTATTCAGTAAATTCTGTATTACATTTTATAGATTTATGGTATTCTTCTACTCTCATCGTTT
This sequence comes from Aquimarina discodermiae, assembly GCF_040786235.1. Taxonomy (NCBI): domain Bacteria; kingdom Pseudomonadati; phylum Bacteroidota; class Flavobacteriia; order Flavobacteriales; family Flavobacteriaceae; genus Aquimarina; species Aquimarina discodermiae. The sequence goes on from NZ_JBFMKP010000056.1 coordinate 4,947, forward strand.
TTTTGTAGATTGTAGTTATCTGGTAATATGACAAGATTATATCACTATAAGACAAGCATAACCCAAAGACTATATCCATTTATATTTCAAGTGATTACAAAACAAGTAACCGTTAAAAACGTAATTCTTTGAACTAAATCTCCACTATTTATTGTTCAGATCGGCCAACAAATAGTAGCAATGTTTAATTTTTGGAAGATTCGCATTATCATTTATGGAAAATGGAAATATCAATGGACTACCTCAACTCATGGATACAAGCCTCCCCTTTTTATTTTAATACACAATACTATAGAAATTAACAGAAAAACTGAATGAACTATTTTGAGCTACAAATAGATCGTTTTATTCAATATTTTTATCTAGACTTATCAAGATATTTGTATTCTCTCGATATATTTTGTCATTTCTTTAACTAAATAATATACTGAAGCAATTAAATACGTTGATTAACAGGTTGTCGATTGTTTTTTATCCTTCGATAATACTCAAATATCTTCATTTTAGGTAGGTACTTATCGAAATGAAAAGCAGAACATGTAATTAATAATTTCATGATTAAATATTTTTAGGTTTCAAGAGAATATAAATTTAAATCAATGATTTAAAGTTCCCTGACTTCTTTGTTTGAATGGTAAGTTTGAATGTATAAACGGTAGGTTTAAGTGTATAAATGTCATTTAGTCAAGGTAAAAGAATTTAAAAATGAAAGATATGAAATAACCCGTTGTGCATTTAGGTTATATTTATTTTTAGGTTGTTTATATTTCTATTGAACTCAAACTTATTGATGTATTGAATAATAGTCATTGCTGTTATCTTAGATAAGATTCTGTTTTTAAACCCATCAAAAGATTTAGCATAATTCCTTCTGATCATAAATTGATCACAAAGTTGAGAGAATACTGTTTCAATACGTTTTCTGGATTTCTTGAAAACATAAGGTTGTTCTTTATAATTATGTTGGTTAACCCTCATAGGGGTTTCAAGCCTAATATTATGACATTCAAATAGGTTTAATTGATATTCTGCTGATAAATACCCTCTATCACCAAGCAATACACAATTCTCTAATTGATGTTTTACATCCTTTAAATAGTTGACATCATGTACAGAAGCTGGACTAATATCCATACTCTCTATAACACCTTGTGTAGAACAAACAGCATGAAGTTTGTAGCCATAATAATGACTTGATTGACTAGCGCAATATCCTTTTTCAGGTAAACTATAGTATTACTCTTTACATATTTTACTTCTAGAACTTCTTGATAATTTACAGACCTCTAAAGGCATACTGTCTACGATATAACAATGCTGAAATTGATTCAATCTAATTACCAATTCTTTGCGAAGTGATTCTCTAAAGGCAAATAGTTTGCGCTTCCTTCTATTATAAACACTTCCTTCTATTTTAGTAGATAAAGCAGATGGTAAAATTCGAAACAGTTGACATTCACTATCAATACTCATGTACTCTGAAGTTAAGTCAATAGCAATAAGCTCTTTATCTCTCAATTTAGGTTTGCGTATTTGATGTAAATAATCAATTTCAGAATCTAATTCTTTTAAAACCTTGAGTATTTTATCGTAATTTGCTTGAAAGTTGTGCATAGAAATTATAGTGTGGTAACTACAATTTACTGCCTTTTAGCAGTTTGCACAACTTTTCCTAAATGCACAACGGGTTTATATAATTTAAGTTAATGAATATTTACTTCGAATGTATTATTACCTATTACATATAATTTATTGTTAATAATTCATTCTATTTTTTTGAGTTGTCTATCTTATCAATGAAAAATGTCCTTTAAACTGTTTCATAATATTTTTATTTGGTTCGCGATATTCTACCAGAAACCAATATTCGCTTGACGGCATTTGGTTTCCATTATATATACCATTCCAACCAAAATCTGAAGATGGTCTGAGGGTCGTTAATAACTTACCTAACCTGTCAAAAATATAAATCTTTGCATCTTGTTGATTTCTTAATCCAGTAATATTCCATTCGTCATGAAAACCATCGCCGTTAGGTGTAAAAAACCTAGGGTAATCTAGAACAAAAACTGTTGTGTCTACGACACCACAACCATTAACACTTCTTGCAAACACTTGATGTTCTCCAGGAGTAACATCGGTAAAAGTATAGGTGCCATCATTTGGGTTATTTGCAAACCAAATACCATCGTTTTATTGAACTTATATATTAGTTACTTTAATATTTCATTTAAGTGTTCTTCAATTTCCATTAGAAGTATTATATATTTCACAGCAGTTTTATTATAAATTCCTTTAACTCTTACAGGAATCATAAGTCCTGGAAAATCTTTTACTGTATTCTCTAGTAGACGAACTAGCTCATTAAATTTAATCTTATAAGGGTCCGGAATTATCGCTGTGGGAATAGTGAAAATTAAACCTGTTTGACTTGCTAATCTTTCATTCGCACAACCTTCATGAACAGCAATCTTATAATTAATTCTACTTATCTTATTTAGTAAAAACTCTTCTTCCAATATTATTTAAAATTGTTATCGTTTTATTGAACTTCGATTCTAAAAAACTATTGATACGGCTATACGTGAAGAACACTGGAAATATGAAAAGTATCAATTCCTTCATTTGCTAATGAGTTGATTTGCTCTTGAGTCAAATTATGAGCAACTAAAACACTTAGCCTTATATTCCCATAAGTATAAATAGGTGGATTGGATGCATAATTTTGAAGAAGCACTTCTATATCTTCATTATCACTTACCGTAACAGTTATATTACGCCCATAATTGTTGAAAGATTCAGAACCTGGTATAAAATTAATACCTAAAGCGCGACCATGTACAATTGACATTTGTACCAAATGTTCCTTTGAAAAATTGGTATTTTCGTCTATTCTTTTCTGTAATTCAGTCATAACAGGATCCTTTAAAGGGTGATCTTCTTCAAACCCTAAGTAAAAATCTCCTAACGTTTCAATATCTAGCTTTTCTATGTCCATAATTTTTCAACTTATATTAAATAATATCTGTTAGAATTTCATTATTTCAATATTAAATTTATACTGCCAATTTCATCTAGTTTTTCATTAATTCTATCAGCATACTTCTGTTTGTATTCTGTTGTTTCGGGATGAGTAATAATAACGTATAAATTATAAAAACACCAATAAATCTTACTGTTTTTGTAAATCAGATTTTTTAACGTTTTATTCTCAACTTTCATCGCATTTTGATTGTAACCTAAACCAGTAATTTTGGGTTTAATTAACATTAAATCATCTTTACTTTTTTCAAAATACAAACTTTTAGTACACGTTAATATAGTTCCGTGTATAATAGTATTTCTCAATTCTATCATTTTTTCAAATTTAATTTTAACTTTTTTTGCTAAATCTTGTAGGTATTTATCTTTATTAAAATGATGATGAAACAATGCTAGTGCTTTTTTATTTAAAGGATATGCTGTTTGGTCTTCAAGTAAAATGTTAATAGACCTCTTAACATCTTCATTTTGAGAACCATTATTCAAATGAATTATGTTTTGTCTTATCATAGCACATATCAATTCGAATGAAACTACAAACTCACCAATTAAAGCCAATTGTTCCTGTTTTTTTTCTTCAGGGATATGTGTATTCATATAATCGTTTTACTAAACTTTTGATTTTATTTTACTTTTTATCGAATTTATAATAATGTATAAAAACGTTCCTCCTGAGATTAATAATAGAACTATTCCTCCAAGCAAAAGAAACTTAATTAGACAACCATCACTAGAACAAGGTCTACTACCCCAATTTATGAGATAGATCGAATAATAAATTCCAATTATCGATATAATCAATATAATCCAAGTAATGATTTGTCTCATCATTTATTTGAACTTTTAGCCATTATTATGTAAAATTTTTATTCAATTTCTATTTTATCAAATTCATCAATTTCTATCTCAAGTATTTCGTAATCATTCAATTCATCTAATTCAATACTGACTGTTTTTGTCAGTTTTATTGGAACTACATCTTCCAATAAGAAGTAGTGTTTGTTCAAATCTTCTGAAATACTAGGTAGGCTGTCATCAGCCCAATAATCAGCTTTAAAAACTGCATAGTCAACAGAAGCTTCTCCATTTACAATTATTGGAACAAAAAATTTATCATCTATAAATTTGACGTTTAATTCATCAATTTCAATTGTGATATCATCTATCGCATATACATTTACTTCTCCATTGTCAGATGGTAAACCTGTCTCATACAATTGCCAATAACTCTTGTTAGCTAGATATCCATAAACTGCATCTTCAAAAGAATCTTTACTGTCTAACAGAATATCTCTCGCATCTGCAACACGTTGATTGTATTTCAATTTATCATATCTCTTTTGAAGTTTTTTGAATTCCGTATCCGAATACAGTTCTTCAAACGAAGAGAAAATATTTACTTTTTTAAGTGATTCGCATTTTTCTCTCAAATTATTATCTCCCGAAACTAAATAGACTTCTTCCTCCGATGATATTTTTTTAATCGTCTCGTAAATGAAAGCATCTGGTATATCATCTCTTTTTTTAAGACTTTTGAAAGGTTTTCCACCTGTGAAATAAGCATCAAAAACCGCTATGCTATCTTTCTCATCGTAATCATAAAGTTCAGCTTTTGATTCCTCTAGAAATTCATCCCACAGTTCTTTATTGGATGTTTCTACGTTTTTTTCCAATTTAAGAATTTCTTTTTCAATTTTTTTTGCAATTTTAAAATAAGATTTTCCCATTCCTTTTCGTTCCAAAGAATTTAAAGTTGATTGTAACTGCTTTAAATCAATGGTCAAATCAGCTATTGAACTTGAGGAGCATTCTTTATAAACAAAATATGGAATATGAAGTTTTATAAACTTTTCAGATCCCATATCCTTAATTAATGAAATATCGGCTTTATTTAAACCTCTATCTTTTTTAAATTCGGTGCTGTCTATTATAATATTCATTCTCAAATTGTTGGTAGTTATCGTTTTATTATACTTTTTATTTAGAAAGGTTAATGTTATTAACCAAATGTTTCTAATTGTTTTATTTGATCAATTACATTATCATCAGAGCATAATTCTCTTAATTTAATATATAGCTTTTCGGTATACTCTAATGATGCGGATCCATTTTTTATAAGTTCCAACTCTGCAACAATTTCTGTCATCTTCACAATAACATCTTGGTTTTTTAGGCTTTTCTCTTCTGAAGTTCCTATGCGCTGTAAGTGATCCACATCGCCTCCAACTCTTTTGTAAAGTTCTATATGGTATTCAGTAATCATCATCGTTTTATTGAACTTTTAAATTTGTACATCTTACACCATATACATGTGTGTCATTAAGTTTTATATCGAATTTGTATGCATTCAGGTTTTCACCTTGAAACATTCTTTTTTCTGATTTATTACAAATGATAACTTCTACATTTTCAGTTATAACCTCCCCACATAAATTTCTTTGCTCTGTTATAAGAATAGCTTTTACACCCGACCAATCATCTGAGCTTATTTCCTCATATTTATCTTCAGTTATCATCGTTTATTTAAACTTTGCCTAATCCTTTTCGATACAAGCACATATAAATAATTCTCCTAATTCAGTAAGATTATAATAATCGTATTCCGGGTTAATCCCAACTTCTACATCAAGTTGCGACTCCCATTCTATATTATTGGGTAGGTGAATCGGTTCTGCACGAACAGAGTGCTCAATAACATTCTTTATAAGACCTAATCTTACCAAATTAGAAATTTCAAAATCTTTTAAATTAGTATCGTCTAGTGTTTCTTGTTCACTTATCAAATTCAATAATTCTCTTTCAATATTTTTCAAATCACTAAGCTCCAAATGAAACTCAGTATAGATTTCATCTTTATGTTCCTCTATTTTTGCAATTATCGATTTTTCTTTTTCAGGAAACTCTTTTTTGTATGTTTCCATTTCTTGATTTAGTTTTTCAACTCTAGATTTTTTATTTAAGACCGATTTTTCTAATGCCTCGTATTCACTTAACGACATTTGACTTAGAATATATGGGAAAACATGATTTTCAATATTTTGTTCAGAGTCAACCAAATTTGATATGAGTATGCTCCACTTATCCTGAAGTTTTTCATCTTCTTCAAGACTAGCATACTCAAGTAAAGGGCATATTAATTTGAATGAAACTTGCTTTGGGGAAATTTTATGCTTCAAACAATAATCTTTAGCCTTATTTAGAATTTTAATTTGATTTTCAAATCTCCAAGATGCAATTTTATCCTTCATTAGAAGACCAGTTTCTTCAACAGCTGGACTTATCAGTTTACCTAAAAAGTCTTTTGCTAAATCAATCCCTTTCTCAACTGCAGAAGAAGTTATGTCTAGTTTCATAGGTTTTAAATTTATCGTTTTATTAAACTTTTATGTTATTGAATATATCTATTATTGGATATGAAAAACGGAATTTTTAAATATACACATAACCAAGAATTTATATTTTGATTTCAATTCATTCATTTTAAATGCCAAATCAGCAATTTGTAGGTATTTTGCACATAGCAAGTAACTCTCCTAAACTACCGAACGCCAAAATAAAGTGTTGCTGCACGTTATTCTATTAAGGCTAAAATATTGGCTTTTTTGGTAAACTGAACTCTTGAATAAAACTCTTTAGGAATATTCATTTCCAAAACATTTGGTTGACTCCAGTCTTGTAAAACATTTATACGTTGGATGTAATTATCATTATAATCTTTCATAAACTCTAGGGTCTTCATTTTCTCTTGACCTATTAGATATATTGAGATATTATTTATGGTTGAAAAGTATTCACTATTTTCTGGGATTAGTGTAATACTAGTATTTACAAAATCCTCAAATGTCAAATATGTTTTATCTAAATTAGTTATAAAATGTTCAACAGGGAATGACTTTATTAAAGCAATAGAAATTTCTTCCATAATTCCAGTGTTATTGGATCTGCTTTTCCAATATTTTATAGAAGCCTTGTCAAAATCTTTAAGGTTTAAGATTCCTTGGCGATGACCTGATTCATAAGTCCAATCTATTTCTTTGAAATCGTAATTCCGTATATATGATAATAACTTACTATCGTTATCTAATTTATGCTGATATAGATTTCGTGTAAAGCTTTTATAATAGATACTATCTTTAATATTATTTAAATATTGATTTGAAAAACTTGAATAAAAATCCTCCGATCGATAGTTTGTATTACTATTTATTTTAACCCAAACTTCAAACACCTCATTATTAATTTTATTTTCAAATTCTTTAAAGTTAACTAAGTGACCTGATAGATTTTTTGAGGCATTATTTAGTTCTGAAGCTATTAAACTATTTTTCTTGTTACTTTTCTGTAATTGAGTATCAAGTTTAGAAAGAGTATATATCTGATGAGTGAGTCTTGTCGTTATTGATGTGTCAAGGTTATTTATTTGAATTAATTGATCATTTAAGTTTGAAATTAAAGATTTATACCTTTCTAATTCAATCTTATCCTTATCCTGCTCTTCTGCAGCTTTTCGATTAGATTCTATAAAAGTTACAATACCTGAGGCAATTATTACAATGCTTAAAATAACACCCCACTTTTTGTGTTCTTTTTTACTAAAGTCAAACCACACCCCAAAGATTGCCGCAATGATTGATAGTAAAATAATAAGTGAGTTTAACATTTTAGTATTAGTTAGTTATTTTCAATTATATAGAATTTCTTTTCTATTGAAGCATATAATTTTGTTCCTGGCTTTATTTTCTTACTATCTAGTGTACTCATTGTTTTATTGAACTTTTAAGTTAAAGTGTGGATTGTTTCCGTAAAGGGTGTTATCGTTTTATTGAACTTTTAATTCCACATTTATTCACCTTTTCATAGGTAATTATTAATAAATTACCCGTTGTGCATTTAGAAAAAGTTGTGCAAACTGCTAAAAGGCAGTAAATTGTAGTTACCACACTATAATTTCTATGCACAACTTTCAAGCAAATTACAATAAAATACTCAAGGTTTTAAA
>NZ_JBFMKP010000057.1:0-12902 GCF_040786235.1 Aquimarina discodermiae
TTAGAATTGGGCGAATTTGTCATTTTTTTATATCCCTGACAGTATATGGTCAGGCACTTGACAACAAGTCAAAGATAAAAAAAATAACGCCTCAGGTCATTTTTTAAATGAAATTGCCCTGGCTTTTAGAGGTGTGACTACATCGTATTTATTTTGAAGATGGTCGAAATATAGCTGTATAACTGTTAAATATTACATAAATATGTCACAATAACATAGGGAAACCGTAATTATGCTACGTCATAAGCATATATAGTAATATATAATGTTTAGGTAACCTAAGTTAAGGGGTACCCAAACGAAATAAAAATTTCAGTTCATACCTGAATAAATTGAAGCAATTATAGTTAGTATAAGTTGAGTTTGTGTAAATACAATTATGTTTCAATTAAGACTCCTGAGCGTAGTTAACTCAGGAGTCGTTTTTTTGTAGGTATTGATAGTATACCTATTTCTAAAGCAAAAATGGGATAAGAAACCAGTTAATCGTATTTTTATCGGGTATATAGTATTATAACACCATGAATCATATCAATAAAATAGAACATCTGGGTATTGCGGTAAACGATATCGAGCAGGCAAACGAGGTCTATGAAAAATTACTGGGTGTACCCCCTTATAAGCAAGAAGAAGTAGAAAGCGAGTCTGTAATTACTTCTTTTTTTAAGGTTGGGGATAGCAAAATAGAGTTATTAGCCAGTACCGATGACGAGGGACCTATTGCAAGGTTTATTGCCAAAAAAGGAGAAGGGATTCATCATATTGCTTTTGATGTAGATGATATCCAACTAGAACTGGATCGATTAGAGAAAGAAGGGTTTCGATTAATCAATAAAGTACCAAAACCAGGGGCTGATAATAAAATTATCGCTTTTGTACACCCAAAAAGCGCACATGGGGTGTTAATAGAGTTATGTCAGGAAAACACTGTAAAATAAATAGTTATATCTTGTAGTTGTATGTTGGAGGCTATTTTTTTTAAAATGATTTAAAATAATAGAAAAAAAGTTTGGCGTGTTTATATCAAATCTTTAAATTTGCCCTCCGTTTTAGGTCCCATAGCTCAGCTGGTTAGAGCACCTGACTCATAATCAGGGGGTCCTTGGTTCGAGCCCAAGTGGGACCACGCTAATAATCAAAGAGTTACGATAATTTTTCGTAACTCTTTTTTAGTTTTTTATCCTTTTTAGAAAAATTTGCTCGGTTTTTGCTCGGTTTTCACGGATCAATACCAAAAGTTGTGTTTATGCAAATATTCTAGTTAATCTAAAGAGGAAGAATTCTACATTTTTGACTCCTCTAAATTGTGCTCTAAAGGCTTTTATCTTTGCATTAAAAGATTCTGCTGAAGCATTAGTACTTCTATTTATAAAATAATTTAAGATTGACCTATAGTTTATAGTTATTGTATTTGCGATGGTATTAAAAGCTTTGAATCCTGTTTGTTCTACATCTTTATACCAGTGTGCTAGTTTGGTATATGCCGTTTGTATAGAATTTGCGGTATTGAATATATTTCTTAACCCTTGGACCAGATCCTATGCTTTTTTGATATCAGGATAGTGTTCAAATAGGATTTTAGATCTTATATATTGATGTTGAGTCCATTTGTTTGGTGCTTTATAGAGTAGATATCTACTTCTGGCTAAGAGTTGTTTTCTGGTATCTCCATTTTCAAAGGTTTCGGGTTGATATTCTATTTGTTTACTCTTAGCTTTCTGAATGTCCTGATTTTGCTTGTCAATAGCTTCCCATCGATGTTTAATTCTAATATCCTGTAGTGCTTCTAAAGCAAGTTTTTGTACGTGAAAGCGATCTGTGACCTGTATGGCCTTAGGAAAGCATTTCTTAGCAATGATCTTCATAGAATTAACCATATCTAAGGTGATCTCTTTTACTTTATCCCTAAGTGATTTTGGAATTTTAAGGAGTTGTTCTATGATAGGTTCTACCTTGGTTCCTGTTAGTATCGCCACAATAGCTCCTTTCTTGCCTTTTGCACTTTTATTGGTAATGATGGTATAAAGTTCTCCTTTAGAAAGAGCGGTTTCATCTATGGATAAACGCTTACCTATATTCTCAGGAAAAACAAGCCACTCTTTGGCGTGAGACTTATCTTTCCATTCCTTAAACTCACTAAGGTAATCTCGATATTGACGTTGTAATTTCTTACCATTGATTCCGTAAAAACTACCTATGGTATGACAATCATTAGCTCTGGTAGTTATTAAGTACTTTTAAAAAAGCAGCGAACTCTACAGTCATACGAGTTCCCTGGGCTACTAAATTCCAATCTCTTTGAACACGACTTGCTTAGTTGTCTTATTCAACCAGCGATTACGTTTAATATGAAAATAGACATTTTTGCCTCTCAATGGAAAGTCTTGGATCGTAATTTCTTTATGAAAACCATGAGAAATAACTATATCAGATGAAAACTCTTCTGGAAGATCTTTTTTCTCTTCAAAATAAAGATGAACAACGGTTTTATGTGTTTCATGTTTTGTAATGTCAAAATGAGTAACCAATAATTCTGGTAAAATCAACTTAAGTATATCTAGGTAGGGATCCAATTGCTGCTTTTTTTGACAAAGATCAAATTCTTATCTCAATTTACACACAACTTTTAGGAATGATCCTTCGTTTGTCGTTTTACAACATAAGCAGATAGAAAAATTGGATTAAGGTTGTTGCTATTCAGTGCTAAACTTAATTTGAAATCTTACTTTTACTAAGCTTCATATTAATTTTTGGTTAATGTAGCTATAAGTAGAGGATTAATATAATAATTACTTTTGCCAAGCTTATGCTTGTATATAACCTGATCTTCGGCAAGTTTATTCAAATAACCAGAGGCCGTAACACGACTAATATTGAGATCATTCATCAAAAATTCTATTTTGGTATAAGGTAATTTAAAAAGATGATTGAGTAGCTCCTGGCTATAAAACTTATAATTATCCCTAAGTATATTCTTCATTTTCATCATGTCCGATTTTATACCCTTGATCAATTCTATAGTATATAAGGATGTTTCTTCAACCGCTCTGATCATAAATAATATCCAAGACTCCCAATTTCCTAAATCTCTAACTTCTTGTAAAAGCTGATAATAATTACTTTTATGTTGTATTATGTATCTGCTTAGATATAAAATAGGAATATCTAGTAAACCTTCTAGTACCAGATATAGAATATTGATAATTCTACCTGTTCTTCCGTTACCATCATAGAAAGGATGTATACTTTCAAACTGAAAATGTACGATGGCCATTTTCACAATAGTATCGTAATCAGTAAGTGTATCGTCATTGATAAATGCAACAAGATTCTGCATTAAATCTTTTATTGCTTCAGTATGTTGAGGCGGTTCATAAACAATTTCACCTGTTTGTTGGTTTTTGAGATTGGTTCCGGGAAGTTTTCTAAAACCAGCTTTGTTTTTTTCCAAAACTTCTTGGATCTCTAATATGCCACTAATGTTTAAAATCTTTTTTTGGGATATGATTTCATATCCTCTTTTAAGAGCTAATGTGTAATTTTCTACTTCTTTTGCAGCTGGAGAGATAAAATCTTGAAATCCTAAAGAACTTTTATAGAGCTCATCATGAGTGGTTACTATATTTTCAACTTCAGAACTGTCTTTTGCTTCCTGAAAAGTTAATGTATTAATCAATATTTCTTGTCGAGGTATTGATTGAGCAACTCCTTTTAGTTCTGCCAAAGCACGATGGGCGCCTGCGAGAGCTTTTAATACCTTTTTAGTTTCTGGATCTCTATTATAGGGTAATAAGGAAGGTGTCCAACTCATAATAAGCTTTTCTGTTTTTCTTTACATATTGTAATTACGTGTAAAGATAATTCAATTTTCTTTACACGTCATATTGTTCGTGTAAAGTTTTTTCCATTTTCTTTATACGTTATGTGGTGATATGATAAACCCTACATATTTGCTATGGGTCTACTACCTCTAGATTGTGAATATTATATCTAAACCCAGTAACCCTATACCGATTTTTGGTAGTCACTGCATAATTATTTTGAAAGGTATCATCAACCTTAACCACTTCGATATTGATCCCAGCATCAAATAGCAGAGCGGTTCCTCCTCGTATGGTCTTTTGTGTAGTACGTTGAAAGATAACAATAAAGATGGTATCAGGGTGCTGTTTACGTAAACGATCAAAATCTTGTGACGGTAAACCTGTTTTATTCCAACTATCGATAATGATCACATCAAAATCTTTTGCTGTATTCGAAATGGTGGTATATCCCTCTGGAAGTTGATCGGTAATAAAAATATGATCTTGATTTTTGGGTTGTAGGTATTCTCCTTTCATTCGGGTGATCAGATCTGAACGACTTCCAATCTCCAGAGAAAAAATGGCAATCCGGTTTTTGATAGTGGCAAAGGCATCTGCCAGTTGATAAGTAAACCTGGTTTTTCCTCCTCCCTGATCTCCTTCTATAGTAATGGCTAATTCGAATTTTTCTAAATCTCCAAGTAATTCTCCAAGAGCTCCATCTAGTTTAAAAGTATTTTTTGTGCTTAGAGGCATTGGGCTGTTGATGGGTGTAAAAAGCCTATCTGTTTCTGATGGTTGCAATGGTATATGTATGCTACTCTTATCTTCTAGTCGTGAGATGTTTCCTAAACCTTCCATCTCATTATCTGTAATAATTCTTTGTAATGTTAATCTCCATTTTCTGTTAATCACAATTTTTACCTTTTCTTTTAAGATTAGGTTATTATGTTGTACAATCAGTTTTTGTTGGATCTGCTCGATATGTTGAGCATATAGAGATTCTTTGGTAATTTCTTTATGAGTAATTGCCTTTTGTAAATCAAAAATGTAGTTTCTTAGTGCATCTCTGGATTGTACGGTTTTATGCATTTTTAGAAACCTGGCTATAAAGTCCTTTTCTGTAGAGATGCCAGATAACATTTCCATGGGTTTTGTAATAGTATAATTAGCAGTAAGCATTTCTATTTTCTTTTTGTTTCTGGTTCCCTTGGTTACGGTAATGGTTTTTTCTATAGATTGTTGGTGCCACTTGTTTTTTTTGGTATACTTTTCTAAAATATCAGAAGGGTAACTACTCAATAAAAACTTTCCTTTAATGGTGCTAAGAAGTTGTAGAAGCTTCTCAAAATCCTGTAGTGTATATCCTTTATAATGCCCCATATCAGAATTGAAATAGGGAGGGTCGATATAGAAGAAAGTGTCCTTGGTATCTCTACTTTCTATAACTTTTAGGGCATCATTACACTCGATATCTACCAAATCCAGACGCTCGCAAATCTCTGTAATAAACCTATTCTTTTTATTAAGGATGGTTTTTGAAACTCCGTTCGATTGTCGTTCATAAGCATAACCACCAAATACCCTGGAAGAAAAACTCATATTGGTTTGCACCCAAAATGCCCATGCCCTTTTTACAGCATCTTTTTGGGTATTACTTTTTAATATTTCTGCTGCCTCTACATGTAGTTTTCTACTATGCGGAGTAGCCTGTACAAGTTTCTGAAGTTTATGAAACTGTAACTTACATACCCTATAAAAGTTAACGACATCTCCGTTTAGGTCATTGATTACTTCTACAGCACTGGGCTCTTTTGCAAAAAAGATGGCTGCTCCGCCTACAAAAGGTTCGCAATACAGCTTGTGTTTTGGGAGTAAAGAAAGAATTAGCTTCGTTAGGTTTTGCTTACCTCCGTAATAACTAATAGGGGTTTTGCTGATTTTACCCAATCCGTGCAATGGAGATTCCATTATAACCTCCCTTCTTTTTTAAGAAGTTTGGTAGCTCTTTTGATGGTATTGGTCCAGGGTTCGTTTTTCTTTCTAATCAGCTTAGCCTTTCTACTAATCATTGTAACCCTTCTGGTATTTGCAGATGTTCCTGTGGTAGATTTTCTTTTTGTGTTGAGTTTCATTACCATATGTTTTTATTGGTAATGATAAGAAGGTTGATAGAGTTGGTTTCGGGTTGAGATGTGATTAGATCTAATTTCCTATCTAAAAAGAACGAATCTCTTTAATCCACATAGTGGAGTTTAATTCTCCGAGGCTTGCCTCGAAATGTAAAAACTGTTTTTCCGCTGGATGCTTCGTGAGCTTGCTCCGAGGTAGTTGACTATAATTCCACTGAAAAGACTGCATTTGGTGATCAAAAAAATAGTTTTTTTAAAAAAGAGAGTTCATCTTTGAGAGTAGTGATCCTATGACTTATTCATTTGATTTCAATTCGAAGTAGTATGACGGAACAAAAGCCACCCAAAGTAAAAGCTAAAGTGCCCAAACCCGTACCGCGCAAAAAACCTGCGGTACCACTACAAAAACCGCAACCGGTATTGGTAAAAGAAGGTGAACCCAATACTCCTGTAGCTTTGGTAAGTCCGGCGACTACTCCTACTTCTTTTGCACCGGTTTCTAAGAAGAATACGATTTCAGCGCTAGCAAAAGATCCTTTTGTTCCTGCAAAAGATGTGCTGGATGCACAGTTTCCAACACCTGCAAAAAATCAATTTAACCTGGGCGATTATCCTCAATTTGCTAATGCAGGCGCAGCAAAAGAAGAAATTATAACTACTCCCAAGAGCTCATCAGAAGATCCAAATTTTGTAGCTATGGTAGGGGCCGTTAAGGCTACTGCCAATAGACAGCGTAAGCACGAACCTGCAACAACAGCATCAGTCAATGCGCAGAAAGCTGCTCCTTCACCCTCTAATGAACGTATGAGTACTGCACAGGCCAATCAGGTGGCGGTGATGGAAGAACAAGAAGCAGGAACTTTTAGTGCGGCAGATTTCAAAAAACAATTACAGAGCCGTATCGATGCAATGACGCTGCCCAAAAATGAGGAAGAGGCAGATAACTTTAAAGAAAATAATAATATAGATGAGGTGCAGTCTGCTGCTATGGGTGATGTAAGCACAGCACAAGACAATGCTTCTGGGGCGATCGCAGGAGCTGCCAATGCAGTACCTAACCAGGCCGTCGTACCGGTAAGAACAGTGGCTGCAATGCCTACGCCTATGAACGGTAAAAAACCGGCTACCATACCTACCGCTCAGGCAATGCCCCCCAAACGTTCGACAGTAGCGGTAGAACAGCCGATACAAGAGCAAACAGCTACGTTAGATACCCAGATGGAACAGCATGGTATCACCGATGCTACCCTGGCCAATTCTAATGAAGCTACTTTTAAAACAGCTCTGGAAGAGAAAAACGCGGCAAAAACACAAAGTACTGCAGCTACATCACAATTTAGAGCTACAGAAACGCAGCAGTTAACCAATGCACAGCAACAAAGCCAGCAACAAGCAAATGCCGCTACAAATGGTATGCATGCCAGCCGAGTGGCTGGGCTGGGTAAAGTTAGTGATAACCAACAACAAACAGCTACCAAAGATACCGCGGCTCGTAAAGCTGTAGCCGATAAAGTACAAAGCCTGTATGAGGGTACAAAGACCAAGGTAACTGCTATTTTAGATGCCTTAGACAAATCGGTAGCTGCCAAATTTGTAAGTGGGTCTAAAGCTGCGCAAAAAGTATTCGAAAGCCATATCGAAACAGAAATGGCAACCTATAAGAAAAATCGTTATGGAGATTCCTGGTTTGACCTGCGACAATTACGAAGAGTAAAAGATGCGGTGGTAGGATTACCGGATGAAGTAAACAAATTCTTTGAAAGCGGCCGAAAACTGTATATCTCGACCATGGATGGATACCTTACAGCCATTGCTAATTTGGTAGCCAAAGAGTTAAACAAAGCCAAGCAAACCATCAAAGATGGTAAAAAAGAGGTGCAGGACTATGTAAGTGGTTTGTCTCCTAATCTGCAAAAGATCGGGCAACAGGCAGCTAGTGATATACAGTCAAAATTCGATAGCCTCGAGCAGGATGTAGATAACAAAAAAGAAATGTTGATCGATACGCTGGCACAACAATATGCCGATAACCTGGCCAGTATCGATACCCAAATAGAAGAATTAAAAGCTGCCAATAGTGGCCTGGTGGGTAAAGCCCTAAGTGCGCTGCAGGGAGTATTTGATATCATTATCAAAGTAAAAAATATCCTAACCAATCTATTGGCCAGTGTAGTAGCTGCCGTAGGTGCTATTATCACCGATCCAATAGGATTCTTAAAGAACCTGATGACTGGGGTAGGCCAGGGAATACAAAACTTTACTACCAATATCGCTACCCATTTGCAAAGCGGATTAATAGGATGGTTAACCGGTACTTTGGGGTCTGTGAGTATACAAATCCCAGAAAATGTATTTTCACTTAAAGGTATTTTCTCGTTAACCACACAAATACTTGGTTTTACCTGGGATAATATACGTAGCGTAGGCGCCAAGGTAATTGGTGAACCTATTGTAAAAGCCCTAGAAACTGGATTTACCATGGTCAAGATCCTGCGAGAAGAAGGAATTGCCGGGCTGTGGGAACATCTTAAAGAACAATTCCAGGATCTAAAAGAAACAGTGATTGGCGCCATCAAAGAAATGATCATGAGCCAGGTGGTACAGGCGGGGATCAAATGGATCTTAGGATTACTATCACCTGTGGGTGCTTTTGTAAAAGCAGTGATGGCTATAGTAGATGTGGTAAAATTCTTTATAGAACGCGCCTCACAGATTGCAGAACTGGTGATTGCCTTTACAGAATCGATAGCCGCTATTGCAGCGGGTAAAGTAGGAGTCGTGGCCAAGAGTATAGAAAATGCATTGGGCAAAGCAGTACCGGTAGTAATTGGTTTATTGGCCTCTGTACTGGGGATTGGTGGGCTGGCCAACAAAGTACTGGGGCTGGTACGTAAAGTACGAAAACGCGTGCAAAAAGCACTTACCAAACTATGGCTCAAAATCAAAAAGGCTGGTAAAAAGATATGGCGTAAACTTGGATTTGGGAAGAAGAAAGGGAAAGAATCAAGAGAAGCAAAAAAGTCTGTTATTCTTCCTCAAGAATTTATAATGCATGGTCATCAGCACACTCTTTCCTACGAAAAGGGTGATATTATGATGCAGAGTGAAAAAGGTAATATAACTCATAAAATCAATGCAGCTATTAAATTTGTAGAGAATCATCCAGAAGCAGAGTTAATACAAGGTAAACAAGGGGAAATCTTAGAAGAGTTGAAAAAGTTAAAGAAAGAAAAAACTTCAGCTAATACCGCTTTAAGAAATGCATTGAAAAGAAAGAAAGAGGGAGAAGCAAAACAGAAAGCTATTCAAGATGCCAATGAACGTTTAGAAAATCTAGCAAATAATATTGAGTTGATTGGTAATAAGTATAAGCTTGTCGACCTTCAAGCAGAGTATGAGACAGAGGATTTCGGCGAAGAGTTAAAGGTAGGTTTACATGAATTAGAAGAAACTGAAAAACGAAGTGATGAACATCAAAGGGAATCACATCACGTAGCAGAAAATAAATTTATGGAACAGACTAAGGAGTTTTATGGAGAAGTAGGTAATACGTTATCTGTTAACTCTAGCTTTAAAGATTTAGGAGAAAAATTTATTGCTCGTCAAAAAGGAATTGAAGGAAGATTTCCAAAAGGTAAAAACTTATCCGCAATCTTAATTCATAAAGATACGCATAGATTGGCAGAGGGAGAGGCAGTTCATAGCATTGGTTTACAGCCACATGTAATGAAAGAAATTGAAACCTATACGGAAGAGACGAAAGAAATTGTTCTAATAGGTGCCGATTCTAAAACAAAAGTTAGGAGAGCTCAGATGACTGAAGGGTCTTGGAATGTTTTTATTAAAAATGTTTTCTTTATGACATCAAATCGAGAATTTGAAGTAAAGAATGACGATCAAGAATTGATTATAAAATCAGAAGGAAGTGATAAAAAAGCTCTTGAAAAAATCTCTGAAGAGATTAATGTAAGGCTAGAAGGTATTGAAACCATGGGGAAAAGAGATATTATTCGTAAAAAGAATGAAATAAGAGATTTAATTAATTTAAC
This sequence comes from Aquimarina discodermiae, assembly GCF_040786235.1. NCBI lineage: Bacteria > Pseudomonadati > Bacteroidota > Flavobacteriia > Flavobacteriales > Flavobacteriaceae > Aquimarina > Aquimarina discodermiae. The sequence goes on from NZ_JBFMKP010000057.1 coordinate 9,985, forward strand.
CGCTGAAAACGCATATAAAAATGCCTTAATTTCGGCTCTTTTAACGGTAAAAACGGCATTAAGTAAAAGTGATAAAGATGGGCCAAAAGAAAATCATCCAAAAGTATTGTCCAAATTGGAAGATTTGTCAAATAAAATATGGAGAAACAATATTGTTAAAGAAATTAGTTAGTAATGGAAGTAAATAACATTAGTAAAAAGTTAAAAGAGATATATTTAAATAAAAATACTGATGAAGCTTTAGGAGTAGATTTTATTGTATCTGATGAAATTGAAAGGGTGATTAAAATTTTTAAATTAGGATACTGGTCACTCATGCCTTTTGCATATGAAACTTATGATAGCTACGCAATAAAGTTATCACCTATGGTTGGTATTAATTCTTCACCAATTGTTAGTGTAAAGAATAATAACTCTAAAATTTTTTCACCAAAATTAGATTGCTTTTTGTTTTTCTTGCAGTTAAAATATATGAATTCTAATGATTCTCTTGAAGGGATAATTAAAGAATCTTGGGCAGATTTTAAAGATCTTTCCAAGTCATTTCTTGAATTTACTGAAAATAGCTCATTGGATTTTATAGAACAATATATTTACGGTAAGGAAATAAAGAAAATACTTGAGGATTCAGAGGAAGGGTTTTCTAAAGTTTATATGGATTTTTGGAATTATTATAATGATTCCCCTTCACAAAATGAGTATAATAAATTAGTCAATAATTTATTAAATGACTATAGATATTTACCAGAGAGTTTAGATGTTGATTATGGTATTTGGAACTCTAGAGTCAATAGTATTTTGGCTCAAAGAGCTTATGGAATGTTGAAAGCTGATTTTAAGTATAAAGAGAAATATTATTGGAAATATATTAGTCAACCTCATGGGTTTGATGCAGAGGGAGCAGAGTTCGCCATAATACCTAGTTCTAGCTCAGATACTTATTTGTCAATGAGTAGTATCGTAAATAAATTTGATACAAACCCTGATTTAGAGACTCAGTTTTCCGAAGAAATTTTAAGGCACCCACTTTTTGATGCTATTCAGGATTTAAGATTGAAACAACCAAATTATTTAGGAGAAAAACATGTTATAGCTGCTAAAATTTTAGAAACAGAGTACAATGATCCTTATACAGCTTGGAATGCTTTAGTAACGGCGAGTTATTGGGCAGGTCGTAACAATAGTAAAGCTATAGAACCTATGTGGGAAGCCGCAATTTATCTATCAGAAAAACACAATTGGACAGAAATTCATGAGGTATTGGTACAACAGTATGAATACTATAATCACTATAAAGATAAAGTCTAAAAAAAGAATACTAATTTCTTATAAAATACAACAGGCTATTACAAACCATAGAAGGGTTAAAAGATAAATGGGTTTCGCAAAGTTTCCTGACTCGCGGAAATCGTTTTGATTGATGATGGTATTAATTTAGCTATAGCAGAAAATATAAATAACAATGTTCTTTGAAAATATAGTGAAATAATAGAGCTCAAAGTCAGGAGACTTTAGCACAACGGGGTTAAAGGAATAAATGCTTTAGAAGTAGAAGTTATGGAAGCTGAAATTTTAAAACGAATTAACACTACCGGTGAAAAAGCTTATGAGAGTGCTTTGTTATCAGGAATAGAAACTGTTAAAGCAGCATTAAGTAAAAGTACGTTTGATGGTGATATTAATACACATAATAAAGCAATAGTCAAATTAAAAGTATTAGCTGAAAAGGTTTGGGCAAGAAAAATAGTTAAAGAAATAACCTAGTTTATAATGAAACTGAACAACTTACATCAAGATTTAAAAAAACTGTATCAAGATAATCAAGAAATAAAGAAATTATTCGCTTTTAGTTTTACATGTGATGATGAACATAAAAGATTAATAAAAATTTTCAAATCTGGATATTGGTCTGTCATGCCTTTTGCTTTTGAGTCATATAATAATTTCGCAGTAAGATTGGAGCCGAGAAATAAAATAAACGAATCTAGTATAGTCCAAATAAATAATTCTGATGGCGTTACCGTAGCTTCTAATTTAAAGACATTCATTCCGCTCAATAATATAAAATTTTTAAAGAAAATAGAATTGGTTAAAAATCATTTCTTAGCCAATAAAAATACAATTGAAGAGGTCTCTTTACTTTATAGAGAATACACAAAAGGAGAGGATTCTTTAGAGTTTTTTTATCAATATATTGCTGAGCAGGATAATCAAGAACGAATCGCTACGGGTAACGAAGGATATATGCAAATTACTTATTTAGACTTTTGGAATCACTATAATCATACTCCACATCAAAAAATGTACAGTGATTTAATAAACAAATTAGATCAAAATGAAGATTTTTATCCTGAATTTAAAGAAACGGAATATGGTCTATGGAATAGTAGAATGTATAATGCTTTAAGTAGAAGGGCTTACATTGATTATGATGCTAATTTTACAAAAAGAGAAAAACATCTATGGAAAAGTTTAACTCAGATTCATGGTTTTGATAGTGTAAATACAAGTTTTGGAATCATACCAAATCCAACGTCAGATTCTTCAAGATCTATATTAAGCATTATCGACGAGTTTGATTTAGATTTAAATAGAGTTTTCTCAGAAGAAATTGTTAAGCACATATTATATGATGCTGTTCAGGATTTACGAGTTCGTAAAAGAGGCTATATGGGAGAAAAACATGCAGAAGCAGCAGCTATTCTTGATACAGAATATAATGACCCTTATGCGGCTTGGGATGCTTTAGTAACAGCTAGTTATTGGGCTGGGCAAGCCGGTAGTAAAGCTATAGAGCCTATGTGGGAAGCCGCAATTTATCTATCAGAAAAACACAATTGGACAGAAATTCATGAGGTATTGGTACAACAGTATGAATACTATAATCACTATAAAGATAAAGTCTAAAAAAAGAATAC
>NZ_JBFMKP010000058.1:0-9097 GCF_040786235.1 Aquimarina discodermiae
ACGTGCTTATACAAAGTAGCAACACTTTAAAAAACGGCCTTACAAAGAGCTTAAATTATTTAGAGTGTAAAAGTAAGACTTCGTTAGCATAGTACTAAAGGGTTTTGAAAGCTATGAGGGATTACAGCTACCGATAATCTTAGTGGGTTTACAGATACCATCAAAAATGTGTTCCCAGAGGCTACTGCACAAATCTGTGTAGTCCATCAAATACGTAATGCATACAGGTATGTGGTGTGGAAAGATAAAAAGGCATTTACTAAGGATATGAAACTCATTTATAAAGCTCTTACCAAAGAAGCTTCTAAAGCTTATCTAAATGATTTTGCTGAAAAATGGGAGTCTAAATATTCTTATGCCATTAAAAGCTGGAGGGATAATTGGGAAGAACTTACCGCTTTCTTCGAGTTCCCTTTAGAGATCAGAAAGATCATTTATACCACTAACTTGATTGAAAACCTCAATGGGAAAATTAGAAAATACACCAAAAACAAATTATCATTCCCAACAGACCAAGCTGTAATGAAAACTGTATATTTGGCTACAAGAGAAGCAATTAAAAAATGGTCGATGCCGATCAGACATTGGGGTATAATCCTCAATCAGTTCTTAACTATATATGAAAAAAGGATTCGACTCTAAATAAGTCAAACTCTCTCAGTATTTTTACTTACACACTTTTAGAGATAGTGTCCACTATGGCATTAAATTTTTATAGAAAATCCCTTGGTTTTTAACATAAAAACTAGGTTTATAAAAGAAACAGGATATTTAATGATCTTAATACATAACAATCATTCTACTGTTTAACTACCACTGATCGATATTATTATTTCATTATTTCATTATTTCATTATTTCATTATTTCATTATTTCATTATTTCATTATTTCATTATTTCATTATTTCATTATTTCATTATTTCATTATTTCATTATTTCATTATTTCATTATTTTCAACCAATAAAAAACCACGCCAGAGGCGTGGTTTTATAATTGATACTATTATTAAGAGATAATTGTTAAACTCTTTTTTTTATCAAAAATAGCATAATTGCTAATTAACTTTAGCAAAGTTATAATCCATTCTTTTACAACTATAGCGATTATGGAACCTTGGTAAAAGTAACTTCCGCTTCATGGTGATCATACGAAGTACAGTTATCTGCTGCATTTTCCTCAAATCTCACAATAAATGTTGAGTCATCATTTATATCATAGCTACCAGGAACAGAAGATGGCCCATGCCAATCAGGTCTACCATCAGCAGTACAAACACATTCTCCAGGCTGAAATGGTACTATAATATTACCGCAAAGAAAATCCATTTCAAAAGGAATTGGATCTCTACCACTGCAAAACTTAGGTTGGTGTACAATCTGCATAACTCTTCTAGCTGGGTTATCTGGGTCTAATACTAGTTCGTAGGTAACATCATCTGCAAAAGCAAGACCCCCGTTAAAAGTTCCTGCATCGAGACCAATTGGATCGGCAAATGAAACTGTATAATTACCTACAAATGTATTTGGATCAACTGGACATAATTGATTAATGCTTACACTTAGTGTTTGATCACCCCCAGAAAAATCAGCACTAGTAGGTACTTTCAATACTAAAACTCTAGTAGAAGCTTCTACACCTGCATCTTCAAAACCAACGGTTAACACCCCTTCATAAGAATTCGCAGGTATCACTATCGTTCCAACTGTATATTCTGAAGATGCCAAAGTGGTTTCTTCTTCTAGTACTTCAACAGAAATGGATCTTTCTGAAGAACTTACACTACTTACGATAACCGGAATTTCTTCAGAAGATGCTTGACCAATATTAACAGTAAAACTTTGATTTGATTCTTCAAACTTTACAAAAGTCTGACTTTCGCTAAAAATCACTTTATCCTGTTCACAGGATACCAATATTGCACAAAGTGCAACAAGGCTTAAAATACATTTTTTCATAACTTAATTTGTTTTTTTAGGTTAATAACCTGGGTTTTGTTGTTCTCGCATAGTAGGATTAGCAATCAACTCTACCTGTGGAATAGGTAACGTAAATCTATGATCTGTCACAGATAACGAGCATGCTCCATTCACTCTAGAATCAGCACAATCCAAAGGATCTCTTAATATACCTTGGTTGGCAAGACTTCCTAAACGTTTTAAATCTAGGTATCTATGTCCTTCAAAAGCAAACTCTATACGACGCTCATTCAAAACAGCAGCAAAAGCTTCTGTTGCATCAGCATACACTGGTAGTACTTGTGCTGTACTAAATCTTGCATCGCGTAATTGTTTGATATATGCCGCAGTAGAATTAGCTGCACCATTAATATTACCATTAACAGCTGCCGCTTCAGCCAAAATTAATAACATCTCTGAAGATCTAAATACTTTTAAATCATTCATTAAAGGTTGCGTTTCAGACCCAGGGTACTTACCAACTAATAAAACATCTCCGTTTTCAAAATCTGCTGCATTTTGATAATCTGCAGAAATTACTGACTCTGATCCAACATTAACATCAAATCTAATATCATCTGTGTCTAATAGATTAAACAAAGATCTTCCAATTTCAAAATATGCTCCTCCGTTAATAGTTTCATTGGTAAAGGCAAACTTAGCACCTGCTCTACTTTGATCCGCTATACCAGATACAAGATTACCTGCTACATCAAATACATCCCCTAAAGTACGCTCAAGTTTGAAGATAATCTCTGTATTATCAACATCTAAAAACATGTTAGTATACTCTGTTCTATCAGCTATAGGATAATTCCCTAGTAATGATTGAGCATGTGTAACCGCAGTAGCATATTGACCACGATATAATGCCATACGTGCTCTTAATGCAGTAACAAAATCCTTAGATACAAAAGTAGCATTGCTTTGATCTGCAATTAAATTTTCTGCTCTTTGTAAATCAGCTTCAATTAATGCAAAAACCTGAGCATTAGTATTACGTGGTAAAGCATCATCTATACTAGGTATAAAATCCACCGCTACAACTCCAAGAGCACTGTCATCCGTCATATCTGTCGAAAAATAAGACAATAATTTGAAATGAGAATATGCTCTAAGCGCATGCGCTTGTCCTAATATATCATTATAATCACCTTGCTCTCCATCTTCTACAGGTACATTTTCTGCTGCCAAAATTATTCGAGTAGCAGTGTTTATTTCTGCATAACCTCTCACCCATAACGTTGCAGGAGCAACAGAAGTTGCATCTAAAATAAATTGATACTCGGTTGCTCTTTGTCCCCCACTATTAAATCCAATAGCTAGTTCATCTGTAAAGGTAGATACATGAGCTATTTCCTGAACCATATCATAGTTGGTATAAAGTCCATTAAGACCTTCTTGTAAATCTTGGACGCTCTGAAACGCCACATCTGTAGTAATATTACCTACTTGATCAATATCTATGGCGTCTTCACAAGATGTAAAAAGTGCCAATAAAAATACAAATTTTATTATTTTTTTCATGTCTTTTTTTTTTTAAAATCCTAGTTCAACTCCAAATGAGAATATTCTTGGAGAAGGATATGCTCTCGTTTCTAAATCACCACGTGTTTCGGCATCATATCCTCTCCACTCTGTAAATGTTACCAAATTTTCTGCCGAGCTAAATATCTTAAGTTTCGATAAACCAGTACCTTTTAAATATTCTTTAGGAAAAACATATCCAAAATTTAAAAAACGTAATCTTACAAAATCTGCACTAGTCAGAAAACGATCACTAGTATCTCTCAATATAGTAGAGTTAGAAGCTGTTATACTAGGAATGTCGGTACTACGATTATCTGGAGTCCATGCATTAAACAAGTCTGCAGATAACTGAAAGTTAGAAAGAGCAAAACCATTATTAATAAGTTCATAATAAATAACGTCTGTTCTATCAACTCCAACAACAAAACTCCATTGATTATCTAAATAAAATCCTTTATAATTAAGGTTAAATCCAAAACTTCCTGTTGCTTCAGGGATTCTACTTTTACCTGTCCAAACGGCATCTGTATCAGGATTTGGATTTTCTGTTAAGTTTCCATCTATATCTAAAAACAATACATTACCGTTAGCTGGGTTCACCCCTGCATATCGAACTAGCTTTCTTTCACGTAATCCACCACCATTTCTACCTATTCCTAATATCTCACCTGTTTCAGAAGGTAAATTAGCCAATTCATTTTTATTATAGTTACCTACAAAGTTAAGTGTTAAGGTTAGGTCTTTTCTTTTAAGAAGATCATAATGTAATACCCAATCTATACCCTTATTAATTACATCACCTACATTTGCATTAATTCCAGTAGTTCCATTTATAGCAGATATTCTATCTAACTGAAATGCCCCTTCTGTTTTTTTGTGGTATACATCTAAACTACCTCTTAATCTACTATTGAATACTTGAAAATCCAGACCAATATTTGCCTGAGCTACTTCTTCCCATCGTAAGGTATCATTACCCAATTGAGTTAACACTAAAGAGTTTAGATTACCATAACCACTACTACTAGTTCCAAAAAACGTTTCAGAACGCTCTGGAGCTGTAAAGTAATCTCCATCAACAATTCTTTGGTTTCCTGAGATACCGTATGAAGCTCTTAACTTTAAATCGTTAAAGGCTGAGTTTAACATAAAATCTTCTTGAGAGATATTCCAACGTGCTCCAATAGAGTAAAACGTTCCCCATCTGTTTGTTGATGAAAATCTATAAGAAGCATCACGTCTTAAAGTAGTAGAAACTCCATATTTACCAGCATAATCATAATCAAGATTTCCAAAATAAGAGAACAATCCAGCATCATTTCTAAAAGAACTGGCATCATCTACAAAGAAATCATTGTTTGCATTGTCACTTATATATCCACTACCATCACCTGGTGAAAAAGTTCTTGGATTTAAACCTCTTGCAAAATGTCCATGTCCTCTACGATGTGCTTTAAAATATTCTAGAAAAGCTGTAGCATCTATAGTATGGTCAGAAAAAGATTTATTATAATTTAATGACAAGTTATTGTTAATAGAAACATCTCTTCTTGAAATTTGATCTTGAAAACCTGGAGTAGTATTTCCAGCTTGTGCAAAAACTAATGCTCTATAAGCATCTGGCGGTACTGCTTCGTATTGAGTTTCATGCTCGTAATCAATACCTACATTAATTTTCGCCGTTAAATTTTCTATCAATTCATAATCTGCAGAAAATCCTGCCACTACCTTCGTCTCTTCTTCAAGAAAGTTATAATTTCTCAATCTATCCATTAGATATATCGGAGTAAGTGCAAGAGAGAATCCTTGATTTGCCAAATCTGCTCCATTTGTATATTCATCTGGAGAGATATAAGGAAGTCCTGCATTTGCTCCATAGAAAAAGTTTGTTGTTACCCCAAATGACTCATCATCATTTTGAGTATTACTTTTAGAGTAATTTGCCGTTAGTGAAGTACTATAATTAAACTTACCGTTCTCCGAACTTCCGTTAATATTATTTCTAAAACTAAAACGTTGTAATCCTGTATTTCTAAGAATTCCATCTTGACTCATATACCCTAAAGAAGTATAAGTAGAACTGTTTTTACCTCCTTGTCTAAACGCTAAGTTATGATTTAGAGTAAGACCTGTTCTGAAAAATACATCTTCCCAATCTGTAGTTGGTGTAGCATCAATTTGTGCGTCGGTCATACCAACTCCTCTTCCAGACCCTAATATATCACGTTCAAAACGTAAATATTCTGGAGCAGTCATAAAATTATAATCATTCCCTTGAAGTCTTGAAAAACTTTGAGAACCAGTATAAGTTACTTCTAAAGGTGAGTCCTTTTTACCTTGTTTAGTTTTAATAACAATTACCCCGTTTGCTCCTCTACTTCCAAAAATAGAAGATCCAGCAGCATCTTTAATAACTGATATAGATTCTATATCATTAGGGTTTAAACTCCTAAAGTTATCCTCATTAACAGGAACACCATCCATTATAAACAAAGGCTCTGTGTTACCATTAATCGAGGCAACCCCCCTAATTTGCACCAAGGAATTAGCTCCAGGTTGTCCACTATTAGTTGCGATATCCAAACCTGCAACCTGACCAGATAGTGATGTTACAAAACTTGCCTGTGGCCTAGCTTCTAATGCATCAGAAGTAAGCATTACACTAGCAACAACAGATTTTGCTCTGGCTACAGTCCGATATCCTTCAATAACGACTTCTTGTAACTCAGAATAATCTTCTTCCATTTCTATATTTACCCTGTCATTGCCACTTACGGTTATTTCGACAGTCTTTAATCCAAGAAATGAAAATACCAAAACTTCTCCTTGAGATGCTTGAATGGTATAATTACCATCAAAATCCGTAAGGACCCCGTTTGTAGTATTTTTAACAATAACATTTACCCCTGGGATGGGTAAATTACTTGACGATGATGTTACGGTACCAGTAATGGCACTTTGTTGCGCGACCATAAAATGGGTCGCAATCATCATTAACAACAATAATAATTTAACATTTTTAGTTTCCATATTTTGCTCTTACATTATTAATTCAGCAATGAAGTTGATATTTATTAATTAATTCAGCTTATTAATTCGGGTTGAAATTGATATTTATTATTGGCATATCAAACAAAAAGTAACTATTTGGATAATATAGTATCATAATTGGATAATATAAAAATAAAATAAAACCTTCGTAGGTTCGTTCCGCCCTATAGTTAATATTATGTTAATTTTCTTATCGAATGACTTAAAATCTTCTTTTCCAAGATATTAAAATTTTAGTTCTTTTGACAAGTATGGATGAGTGAATTTAAAGAAAAAATCTTAAAGAGTTGATATCTATTTGACTTAAAGGTTAAATTTCAGCGTATAACGTTAAAATATTATGGTAATTCCTGTACTTTTTTGTGAAAATCTGTTTTAATTTAAAAGATTAGAAAAAAAAAATGATCTCAAAAGAAGAATTACCATGATCAATTTTACCCTTGCACAATAAAATTTTTGAGAAATTTATAATCCACTTTTAGGCTATTTAGTATAGGTTAATTGTTAGATATTTTAATTATTTATGAAAACTTGACTTAAAAGAGTTTATAACGGTGATTTATCTTCTTAAAGAACATTTACGTTAGATTTACCGTCAGATATGTAATTCGCCAAAGATACACCTTAAGGAACAGTTAAAAAGCTCTAATCCTTCTTTATCCAATTTTACATTAGAACCTTTAAATACTTTTTAAGGACTCCAAATCGTGATGCAATCGAACATTGTTAAATCCAAATAAAAGCATACAAACTTCAAAACATACCATCAAGAGTATATTTTTGTTTTTAGAATTGACTTAACAGCTTTAATGATATATACTCCTCTTCTTTATTCAAGTCTATAAAAACTGTAATTTTAGAATTTATAATTTCATTATTCTAAAACATCTTATTGCTCCCCTTTATTATATATCCGATTTTATCAATCTTGCTTAAATTTTGAGCATTACTTTAAATTTGGGAAGCTTCAGCTATTTAGATAAGTTCAAATAAAGAGTTGTTGATTTTCCTGTTTTTTTTGTATCTGAAGTAATTTGATAATCTATATATTCGTTAGATTTTGCACGATCTCTATATTTACATATTCAAATTATCCTTACGTAAACCTTAAAAGGTCAGCGCTATCTCTCTTTATCTGTGAAATATGTGGTGGCACTTAACTGCTCAGGAACCTTTTTTAACTAATGAAAATGCATGGAGAGAAGTTCCTATACGCAATACGCCTTGACACCCCATTCTCCGTGAGCTTCAAAATTTATCCCACCTGCGTTTTTAAGCTTTCCGTATTCAAAAAACATATGCGGTTTTTTTAACAACTCCAGGTCATTGACCAATTGACTTCCTCTATTCCGTTTTTTTTGTAAAACAACCTATTGATTTAATGCCAATTAGAAAATATAGTTTAGTCCCTCTAATAGAGAGCATACCTCCTTTATTTCTAAAGTATAATAATCATCAACACAAAAGCGAGGCGGAACTAGTACGGACTTTTTTGGAAACATAACAGGGTTAGACTTATATTCATTTCAGATCGTATTACATAACTGTTACTATTTTCACCTAGCATTAGCAACATTTTAGTTTAGTCCAAATTTTTATTCCTTTCGGAAATATTAAAAATAAATGAAGTAGTGCCAATAATATTGCACCTGGAATAATATTGACCGCAATAAGATTTAATAACTCTTGTCCTTTAGTTATAATTATTCACTGTGCTTAACAATAATCCGTGTTCAGTCACACTAATTCGTGTTGCTAATAGTAATCCAGCAGCTGCAAAGTGAAAACCATTAGAAAAAAGGTGTATTTATGTATTCCCATTTTGGTAACCCTCCCATAAACTGCCTACTATTTTTTTTTCAGAATAAGCATCTATTGCTAAAATGACAAGGTCAAAAAGGATAAGCAAGACACCTATATAAAAACCAAAATTATCTTTATTAATAAATAGCAACCAAACTATCAAAGGAAATAAAATTGCTCTTATGCTATGCTTTTTGTCCTCAAATAGCATTAAGATATTTCTTTTCTAATTCTACTTAACGTTCGTCTTGTAACACCGAGGTAGGATGCAATATAGTTTAGCGGAGATTTTTGTATGATTTCGGGCTGTTCTTTAAGTAATCGAAGGTATTTTTCTTTAGCAGTTTCATTATTTAAAATAGAGGCATATTGTTCCATAATAATAAACTCCTTTTCTGCTACTAATCGGCCAATTTTTTGCCAATTAGCACTTTCTGTATAGAGTTCATGCAAATCTTCATAATTCTGACTAACGTCAATTTTCTTTGTTGAAAATCAGTAGGTTTTAAATTCAAGATCTTCTGGTTTGATGTCAAATTTATCAATTTGTTTTTTAATTCTTTTGACGAGTCCAAGTTTTCTTTTTTGGTCAAGGTATAAGTATCCTTCTGGATTTTGATATGGTTTAGCCTTGACAATCATATTCCAGATGATTATAGCAAGTTTTCTAGCTGTTGCTGTAATAGCAGAGACTCTTCCTTTTCTAAAATTTATTCTATGGAAAAAATCTCTAAGAGGAGTACTGTCTTTTAAATT
>NZ_JBFMKP010000059.1:0-6084 GCF_040786235.1 Aquimarina discodermiae
ATGGAAGCTGAAATTTTAAAACGAATTAACACTACCGGTGAAAAAGCTTATGAGAGTGCTTTGTTATCAGGAATAGAAACTGTTAAAGCAGCATTAAGTAAAAGTACGTTTGATGGTGATATAGGAACTCATGCATCTAAAATAAGAGAGTTAAAAAGTAAAGCAAAAGAAATTTGGATTGAAAAAATAGTAAAACCAATAAGGTAATATGAAGTTGAATAATATACATCAGGATTTAAAAGAATTATATAAAAATAAAAAAGAGCTAAAGTCCCTGTTTGCTATTGATTTCACTTGCGATCAGGAAAATGAAAGGTTAGTGAAAATTTTTAAAAAAGGATATTGGTCTGTTATGCCTTTTGCTTTTGAAGCTTATAATAATTTTGCTGTAAGACTAGATCCCAGAAATAGAATCAACGAATCAAGCATAGTTCAAATTAATAACTCCGATGGGGTAACTGTAGCAGCTAATTTAAAAACATTTTTGATCTTAAATAATATAAAATTTATAAAAAATATAAAACTAATAAATGATCATTTTTTACCTAAAAAAGCAGAATTATTAGAGGCGTCTTTTCCGTATAGAGAATATACGAACGGTATAAATTCTTTTGAGTTCTTTTATGAATATATATCTAATCCGAACAATTCACAATTTATAGAAAATGCTGTTGAAGGCTATGAGGGTAAAATTTATATAGATTTTTGGAATTATTATAATAATACGCCTCAACAAAAAGCTTATTCGGAATTAATTCTTCAAATGAATAGCGAACGAAAATATTATCCAAAATTCAAAGAAATGGATTATGGGATATGGAAGAATAGAATATATAATGCTATAGCAGAAAGGGCATATATAGATTATGATGGAGGCTTTAAAAGAAGAGAAAGACATGTTTGGAAAAGTTTAATTTTACCACATGGTTTTGATGCTTTAAGTTTAGGCTTTGGGATCATACCGGATCCGGGTTCTGACTCTTCAAGGTCTATCTTAGGAATAATAGATGAATTCGATATAAATCCCGATTTAAAAAATGATTTTTCTAAAGAAGTATTAGAGCATCCATTGTACGAAGCTATCCAGGATTTACGAGTTCGTAAAAGAGGCTATATGGGAGAAAAACATGCAGAAGCAGCGGCAATATTGGATACTGAGTATAATGATCCATATGGTGCTTGGGATGCTTTAGTAACAGCTAGTTATTGGGCTGGGCAAGCCGGTAGTAAAGCTATAGAACCTATGTGGGAGGCCGCTATTTACCTGTCAGAAAAACACAATTGGATAGAAATTCATGAGGTATTGGTACAACAGTATGAATACTATAATCACTATAAAGATAAAGTCTAAAAAAAGAATACTAACTTCTTATAAAATATAACAACATGCCAGTACAAACCATAGAAGGGTTAAAAGATAGATAAGATTATAAAGAAATGAATAAAACTGCATTTGAATTCGTAAATAGTTCGGCAAAGAAAATCTTAGATTTAATAAACAGGCAAGCTATAAAAAATTTGATGATGGAACCTGTAGAAGGTGAAATGTTAAAAGAGGTTATCGCCAGGCTATGCAGAATTGCTTCACCTTCTTATTTACCTATAGCAAGGGATTCTGATGGTATTTTGGCTATACATTTGTGGCCGGGTAGAGAAATCGAAGTATCACCATTAGTCTATATATATAATAGTGACTCTTATAGTCCAGAATTTGTATGTGATCAATTAGCTTCACTTCCTAGGGCAATGTGGTTACGTAGTGCAGCGTATTTTACTACAGAAATAGAGGAGTTAAAGGATACTATGAATCTTATGTATGCTGAAATTCCTTCAGCAAAGAAAGTGCCCGAGCATTTTTGGGATCAAATAGATGAAAGTTTTTCTCGCTGGAGTTATGCAAACATTGTTTCAAGGTCTCTATGGGAAGAAGCAAATTTAGAGCATCATTTGACAGGAATCCCAATAATAGATTCTTTGGTGGAGCCCGAGGAAGCTCTTAAGACAATTGAAAGTTATGTGAACAATCAATCTTATGTAAGTAAAGAAGTGTTAAGTATATTTATTGGAACTCAGGCTAAAAATAAAATAGCTGTATCAAAGGAGAATGTGCTAAAAGTATTAGAAAAAGAAGCTTGGCATTCATTTGATAATCAGGTAAGAGGTTACTGGAAAATAAATGGAGAAGGAATATCGACGTATGATACAGTAATGAAATCAATTGGTGATGATTTTGAAGAAATACTGGGAGATACGATGTTTAAACCACTTATTGAAACACCAGATGTGTATACTGGGCAAAATCCAAAAGGATTTATAAAGCTTTTAAAAGTTGCTGTCGAATGTAAAAAACAGAAGGACTATGAAATGTATTTAAAACAGTTAAGAAATACAACAGTAGTATCTATAATGAGTATGTCAAGTTATGATGATGCATTAGCAGATTTAAATATAGATGCTTGTAAGTTAGTAAACCCAGACTCTTTGGCAACAGCGTTAGCTATAGTTTCGAAGGATGTAAAAGAATTGGGTGCATAGTTTAAAAACACAATTGGACAGAAATTCATGAGGTATTGGTACAACAGTATGAATACTATAATCACTATAAAGATAAAGTCTAAAAAAAAAGAATACTAACTTCTTATAAAACAGAACAACATGCCAGTACAAACCATAGAAGAATTAAAAGAAAAATGGGTAAACGGGTATAAACCCGACCAAAGTGATTTTGCCGATTTATTTGATACCATCGGCAATGGTAGCGATGGTAGTGCAGAAACTCTATTGCTAGGGCAAAAAAAAGAAACCTTAAGTACCACTATAGATCTTAGTCAAATTAAATTTGATGGGGGCAGAGAATAACCATCTGGAGCTTATCCCTGCAAAAGCGAATCAGGTTATTTTGGTACATGCCTATTATGTAGCATATGATATTACTAAGGCAGCAGCGATAGAAGGATTTGCACAAATGACTTTTGAGCACGAAGGAGGTAGTGTAAGCCCTCTTGCCACAATTCCTGTGATACAAAAAGGTAAAAGCCTCTTGTTTTCTTCATCACAGAGTGTACAAAGCAATCTTTTTACGAATCTGCAAGATACTCCAATAGGTAAAGCTTTTATCTTAAAAGGTTTCGATGGTTTTAAAATTAGTGGTATGGCAGGAAAACTGTTAATAAAAGCAGATTATACCTATATGGACTTTCCGTATGCAGCGACACCTTTGACAAGTAAACAACAACGATAATGTGTACAGTAATTATTATTACTATTTGTATTTATAGCTATATGTTATCGACACCTTCTTGAATTATATTTAAATTTTGTTTCAATAGTTTTTTTCGGCCTATCGAAAGTTTATCGTAAAATTTGAAGTGAAAATCCTGTAGAATTTCAGACTGTTTGAGCGAAGCGAGTTTCTGAAATTCAGGGATTGAACAAAAAATTTAGATAAAGTTTCGTAAGCCTAGACTTTTTTGTTTCTTTTTTTGGCGATGAAAAAAAGAAAGGGAGTAAATTATATCCTAAGTTTACTAGCCTCTGTATTGGGGATTGGTGGGCTGGCCAACAAAGTATTAGGATTGGTTCGTAAAGTACGAAAACGTGTACAAAAAGCACTAACCAAACTATGGCTCAAAATCAAAAAGGCCGGTAAAAAGATATGGCGTAAACTTGGATTTGGGAAGAAGAAAAAGAAGGAGAAGGAAGGTTCTGATAATGTATCTAATAAAAATATAGATATATGGGAAGATGAAGTGCCATTTACAAGTGTGGAGAATGAACAGCATACACTTTATTTTAAAGAAAAAGGTGATAGGGATGAATTGTATATGCATAGTAAAGATGATCATGTTGAAAATCATTTAAATAATGCAAAGAATTTAGCGGAAACAGACTCAGAAAGAGAAAATGTTGAAGCAGGTTTAACATATTACAAAAAAGAAGTATTGCCGATAAATGTTCAATTAAGTAAACTTGAAAATAAACGAGTTAAATTGCTAAACGCTACGGGAGACAATACCAAGAAAATTGAAGCAAATGATAAGAAAATAAAAGAAAAGAATAAAAAACAGGATGAGGTATTATTAAAATTGGGTAAGTTATTTAAGGCGATTAAATTTGAAGATAAAGTTGTACCCACTGCTGTTAAAACAAAAGTAACTTCTAAACAAGATAGTAAAGGTAGGCCCGTACATGTCGAAGCTAGTCCACTTACTTGGATAGCGGGTAATACTACGGGAAGTAGTCCATATCAAAAACCGACAGGTTGGAGTTATGCACAAGACGTAGAAGAGATTAGAAAAGGTATATATATACGGGGTCATATGCTTAATGATAACATACATGGTCCTGGTGTAACTTGGAATTTAGTACCTATCACAAGAGTGATAAACTCGAATATGGAAGTACAGGCAGAAAGCAAAGGAAAAGAGGTATTGAAAGAGAAACATAGAATAATGTGGTATAAGACTACAGTAATTGATTATTATAATAATACGGATAATGAAAATGACAAATATTTCCCAACACAATTAAAAGTAGAATGGGGTAGCTATAAGGATAATGATGTAAATAAAGCAATTATAGATAAAGGTAATGCTACTTTTTCACAAGGTAAACCTGCAATGCCTTTCAATATAAATGACTTAGGAGAAAAATTATTAAGTGATAAGTTAGGGGTAGATAAAAAATTTGCTAAAGCAATTACTGAGGAGAGGAAAGCTAATGGTTGGTTTAATGACCAAGATAATTTTGAAATAAGAATGAATAAATACTACGAAAATAGAAAAGATAAAGGGATATTGACTACGGGAATAGATCAAATAGAAATATTAATTGATTCAGAAAAAGCAATTTTTTAATCATCATAAAAGGTATGTTAGAATTATTTAGCAAGTTTTTATCAGAAATAGGTGGGAATAAACAAATAAGAGTAAATAAAAATACTCTGCAAGAGGAAATAGAGTTAGGTCAATATAGAAATATGGAAAGAAGCTTGAGAAGAGCTAATAAGATTTTAAAACTAGAATTGCCTGAAATAGATTTTGAAAAGTTTATTAAATTAGGTTCTTTAATATTGGATTGGGATATTTCTAATACAGATGACAAGAATGATTATTTGTGGGGGGGGTATCAAATACATGGTTTTGCTTCTGCACTTGGCTCGCCTTCTCATTTTTGGGATACATACAATTCAGGAAATAGAGCATTTAAAAACAATCCAAACCCAAAAGATGAGGCTATTTACGAAGAGTTTTTACCAAAGCTAAACTATTTTCATAAATCAGGTCATGGTGATGACGGTACATTTGGTTGTTTTCTTCGAGAAGAAGGTGTGTATCCTTGCCCTATTTATTTTTATGATTCTGGTATTTGGTTTCCAATGAATATGTCGTTAGATGAATATTATGAATCTATGATGAAATGCAATGCAGTCTATTATTGGCAATATTTTTATATAGATACCGACTTAATTGTGGAAAAATTAGGAAACTACAAACCTATTTACGAAGAATACGGTGCTCAATACGCTACTGGTCCTTGCCCTTTTTTAGATTTATACAAAGAGGGCACATTAGTAACTTCTGCCGAAGGAGTTTTGCATCAAATGAAAATAATAATTAAAAGATTTCCCAAGATATTCCCTAGTTATGATGTGAATTTTTTTCAGGAAAGGCATAACGCTTTGGAGGAAGCAATATCAAAACTATAGTTATAACAAAATATTTATATCTAATTAAGTAAATAATATTTTTAAAACAGAACAACAGACCATTACAAATCATAGAATAGTTAAAAGATAAATGGGCTTTACAAAGTCTCCTGACTCACGGAAATCGTTTTGATTGATGATGGTTTTAATTTAGCTATAGCAGAAAATATAAATAACAATTTTCTTTGAAAACATAGTGAAATAATAGGACTCAAAGTCAGGAGACTTTGCGCAGCGGGTGTTTTTATCATCTTTAAACCTGAGTTCGATTAATATTTAGAGGATTTTTTGTAGCAAAAAAGATAAGTTTTTAGTAAATTAAAGTACTGAATTTCAATTTATTAATCTAAAAACCTATCTATGATATCTTATGCTAA
>NZ_JBFMKP010000006.1:0-205791 GCF_040786235.1 Aquimarina discodermiae
ACAAACATCCTGTAACGAAGCACTCAATTCTCTATCCAACTCAAACTCATGTCGTAATCCTACTGTACTACGAACTGAACCTCGTGGGTAATCGGTCGGTAAAGCCAATGGAGTAACATCTGCCAACTGATCCTGCCAGTACGATAACTCGGCCTCTAAAACATCACCCTCGATATACTTACGTTGCCATAAAGCATAATCAATATACTGTAACGGTAAAGCTGCTAAATCAGAGGTCTTACCTTGTGAATAACAACTATACAATACTCCTAACTCCTGTACAAAAACATCTTCTGACCAACCATCACTGGCAATATGATGAATCACTCCTGCAAGAATATAAGAACCATCTCCCGGATCATATAAACACATACGTACCATATAATCACTCGATAAATCAAAAGGAATAGAAACATACGAATGTAATAAAGATTCCATATCGGTAGTACTATCTAAACGTACCACTTCTAAACTCCATGCATCTGCAGACATCACCTCCTGGTAAGCAACTCCATCTTCTGATTTGATCACCGTACGTAATACCTCATGTCTGTTGACTATCTCTTTGAAGGAACTCGACAACGCTTCGATATCTAATGCACCATCGATACGTAATACAATAGGCATATGATACTGTAAACTACCCTCTAACTCATCGATAAACCATAGACGTTGTTGACTAAACGATAATGGGATACGTCCTGATCGATCACCCACTACAATAGCTGGTAATCCTTCCTCTTCTGAACCTCCTCCGATATAGGCAGACAGATCAGAAAGAACGGTGTTCATAAACACATCCTTGATCGCTATCTCTGCATCCAGCTCTTTACGAACCATATAAATCAATCGGGTAGCCAATAATGAATGTCCTCCTAATTCGAAGAAATCATCATATACTCCTACCTGCTCTACGCCTAATAAATCCTGCCAGATCCCTACCAACTTCTCCTCGGTAGTATTTCTTGCTGCTACATAACCCTTACTCGATTGCTCTGACATATCGGGATCGGGTAAGCTCTTGCGGTCAATCTTACCATTAGCGGTTAACGGTAACTCATCCATCGCAACCCAAAGACCTGGAACCATATATTCTGGTAACTGTTGCTTTAAGCCATCTTGTAATTGCTGACTATCAAAGCCTCCTTCACTAACCACATAACCTACCAAACGATTATTACCATCACTATCTGGACTCGCTAGTACACAACAACTCTCAACACCTTCTAATCCGGATAGTACATTCTCTATCTCGCCTAATTCGATACGATAACCACGTATCTTTACCTGATTGTCCTTTCTACCGATAAACTCTAAACTACCATCGGGTAACCATCGCCCTAAATCTCCGGTCTTATAGACTTTATACCCACTATCCTTAAATGGATTAGCTATAAAACTATTGGCCGTCTTCTCTGGATCATTTACATATCCTCTTCCTACACCAACTCCACTTACCCATAACTCTCCTACTGCTCCTATAGGACATAACTGATTCTTATCATCAACCACATAGATATCCATATTGGCTACAGGAACTCCGATAGGAACAATACCCTCTGCCGGACACTCCTTCATGATATTTAAACTAACATCATCGGATGCCTCTGCTGGACCATACGCATTCACCACTGGAATCTCTGGATAACGAGAAAACCATTTCTCTAACAACGAATGATGGGCTGCCTCGCCAGTAACTAAAAAGTATTGTAAATGACGTAAGTCCTTGATCGAATCAATATCTAATAAACCGGATACATAAGATGGAACTAATTGTAAAATGCTTACTCCATCATCATGTAAGGATCCTTGTAATACCAATGGATCTAAAATCATCTCCTCACTGTAGATCACCATACGACCACCGGTAAGTAAACCACTTAACAACTGCCAAACAGAAATATCAAACGTAAAAGGTGCTGTAAAAGCAACAACACTATCACTGTCCATATCCAACTCATCGATCATTAGTAGCAAGTGATTAAGCATACCACTATGCTCGATCATAGCTCCCTTGGGAGTACCGGTACTACCCGAGGTGTAAATAACATACCCCAAGGAAGAAGGAGCAATAGTAACATTTACACTAGTTATTGGCTGTTCTGCATATACAGCATCCTCTGAGTCTACAACAACTGTCGTCACATCTGGATAGCTCGTTGTAATCAACTGATCACTGGTAGTATCGGTAATCACTACCGTACTCTGGGTATCGCCTAAAATATGCTGGATCCTCGATGCAGGGTAATCTGGCTTGATAGGGACATAAGCACCGCCCGCTTTTAAAATACCTACAATACCAATCAGCATTGCAAAAGAACGTTCTACACAAATACCCACCAACGCATCTTCTTTTACCCCTTGTAAGCACAGGTAATGTGCCAGTTGGTTAGAAGCTTCATCTAATGCTTTATAACTTAGATCAACGCCTTCAAAACTTACTGCTATTGCATCAGGAGTTTTGGATACCTGTGCTTCAAACAGGCTTACAAAAGTCTCTTCTAACGGATACGATACCTCGGTAGCATTAAACAAATGCAAGACCTGACCTGCTTCCTGGGCGGTAAGCATCGATAAATCCCTAATTGTCTCTGATGGATTCTTGACAATACTACGTAACAACTCCTCGTAGTGGGAAGCCATATGGGCGATTGTAGCTTCTTTAAACAAAGCAGTGCAATAGCCTATCCTAACTTCAATACCTTCGCCAGTATCTACTACATCAACAGACATATCAAATTGTATCGCACCATCATCCTGAGTAAAAGAGTCGATGGTTAATCCTTCTATCTCCAATTCTTCTTCCTCTGGCATGTTATCTAAACTAAACATCACCTGGAATAATGGATTCTTACTCATATCACGATCCTCGACCACACGATCTACTACCTTCTCGAATGGAGCATCCTGATTGTCATAACTATCTAAGGTCATCTGTTTTACTCTGGACAAGAAATCCAGGAATGTTGGATTACCACTTAGATCACTTCGTAGCGCCAATGTATTTACAAAGAAGCCAATCATATGTTCTAATGCTTCCTGAGGACGATTGGCAATAGAAGTACCTATACAAATATCTTCCTGACCCTTATAACGTGACAACACTACCTTAAAAGCTGCCAGTAATGTCATAAACATCGTTACTCCTTCTTGCTGGCAAAGTGTTTGCAACGAAGCACTCAATGCTTTATCTAATGTAAAAGAAAGACTCGCTCCTTCATTACTCTGCACCTCTGGACGAGGGTAATCAGTCGGTAAAGATAAAGGCACTGCACCTGTTAACTGATCTTCCCAATACGATAACTGCTGGTCTAAAACAGTTCCTTCGATATACTTGCGTTGCCATAAGGCATAATCGGCATATTGAATCAGTAAGGATTTTAAAGCAGGAGTACGTGAAGTTGATAATGCCTTGTATAACTCCATAAACTCCTGGATCAACAAACCATTAGACCAACCATCGCTGGCAATATGATGGAAAACTCCTGATAATATATATTGATCCTCTTCTAAATGATACAAGCGAACTCGAAGCATGTAATCCTTAGATAAATCAAAAGGTAGCGCAATAAATTGCGAAATATCTTGTCCTAAGAGTTCTTGCGATGCTATAGTAACTTCGTCCAAGCTCCACGCTTCTGCAGATCGTACCTCCTGATATCCTACTCCGTCTTCTGACTTAATCACCGTGCGTAACACTTCGTGACGCGATACAATCTCTCTAAAACTAGTTTCTAATATTTGGATATCTAAAGCTCCTGATAACCTTAAATTAAATGGAATATGGTATTCTATACTATTATCTTGTAATTCATCAATAAACCATAAACGTTCCTGGCTAAAGGATAATGGGATACGATCTGAACGCTCTTGTGTCGTAATCGCTGGCAATGTAGTTCCCGTAGATTGTTTCTCGAGATACCTTCCTAAATCTACCAGTTTCGAATACACAAAAACATCCCTGATGGCAAGCTCTACCTCCAACTCTTTACGAATCATCGATACCAAACGGGTCGCCAGTAACGAATGACCTCCCAACTCGAAGAAATCATCATAAATACCTACGCGTTCTACACCTAGCAGATCCTGCCAGATAGCAACCAACTTATGCTCGGTAGTAGTAACTGGTACCACATATTCCTGACTTGATAATTCTGAGGTATCTGGATCTGGCAAGCTCTTTTTATCGATCTTACCATTATTGGTCAGTGGCATACTATCCAACTCAACCCATAACTGAGGTACCATATACTCGGGTAACTTATTTTTTAAGGTCTCTTGTATCTTTTCCTTATCAAAATCATCTGCTACTACATAGGCAACCAAACGCTTTGTTCCCTGGGCATCGGTATTAGCCAGCACGCAACAAGTCGTGATCGAATCTAACCCCAATACTACATTCTCTATCTCTCCCAGCTCGATACGATACCCTCGTATTTTTACCTGATCATCTTTTCTACCTATAAATTCGATAGTACCATCGGGTAGCCATTTGGCTAAATCCCCTGTACGGTACATACGCTCACCAAAAACAAATGGGTTGGCTACAAACTTCTCGGCAGTCAATTCTTCTTGATTATGATAACCTCTGGCTAATCCCGTTCCTGCAACGCATAACTCTCCCACAACACCTATAGGTTGAATCTTTAGATCATCAGAAAGAATATAAATACGAGTATTATTGATCGGTTTTCCGATAGGAACTTTGGTAGTAACTTCACCTGTAAAGATGGTAATACAAATACTCGCTTCTGTTGGGCCATATGCATTGGCATAACGACCTTGTTTAGCAAACTCGATCACCTTTTCTAAAGGTGCTTCTTCTCCACCAGTAACCAAGGTTTTTAAACTTTTTAATTGACTAACATCTACTAATTTTAAAAATGCCGGAGGAAGTATCGTCCATGTAATTTGGTGCTTATTAATAAAATGAGCACATAAATCAGCATCTCCTTTTATGGTTTCTTCGATCACATGTAAACTGGCTCCGCTTAACAGTGCCATGAAAATTTCCCATATCGAAGCATCAAAAGAAGCGCTCGAGAACTGTAAACATGCATCGGATGAAGTAATATCAAACTCTTTTATTTGTGATGTAATGGTATTTACAATTCCTTTGTGTTCTATTAGTACTCCCTTTGGCTTACCGGTAGATCCCGAAGTATAAATAATATAAGCAAGGTGATCCTCTGATAAAGATATATTCGGAAGTGCTACAGAATAGTCTTCTTCGGTTGCTTTATAGGTTGTAAGAGTATCTGAATCGATAATCACCTTGCAATTGCTGTCCTTTTCTATATATGAAATACGTTCTTCTGGATAATTAGGATCGATAGGAACATACACCCCTCCTGATTTCATAACCGCCAGTAAGCTGATGATCAAATCATCACTACGATCCAGCTTCACTCCTACAAAATCTTCTATCTCGATCGCATGATTCTCTAGTAAATAGTTGGCTAATCGATTAGAAACTTCATCCAACTCACGGTAGGTAAGTACCCTATCTTCATACACCAATGCAGTACCGTCTGGAGTTTTCTCTACCTGAGCAGCAAACAAATCAACCAACGTCGTAGTAATTTCTTCAGTTTGAGTAGCGTTAAATGTCTCTAACAGCTCAAAACGTTCTAGAGCTGTAATCATAGAAAGCTCTGTAATCGATAACTCTCTATTAGCAATAATTCCTTTTAACAACGCTTCAAAATGCAGAGACATACGTTGGATCGTTGCCTCGGTAAACAGATCGGTACAATATTCTAAATCAAAAGTAATTCCTGCATCACTTTCTTCTGCCATAAGAGTCAGATCAAAATTAGAAAGCCCTCTATCAAAACCTTCGTAAGGTGCAATTTGAATATCTCCTAATTGTAAATCTTTAACTTCTGATTTGATCTGTAATAAGAACATGACCTGGAACAATGGGCTGATGCTCATATCTCTAGTCTCTACAACATGTTCTACCACCTTCTCGAAAGGAGCATGCTGGTGATCATAACCCGATAAAGTCGTCGCCTTTACCTGCTGTAAAAACTCTTTGAAAGTAGCAACCGCTCCTACATCACTACGCAGTGCAAGAGTATTTACAAAGAAACCGATCATGCCTTCGGTCTCCTCCTGAGTACGATTTGCAATCGGAGTACCTACACAAATATCATCCTGACCACTGTAACGATACATCAATACCTTGAAAACCGATAACAATAACATAAACATAGTAACTCCCTCTTCCTGAGCAATCTTTTGTAAGTCATCCTGCAAATCAGTATCTACCTCAAAAGAATATCTCGAACCTTTGGTACTCTGCTCGATAGGACGTTGATAGTCTGTAGGTAAGTCTAACGGACTAACTCCTGATAACTGTTCTTGCCAGTAGGATAACTGTGAGTCTAAAACTTCACCTTCTACATATTCCTGTTGCCATAACGCATAATCAATATACTGTAATGATAATGGTGATAAATCTGAAGCAATACCTGACGAATAAGATTGATATAATCTGGTAAATTCTTCTACAAAAACACCTTCTGACCAACCATCACTAGCGATGTGATGAATCACTCCCGATAAAATATATGCATCATCGCCTTTGTCATACAAACATACTCGTAACATATAATCGCTCGACAAATCAAATGGTGTGGCAATAGCAGACTGTAATAGCGCTGTAACATCATCAGAGTCATTTAGCTTTATCACCTCTAATGACCAATCCTCTGCAGACTGCACCTCTTGGTAAGCAACTCCGTTATCTGATTTAATAACTGTACGTAATACTTCATGGCGGTTTACCACCTCTTTTAAGGAAGCCGATAATGCTTCTATATCCAATCCACCATCAATACATAGTAAAATAGGCATATGATAAGAAACACTTCCTTCTAACTGATCGATAAACCACAAACGTTGCTGACTAAACGATAACGGAACACGCTCAGAACGATCTCCTGCTACAACGGGAGGTAGTAAAGCAGTGTTGGTACTTGTAGTAATATGCAATGACAACTCTGCTATCGATGAATACGTAAAAATATCTCTGATCAGAATTTCTACCGATAACTCTTTACGAATCATAGATACCAAACGGGTCGCTAGTAACGAATGACCACCTAACTCAAAGAAATCATCATGTATACCTACCTGATCAATACCCAATAACTCCTGCCATATACTTACCAATTGTGTTTCAGTAGCAGTACTTGCAGCAACATAGGCTTTGGTAGACATTGTAGACATATCAGGATCTGGAAGATTCTTCTTATCCGCCTTTCCGTTACTAGTTAATGGAATTTCATCCAAAGAAACCCATAACTGTGGAACCATATATTCGGGAAGTTCTGACACTAACTTATTTTGAACTTCTTCTTTATTAAATTCACCCTCGGCAACTACATATCCTATCAATCGTTTATTTCCTTCTTTATCTGCTCTGGCTAAAACTACTGATTGTGTAATTCCTGAAACTTCATTTAATACTTGTTCGATCTCTCCTAATTCGATACGATATCCACGTATTTTAACCTGGTCATCTTCTCTACCGATATATTCGATATTTCCGTCGGGTAGCCATTTTGCTAAATCTCCCGTATAATACAATCGTTCTCCTTCTGCAAAAGGGTTATTTATAAAGCGTTCTCTGGTAAGTTCTTCTTTATTCAAATACCCTCTTGATACTTGTATTCCTCCGATATACAAACCTCCTGCAACACCAATCGGTAAAGGTTTGTATTCAGAATTAAGGATATATAAACTAGTATTGGCTACTGGTTTACCAATAGGAACTACGGTTACTTTTTTAGCTTCTTTAGGAACGCTCCAGGAACTTACATCGATTGCTGCCTCTGTAGGACCGTATAAATTGTCTAAACGTACCTCTGGAAATTTCTCTTTAAATAGATTTACATGATCTGGTAATAATGCTTCACCACTACATAACACCTGGCGAAGAGAACTGCAGTCACCTGCTTCTACTTCCTGTAAGAAAACCCATAACATCGATGGCACAAAATGCATAGTGGTAATACGTTGATCATCAATAACATTCTTTAAATAATTACCATCTTTATGTCCTTCTGGATGTGCAAAGACTAATTTTACTCCTGTTAATACAGGCCATATCAACTCCCATACAGAAACGTCAAAACAAAATGTAGTTTTTTGCAACACAACATCTTTCTCTGGCTGTAAATCATACTCTTGCTGAGCCCATAACAGACGATTTACAATTCCAGAGTGTTCATTCATTACCCCTTTAGGGTTTCCTGTACTACCCGAAGTGTAGATCACATACGCCAAATTTTCTGGAGTAACTGTCTTAGCTAGTCCTGAAGAAGACTCTTTGGCAATAATTCCCCAATCACTATCTAATAAAACAATCTCAAGACCTTCTTTATGTTGCAAGGCTTCAATTGCATCAGAACTACTTAATACAAAGTCAATAGCTGCATCATCAATAATATAATTTATTCTTGTTGATGGGTATTTTGGATCAATCGGTACATAAGCACCTCCTGCTTTCAGAATCCCTAAAATTCCTATCATCATTTCTAAGGAACGATCAATACAAATACCTACTAAGCTCTCTGCCTTGATTCCTTTAGAACGCAAATAATGTGCTAACTGATTGGATTTTTGATCTAACTCCTGATAGGTAAGTTCCAAACCTTCGAACACTATAGCAATCGCATTTGGAGTTTTTACAACCTGCTCTCCGAATAAATCCACCAACGTCTTGTCTTTAGGATATGCTACCTCGGTAGTGTTGAAAGACTGCAATACCATTTTTTCTTCTGCAGCCGTGAGCATTGATAGGTTATTAATTCCTTGATCTGGATTTTTTACAATATCCTTTAATAACTCTTCAAAATGCACTACCATCTGATGTATGGTAGTTTCTTTGAACAAAGAAGTCGCATACTCTATCCTAAATGAAATCCCTTTCTCTTCTTCTATGGCATAAAAAGATAAATCGAACTGAGCTGTATTGCTTTCCTGAGCATACGATTTTATCGTTATTCCTTCTAAAGCATCTCCATTCTCGTCAGGCATATTTTGTAATGCAAATAGTGTCTGAAACAATGGCGTGGTGCTCATATCTCTGTTCTTAACCACTCGCTCTACTATCTTTTCGAAAGGTGCATGCTGGTGATCATAACCATTTAAGGTAGTTTCTTTTACTTTTTGCAATACTGATGTAAAACTTGGGTTTCCGCTTAAATCACTTCGCAATGCCAACGTATTTACAAAGAAACCGATCATATGCTCTAACGCTTCCTGAGGTCGATTGGCAATAGGAGTACCGATACATATATCATCCTGACCACTGTATCTTGACAATAACACTTTGAAACCAGACAGTAACGTCATAAATAAAGTAGTCTCTTGTTTTTTGCCTAATTGTACTAATGAAGTTGTTAGCTCTTCTGATAAATCAAACCCATATGACGCCCCTTCTTTACTTGGAATAAGCGGTCTTGTATAATCTGTTGGTAATTGTAACGGAAGCACTCCTGATAGTTGATTTTCCCAATAGGATAATTGGGTTTCCATGAAATCTCCTGTAAGGTGCTCTCTTTGCCACAATGCATAATCTGCATACTGAATCGATAATGGAGTTAGTTCTGAAAGTTTGTCTTGAGAATACGCACTATAGAGTTCTACAAACTCTCTTACAAAAATACTATCAGACCAACCATCGCTGGCAATATGATGAAATACTCCTGCCAGTATATAATTATTATTTCCCTGATCATAAATTGCCATTCTAAGCATATAATCTTTTGACAAATCAAAAGGTTGACTGATCAGGTTATGGATAGCAATTTCTAAGTCTGAAGATTCCTCTTGCGTAACCACCGATAATGACCAATTCTGAGCTGGCAATACTTGCTGATACCCTACTCCGTCTTCTGAAGCGATTACCGTTCTTAAAACCTCATGACGAGCAATGATTTCTCGTAGGCAGGTTTCTAAAATTTTGATATCTAATGTACCTGATAACTGTAAACTAATAGGTATATGATATTCTGCTGTTCCCTGTAATTGATCTAAAAACCATAAACGCTCCTGACTAAACGATAACGGAATACGCTCTGGACGCTCCTGAGGAACCACTGTAGGTAAGAAAGAACCTTTGGATTGTTTTTCGATGCATGTTGCTAGATCCTTTAGTCTTGAATAAACGAAGATCTCTTTGATTTTGATTTCTACATGTAACTCCTTACGGATCATAGAAATTAATCGGGTTGCCAGTAATGAATGCCCTCCTAGCTCAAAGAAATTATCATTTGCACCCACTTTTTCTAATCCTAACAAATCTTCCCAAATAGCAACCAAACGTTCTTCGATTGCAGTACTAGCAGCCACATAGACTTCGCTAGATAAATCAGACAGGTCTGGTTCTGGCAAGTTTTGCTTATCGATCTTACCATTGTTATTTAATGGCATAGTATCGAGAACAACCCATAATCCAGGAACCATATATTCTGGTAACTTACTCTTTAGTGTTAACTGAATTTCATCTTTATCAAAATCCTTGCTACCTACCACATACGCTACTAAACGTTTATTACCTTCGGCATCTGTTTTGGCTTCGACGCAGCAAGTAGTAATTGTATCTTCGGCTAGTAAAACATTTTCGATCTCTCCTAATTCGATACGATATCCTCGAATCTTTACCTGATTGTCTTTTCTACCTAAAAACTCAATATTACCATCGGGTAACCATTTGGCTAAATCTCCCGTTCGATACATGCGCTCACCAACAACAAATGGATTTGCTATAAATTTCTCGGCAGTAAGTTCTTCTCGATTATGATACCCTCTGGCCAGTCCCGTTCCTCCTATACACAACTCACCAACCACACCAATAGGCTGGATGTTTAGATCATCAGAAACAATATAAATAGAGGTATTGCTAATCGGTTTACCAATAGGAACTTTGGTCGTAAAATCTTCAGCAAAAACAGTAGCATAGATACTAGTTTCTGTAGGACCATAAGCATTTACATAATTTCCTTGTTTAGAAAATTCGAGAGCTTTGTCCAATGGTGCTTCTTCTCCTGCTGTAATCAAAGTTTTTATCCCTGATACATCTTCTATGTTTACTAACTTAAAAAATGCAGGTGGTAATGATGCCCATGTAATATGGTTATTTTTTACATATTCTGAAAATAGATGAACATCTCCTTTTTCTTCCTTTGAAATAATACACAATCGAGCTCCACTCAATAATGAAGTAAAAATTTCTCCTATAGAAACATCAAATGATATACTTGCAAATTGTAAACAAGAATCTAATGAAGTAACCTTATATTCTTTTATCTGAGAAACAATAGTGTTTACAATACCTTTATGCTCTATCAATACTCCTTTAGGTTTGCCGGTAGATCCAGAAGTATAAATAATATAAGCAAGGTGATCTTCTGATAAAGATATATTCGGAAGAATTGTTGGATAGTCATCTTTGGTTTCTTTAAAGGTTTTAAGAGCCTCTGAATCTATGATCACCTTGCAATTACTGTCTTGTTCTATGTAAGAAATACGATCTTGCGGATGATTTGGATCAATAGGAACATACACTCCTCCTGATTTCATAACCGCAAGCAAACTAATAATAAAATCATCACTACGATCTAACTTAACACCTATAAAATCTTCGACCTTGATAGTATAGTTTGATAGTAAATAGTTAGCTAGTCGATTAGAGATATCGTCCAACTCCTGATAAGTAAACATTTTGTCCTGATAAACCAATGCTGTACTATCTGGAGTTCTGGCAACCTGATCTCTAAACAAGTCTACCAGAGTCGAAGAAATGGCTTCTTCGGTTTTTGTATCATTAAAAATTTCTAGTAATTCTTTTTGTTCTTCTTGGGTTACTATTGATAAGTCTGCAATACTACTTGCTCTATTTACCACAATGCTACTTAACAATTCTTTATAGTGTAACGCCATACGTCGAATCGTAGCCTCGGTAAATAAGTCTGTACAATATTCTATATCAAATGAAATATGCGTCTCTCCCTCATCGACTATTAAAGTAAGATCAAAATTCGATAATCCTCGATCATACTCATCATAGGCTGAAATCTCTATTCCATCTAAGGCTAAATCCTTACTACCCATCTTATTCTGTAGTAAGAACATTACCTGAAACAATGGGCTCATACTCATATCTCTGGTGTCTACCACCAAATCAACAATCCTCTCAAAAGGTGCATGCTGATGATCCTGTCCTGCCAAAGTAGTCCCCTTTACCTGTTGTAAAAACTCCTGGAAAGTAGCAACCGATCCTACATCACTGCGCAAGGCCAATGTATTGACAAAAAATCCAATCATACCCTGAGTCTCCTCCTGTATACGATTAGCTATCGGGGTACCTACACAAATATCTTCCTGACCACTATAACGATGCATCAAGACCTTAAAGGCAGCTAACAATAACATGTATAAAGTAACTCCTTCTTCTTTACAAACATCCTGTAACGAAGCACTCAATTCTCTATCCAACTCAAACTCATGTCGTAATCCTACTGTACTACGAACTGAACCTCGTGGGTAATCGGTCGGTAAAGCCAATGGAGTAACATCTGACAATTGATCCTGCCAGTACGATAACTCGGCCTCTAAAACATCTCCCTCAATATACTTACGTTGCCATAAGGCATAATCAATATATTGTAAGGATAATGGTGCTAAATCTGATGCTCTACCTTGTGAATAACAACTATACAACGCTCCTAACTCCTGTACAAAAACATCTTCTGACCAACCATCACTGGCAATATGATGAATCACTCCTGCAAGAATATAAGAACCATCTCCCGGATCATATAAACACATACGTACCATATAATCACTCGATAAATCAAAAGGAATAGAAACATACGAATGCAATAAGGATTCCATATCGGTAGTACTATCTAAACGTACCACTTCTAAACTCCATGCATCTGCAGACATCACCTCCTGGTAAGCAACACCATCTTCTGATTTGATCACCGTACGTAATACCTCATGTCTGTTGACTATCTCTTTGAAGGAACTCGACAACGCATCGATATCTAATGCACCATCGATACGTAATACAATAGGCATATGATATTGTAAACTACCCTCTAACTCATCGATAAACCATAGACGTTGTTGACTAAACGATAATGGGATACGTCCTGATCGATCACCCACTACAATAGCTGGTAATCCTTCCTCTTCTGAACCTCCTCCGATATAAGCAGACAGATCAGAAAGAACGGTGTTCATAAACACATCCTTGATCGCTATCTCTGCATCCAGCTCTTTACGAACCATATAAATCAAACGGGTAGCCAATAATGAATGTCCTCCTAATTCGAAGAAATCATCATATACTCCAACTCTCTCTACGCCTAACAAATCCTGCCAGATCCCTACCAACTTCTCCTCGGTAACATTTCTTGCGGCTACATAACCCTTACTCGATTGCTCGGACATATCGGGATCGGGTAAGCTCTTGCGATCAATCTTACCATTAGCTGTTAACGGTAACTCATCCATCGCAACCCAAAGACCTGGAACCATATACTCAGGTAACTGTTGCTTTAAGCCATCTTGTAATTGCTGACTATCAAAGCCTCCTTCGTTAACTACATAACCTACCAAACGATTATTGCCATCACTATCTGGACTCGCTAGTACACAACAACTCTCAACACCTTCTAATCCGGATAGTACATTCTCTATCTCGCCTAATTCGATACGATAACCACGTATCTTTACCTGATTGTCCTTTCTACCGATAAACTCTAAACTACCATCGGGTAACCATCTCCCTAAATCTCCGGTCTTATAGACCTTATACCCACTATCCTTAAATGGATTAGCTATAAAACTATTGGCCGTCTTCTCTGGATCATTTACATATCCTCTTCCTACGCCAACTCCACTTACCCATAACTCGCCTACAGCTCCTATCGGACATAACTGATTCTTATCATCAACCACATAAATATCCATATTGGCTACAGGAACCCCGATAGGAACAATACCCTCTGCTGGACATTCCTTCATGATATGTAAACTAACATCATCAGAGGCCTCTGCAGGACCATATGCATTCACCACTGGAATCTCTGGATAACGAGCAAACCATTTCTCTAACAACGAGTGATGGGCTGCCTCGCCGGTAACTAAAAAGTAGCTCAAATGACGTAAGTCCTTGATCGAATCAATATCTAATAAACCGGATACATAAGATGGAACTAATTGCAAAATGCTTACTCCATCATCATGTAAGGATCCTTGTAATACTAATGGATCTAAAATCATCTCCTCACTGTAGATCACCATACGACCACCAGTAAGTAAACCACTTAACAACTGCCAAACAGAAATATCAAACGTAAAAGGTGCTGTAAAAGCAACAACACTATCACTATCCATATCCAATTCATCGATCATTAGTAGTAAGTGATTCAACATCCCTTGATGTTCGATCATAGCGCCCTTGGGAGTACCGGTACTACCCGAGGTGTATATAACATACCCCAATGAAGATGGAGCAATAGTAACATTTACACTAGTTGTCGGCTGTTCTGCATATACAGCATCCTCTGAGTCTACAACAACTGTCGTCACATCTGGATAGCTCGTTGTAATCAACTCATTACTGGTAGTATCAGTAATCACTACCTTACTTTGAGTATCTCCTAAAATATGTTGGATCCTCGATGCTGGATAATCTGGCTTGATAGGGACATAAGCACCGCCCGCTTTTAAAATACCTACAATACCAATCAGCATTGCAAAAGAACGTTCTACACAAATACCAACCAACACATCTTCTTCTACGCCTTGCGAGCTCAAGTAATGTGCCAGTTGGTTAGAAGCTTCATCTAATGCTTTATAGCTTAGATCAACACCTTCAAAACTTACTGCAATCGCATCAGGGGTTTTGGACACCTGCGTCTCAAAAAGGCTTACAAAAGTCTCTTCTAACGGATACGAAACCTCGGTAGCATTAAACAAATGCAACACCTGGCCTGCCTCCTGGGCGGTAAGCATCGATAAATCTCTAATCGTCTCTGATGGGTTCTTGACAATACTGCGTAACAACTCCTCGTAGTGCGAAGCCATATGAGCTATCGTAGCTTCTTTAAATAAAGCGGTACAATAACCAAAGTCAATTACAATACCATTTTCTCCTTCTTGCACATCTGCGGTAAGATCAAACTGGATCGTACTATCTGCCTGATCATAAGGGCGTATTGTTAATCCCTCTATAGCAACATCCTCTTCTTCCTGAACATTATGCAAACTAAACATCACCTGGAATAGTGGATTTTTACTCATATCACGATCCTCGACCACTCGATCTACTACCTTCTCGAATGGAGCATCCTGATTGTCATATCCTCCTAAAGTAACCTCCTTTACTTGATGTAAGAAATCGGTAAAACGTGGATTACCACTTAGATCACTTCGTAGTGCCAATGAGTTTACAAAGAAACCGATCATATGCTCTAACGCTTCCTGAGGACGATTGGCAATAGAAGTACCTATACAAATATCTTCCTGACCCTTGTATCTCGATAAAACTACCTTAAAAGCAGCCAATAATGTCATAAACAGGGTCACTCCTTCTTGCTGACAAAGGGCCTGTAACGAAGCACTCAATTCTTTATCTAATGTAAAAGAAAGACTCGCTCCTTCATTACTCTGTACTTCTGGGCGTGGGTAATCGGTTGGTAAGGATAACGGAACCGAACCTGTTAACTGATCCTCCCAATACGATAACTGCTGATCTAAAACAGCTCCTTCTAAATACTTGCGTTGCCATAAGGCATAATCGGCATATTGAATCGATAAGGTTTCTAAAACAGGAGTACGTGAGGTAGATAAAGACCCGTACAATTCTATAAATTCCTGAGTCAATAATCCGTTAGACCAACCATCGCTGGCTATATGATGGAAAACTCCTGACAATATATATTGATCTTCTCCTAAATGATACAAACGAACACGCAACATATAATCACGTGTTAGATCAAAAGGAGCATTCATAAAATCTGATACATTCGAGCTCACCGAATCTCCAAGTTGTAACGTCACCTCTTCCAAAGACCATGCATCTGTAGGCATCACCCGTTGATACCCTACTCCATCTTCTGAAAAAATTACGGTTCGTAATACTTCGTGACGGGATACAATCTCTCTAAAACTGGCTTCTAATACAGTTACATCCAGTTCTCCTGATAACTCAAGATTAATAGGGATGTGATATTCTGTACTACCATGTAACTGATCGATAAACCATAAACGTTCCTGACTAAAAGATAATGGGATACGATCTGAACGATCTTGTGCTGTAATCGCTGGCAATAAAGTACCTTTAGATTGCTTATCTATGTAAAATCCTAAATCTACCAACTTCGAATACACAAAAATATCCTTGATAGCAACTTCTACCTCTAGCTCTTTACGGATCATCGATACCAAACGAGTCGCCAGTAATGAATGACCACCCAACTCAAAGAATTCATCATAAATACCTACACGTGCTACTCCTAATAAATCCTGCCATATAGTAACCAACTTATGTTCGCTAGCAGTAATAGCTGCTACATATTCCTGACTTGATAACTCTGAGATATCTGGATCTGGCAAACTCTTTTTATCAATCTTACCGTTATTGGTCAGTGGCATACTATCCAACTCAACCCATAACTGAGGTACCATATAATCAGGTAACTTATTTTTTAAGGTCTCTTGTATCGCTTCCTTATCAAAATCATCTGCTACTACATAAGCAACCAAACGCTTTGTTCCCTGGGCATCGGTATTGACCAGCACACAACAAGTCGTGATCGAATCTAATCCCAATAACGCATTCTCGATCTCTCCCAGCTCGATACGATACCCTCGTATTTTTACCTGATCATCTTTTCTGCCTACAAATTCGATAGTACCATCGGGTAGCCATTTGGCTAAATCTCCTGTACGATACATACGCTCTCCAGTAACCAATGGGTTGTTCACAAACTTCTCGGCAGTCAATTCTTCTTGATTAAGATATCCTTTAGAAAGCCCTGACCCTCCCAGGCATAATTCTCCTACAACACCAACAGGCTGTAATTGAGATAAATCTAAATTGTAAATATAAGCCTGACTGTTCTTTATAGGCGCACCAATAGGGATATCGCTATCCATATTCCCTTCAATACGATGCGTAGTAGAAAAAGTAGTATTCTCGGTTGGGCCATAACCATTTACGATGTGTAAATCTGGATAACGTTCCTTAACCATATTTGTAAAGTTAAACAGCACCTTATCACCTCCTACCATAAGGTATTTAAGGTTTTCGAAAACAGAAAGGTTATCCTCTGCAACCTGATGAAACCAAGAAGCAGTCATCCATAATGTATTGACATTATGGCTTGCAATTTTATTCCGTAATTTTTCGGTATTTAATAAGGTATCTCTATCGGTGATCACTAATTTTCCTCCATTTAAAAGAGGGCCCCAAAACTCTATCGTCGTAGCATCAAAAGATACAGAACCTGTAGACAACAAGACCGTATCATTTGATAAATCAATGTAATCGCAAGATGTACATAAACTCACAATATTTTGATGAGTAACCATCACCCCCTTGGGAGTACCTGTACTCCCCGAAGTATACATTACATATGCAAGAGTATCACTATTTATACCAACCTTAGGAGAAGTAACCTCATAGTTAAAAGCTTCTTTTTTGTATAAACTTAACACTCTATCATCTATAATCAACTTACAATCTGCATCCTGCTCTATATAAGAAATACGGTCCAAAGGATAATTAGGGTCTATAGGAACATACACCCCTCCTAATTTTATAATTGCCAGTATACTGATGATCAAATCATCGCTACGGTCTAGCTTAATCCCTACAAAATCTTCTACAGTAAGATTATAATTAGCCAACAGGTAATGTGCTAGCCTATTAGCAGCCTCGTCTAACTCCTGATATGTATAACTTCGATCCTCAAAAACTAAAGCAATATGGTCTGTAGTATTTTTTACTTGTGCTTCAAAAAGAGTTGTTAATGATGCATCCTGAGGGTAAGTTAATGCCGTGTCATTAAAAGTCTCTAACAGTTTATGTTGTTCTGAAACGGATACTATATTTAAATCTGAAAGTTTACTGTTTTTATTAGCTAGTATACTTTTTAATAATTCCTGAAAATAAGATGCAATACGCTGGATGGTAGCCTCAGCAAACAAATCGGTACAATATTCTAATTCTAAAGAGATATTAACATCGCCTTCTTCTGCTATAAGAGAAAGATCAAAATTAGAAAGTCCTCTATCATATCCTTCATATGGTGCAATATGAATATCTCCTAATTGTAAATCTTTAACTTCTGATTTGTTCTGTAAAATAAATGCTACCTGAAACAAAGGACTGATACTCATATCCCTAGAACTCACCACGCGATCTACTACTTTTTCAAACGGAACATGCTGGTGGTCATAACCCGATAAGGTCGTTGCCTTTACCTGTTGTAAAAATTCTTTGAAAGTAGCATCCACTCCTACATTACTGCGCAATGCCAACGTATTGACAAAGAAACCTATCATGCCTTCGATCTCCTCTTGAGTACGATTTGCAATCGGGGTACCTACACAAATATCATCCTGACCACTATAACGATACATCAATACTTTGAAGGCAGATAATAATAGCATAAACAACGTAACTCCTTCCTCTTGGGCTAATTGCTGTAAGTCATCTTGTAAATCAGCATCTATCTCAAAAGCAAATCTCGAGCCTTTGGCACTTCTTACTGACTTTCTAGGGTAATCGGTTGATAGTAACAATGGAGTAACACCCGACAATTGTTCTTGCCAATATGATAATTGCGATTCTAAGATGTCTTCTTTTATATATTCTCTTTGCCATGTTGCATAATCAATATACTGCAAAGTTGCAGGAGCCAAATCCGAAGTTCTATTTTCTGTAGCAGCGCTGTACAATTCAATTAACTCTCCTATAAAAATATCATCAGACCATGCATCATTACTAATATGATGAAAAACGATCATCAGTACATGTTCTGTAGCACTTAATTCATATAAACTCGCCCTTACCATATAGTCGCTAGACAGATCAAATGGCGTATTTAAAAAGTCAAACAACAACTCGTTCAAACCAGCTTCATCAGCAACCTTAACTTGTTGCAACGCCCAGTTTTCATCTGATAATACCTCTTGGTACGCAATGCCATCTTCAGATTTGATTACCGTACGTAAAACTTCATGTCGTGCTACAATTTTATGTAAACTAGCCCCCAATACTTCTGTATCCAGCTTTCCGTTAAACCTAAAAACTAATGGTGAGTGATACTCGGTACTTCCTTTTTCTAATTGATCCAAAAACCATAGACGCTCCTGACCAAAAGATAACGGATACCTCTTCTTATCATCACGATCAACCGGAATGATGGCAGCATCTAAAAATTCATTTTTAGTTTCACTTTTATAGGTTTTAAGATAGCTTAAAATTGCTTCTTTATATTCTTTAATTTCCTGTAATAAATCAGGATCTACACTATTATTTTTAGATTTTAAAACAAGAGAATCATCTTTCAACTCTAGTTTTACCCCATGTTTACTAGCTCTTTCTAGTATTTCTAAAATATCTTTGTTCATGATCTTTAAAATCAAATATTGATGGTTGTTGTGTATTCTTCTTCTTTTTCTTGATTAAGATTGGTAATGCGTATATAGTTTGCCAAATCTTCTAATATGTCAAACTGAAAAACATTTTTGATAGAAATTTCGGTACCAATGACTTTACGAATCTTAGACACCAGACGTGTGGCAAGTAGAGAGTGACCTCCTAGCTCAAAGAAATTATCATGAATTCCTATTTTATCAACGCCTAGTAACTCTTGCCATATGTCTACCAATTTTTCTTCTATTTCATTTGTTGGCGCAACATATTCATGAGCAGAAAGCGATGCTAAATCCAAAGCTGGCAATGCTTTTTTGTCAATTTTTCCGTTATTGGTAATCGGAAGTTTGTCTAATACTACCCACGTATCAGGAATCATATAGTCTGGCAACTTAGATTTTAAATATTCCTGAACTTTTTTCTTGTCAAAACCTTCTTTAGCTACAATATACCCTACAAAACGTTCGATACCTTGAATGTCTTCTTTTAGCATTACCGCACAACTCTTGATACTTTCTTCTGAAGCTAACACGCTTTCGATTTCACCAAGTTCTATACGGTATCCTCTAACTTTTATCTGGTTATCTTTTCTACCAATAAATTCTACATTCCCGTCGGGTAACCATCGGGCTAAATCTCCTGTTTTGTAGACCAATTCGCCTTCTTTAAAAGGATGTGCTATAAATTTACTTTCTGTTAAGTCTGGTTTGTTTAAATACTCTTTGGCCAATCCAGCTCCTCCTATGTATAATTCACCCGCTACATTAACCGGCACTGGTGCTTTAGCATCATCAAGAATATAAAAGCTGGTATTGTACAATGGTTTTCCTATGGGTACATTTACCAGACCATCAAGGCTGTTAGCATCTTTGGCTTCGAAATAACAACTATCGATGGTGGTTTCTGTGGTTCCGTAACTATTAATGATTCGCATCGATGTTCCGAAACGACTCAATAGTCTTTTGAAATCAACCACCGGGCAAACATCAGAACCTAAAATCAAGAGATTCATAAAAGAAAAATCCAGGTTGTTTTCATAAATATAATCCAATAGCGGAGTTGCCAATGCAGGAGTAACTTCGAGGATGTTGATATTCCATTTGAAAATTAAGTTGTACAACCCAACAATATCCAAACGAGTGTCTGATGAACATAATATCATTTTACCACCAAACAATAAGCTTCTGCACAGGTCTCCCGAGAATACATCAAAAGAAAAACTTGCCATTTGTAATAAGCAGGTAGCACTATCTAGTTTATACTCTTTTTGCCAACATAAAGCCATATTTAACAAACTCGTATGACTAATAACTACTCCTTTTGGTCGTCCTGTAGAACCTGAAGTATAAATTATATATACTGATTGTTTTGGATCGATACTAACCTTCGTAGCAGTAACGGGTTCTTTTTCTATTTGCTCCTGGTCCCTGTCTAATGCAATGATGGTTACTTCTTTTTTGTCTTTTACCAGAGACTCATTTGCTTGATTAGTAACAAAAACAGCAGCATTACTATCTTCTATGATATAATGAATTCGATCTGCTGGGTAATTTGGATCGATCGGTACATAAGCACCTCCTGATTTTAAAATACCTAACACCCCAATTATCATTTCTAAAGAGGGCTCTATACAAATTCCTACTAAACTTCCTGGTTGTACTCCTTCTTTTATCAGGTAATGTGCTACCTGATTAGAGCGTTTATCCAAATCTTCATAAGTGAGTTCTTTATCTTCAAAAACAACGGCTATTGCTTCTGGAGAAGTTTCAACTTGATTTTTGAAAATATCTAAAATTGTCTTGTCTTTTGGGTACGTAACTTTGGTATCGTTAAAAACATCTAATAATTGATACTCTTCTTTGAAAGTAAGAATAGTAACATCTGATAGTGTTCCTTCTGGATTCGCTACAAATTGATGCAAGGCCTTTTTGAAGTGTCCTGCGATATTTTTTACCACCTGTTCTTCTAGTATCGATTTGTTATAGCTAAACTCTATATCCAATCCTTTACCTAATTCTACCGAAATGGTCAACACATAATTTGTATGTTCCTTAAGTTCTACATTATCAAATGCCAGCCCATGTTCTCCATCAGAAATTACTTCGGAAATCGGGTAGTTTTCGAACACCAAAACACTATCAAACAGATCTCCAGAAACAGCACTTACTCTTTGTATTTCTGCTAAATTCGAATATTGATGTTCTCTACATTCGGTATGATTTAACTGTAGGTCTGTAAGCCAATCTACTATGGTTACCCCTTCTTCTATTTGAGTATGTAAGGGTATGGTATTAATGTATAATCCTGCTCGTTGTTCTAAAGACTCCAAATCTGAAGGGCGACCAGAAACCGTAACTCCATAGGTTACACTATTATTTGCCGTATACTTAGACAACAATAAAGACCAAACTCCTTGTACAATAGTATTGACAGTTAATCGATATTGTTGTGCATAGTTTGATAGTTTTTCTACCAAATTAGCATCAAGAGATAATAACGATTCTCCAAACTCTCCTGAAGCTTTATTTCTGGATACATTCTCTTTTGCAAATGGTAGCATACATGGAGATTCTATATTTTCTGTATAGGTTCTCCAGAATTCTTGCTCTTCATAAATATCTTTACCAGCAATATATTTTATGTAATCCTGGTAAACATCTTCTTTTTTTGGTGGTAATGTCGTTTTTGCAGAAAGTGCTTTATACGCTTCTAAAAATTCTTCAAAAATGATCGACATTGACCAACCATCGAGTAAGATATGATGATTGGTAAAAATCATCTTATACGAGGTGTCATTAATTTTTATCAGGGTAATGCGTAACAAAGGCGCCTGATCAAATGAGAAACCTAATGCTCGATCTACTGCTAAAAACGAAGTTAGTTTTTCCTCGCATTCAGATTCTGACAATCCACTATAGTCTAACTCTGTAAAAGGTACATCTACTTTGTCATACACACATTGTACAGGAATATTTAACTCTTCATGAAAAAATGCACTTCGTAAAATGGTATGTGCATTGATGACATACTCCCATGCAGATTTTAAGATGGACACCTCTACTCCAGATTGAAAATCAACGGCCAGCTGTTCTATGTATGCATTAGAACCTTCATCAAACAGACTATGAAATAACATTCCTTCCTGTACCGGGCTTAACTTATAAACCGATACGGGTACACGGTCTTTATTTTCTGTTAAGAAGGCTTCAAATTCTTGATAATTTACATCTTTTTCGAGTCCAAAATCTGAAGGTGTTAGTTCTCTTTGTTCCTTATTTGTACAATGAGAAATAAGCTCTAAAAGATTTGACGTGTATTGTTTGGCAATCTCTTCTATGGTAGTCGTGTCATACTCTTTACCAGAATAGCTCCATGTCATTACTAATTCTCCGCCGATCACACTACTATCCAATTCTAGTTTATGAGCAAACAATGCCTCATCTCCCATTGGGTTTCCGGTAGCTTCTTTTGCCATTTCTAGCAAAGAAGAAGTACCTGTCAAACTATCAAATTGCCCTAAGTAGTTAAATAGAATATCCCAACGTGCAGCTGCCATTTCTTCTCTTATTGCTGAAGATGGATGCAAATACCGCAATGCGGCATATCCCATTCCTTTAGCAGGAATACGACGTAGTTCTTCTTTCGTAGATTTTATTAAATCACTATTAGAAATGTTAGGAGTTACAGATAAAGCAACAGGAAATAAATTGGTAAACCAACCCACTGTATTACTTACATCTATCTCTTTGGATATATCCTCACGACCATGCCCCTCTATACCGATTACTATTTCGTTTTGGCTTGCCCAATTAGTTAAGGTTAAAGCCAAGCTACTTAATAGCATATCATTCATATCGGTACCATATGCTTGGCTAACTTCTTTTAGTAAAGAAGTAGTTGCCTCTTTTGGCAAAACCACTGTATGCTCAAGAACATCTTTCATTTTAGAATCAGCATATGTTCTATCTGTAGGTAATGCTGAATATGAAGATGCAATAGATTTCCAATACGATTCCTGATCAGTAACCGCAACGGTTCTTGCATAGGTATTCATCGCCGTTGCCCATTGTCGATAAGAACTACTCTTCGAGCTAAAGTTCAATTCTTCATTATGTAGTAATGAATCTAAAATTGTCCTTAAATCATCAGATACAATTCGCCAGGAAACACCATCTATTACCAAGTGGTCTGCAACGATAAATAATCGATTTCTAATCTCTGAAGATGGGGTTTTTATCAATATTGTTTTAAAAACCTCTCCTTTTTCTATTGATAAGCTACTATGATATGTATTACATATTTCTGTTATCGAACTTGTTAAATCCTCTGATGGTATTTCGCTTAAATCTACTACCTCAACAGCCCCTTCTACATTTCCGTAAAACTGATTCCATACGCCTTCATCATTTTGTTGGTATACAAAACGTAATGCATCATGTCGATTCACCAATACCTTAACTGCGTTTTCTAGATAAGATTCGTTAACAGATTTATCAATTTCTAATAAAAGTGATTGATTGTAATGTGACGATGCATCATAAATGGTTTCTAGATATCGCTGCTGTATAGGTAATAAATCACTACTACCTGTTAATATCCCTTGTTCACCAACAATAGAGCTTGTTGATGCCTCTATAGCTCTTGATAACCTGGAAATGGTTTGGTTTTCGAATACATCTCTTGGTTGTATATGATATCCTATTTTCTTTAGTCGGGTAACTACCTGAATAGTAATAATAGAATCTCCTCCTAATTCGAAGAAATTATCATCAATACCTACTTTTTGAATTCCTAATAGCTCTTGCCATATTTGCACCAGTTCTTCTTCCAGATTATTTTGTGCAGCTATGTACTCTTGTGTAGAAAGATCGGTTTCTTCTGGATCTGGTAAACTTTTTTTATCGATTTTACCATTTGATGTTAGTGGCATTGTTTCTAACGACACCCATATCTGCGGAACCATATGCGCAGGTAATTGCTCATGTAATGCATCTTGTATTGCTTTTTTATTAAAGTTTCCTTTTGCAACCACATACCCTACCAAACGTTTGTTACCTGCGGTACCCTCTTTGGCCAATACACAACAACTCTCTATTCCTGGATGCTGTGATAATACATTACTGATCTCTCCCAACTCTATACGATAACCACGTATCTTGACTTGATCATCTTTTCTGCCAATATATTCGATCGTACCATCGGGTAACCATCGCCCTAAATCTCCTGTCAGGTACATCTTCTCTCCTTCTAAGTAAGGATTCGATACAAAGCGTTCGGCGGTAAGCTCGGCTCTGTTTAAATATCCTCTGGCTAGCCCAGCTCCAGATACACAGATCTCACCTACAACTCCTAATGGGCATAGATTAAAATCACCATCCAGAATATAACTGCTAAGCGTGGGAATAGGGGTTCCAATCGCACTGGTCGTATGTAATACTTCTTCCTCACCAATCTCCTTGTAGGTAACATGTACTGTCGTTTCGGTAATACCATACATATTGATCAATTTACAAGATGGGTAGTCAGATTTCCAACGTGCTAACTTACTTGGATTTAAAGCCTCACCTCCAAAAATTACATAGCGTAATTTATGAGTTGATGAACTCGACAAAAACTCTTCCTGTAACACATAAAAAGAAGAAGGTGTCTGGTTTAAAATCGTGACTTGTTCTTTTTCTAATAACTCCTTATACAATATCGTATTCTTGGTAACCTCTTTAGGAACAACTATCAAACAACCTCCATAAAACAAGGCCCCATACATTTCCCAAACCGAAAAATCAAAACAAAACGAGTGGAACATCGTCCAAACATCTCGTTCATCAAAATCAAATAACGAAGCATCATTCTCGAACAATCGAACAACATTTCTATGCTCGAT
The DNA here is from genome assembly GCF_040786235.1 of Aquimarina discodermiae. NCBI lineage: Bacteria > Pseudomonadati > Bacteroidota > Flavobacteriia > Flavobacteriales > Flavobacteriaceae > Aquimarina > Aquimarina discodermiae. Next base: position 25,575 of record NZ_JBFMKP010000006.1, read on the forward strand.
CATTACTCCTTTGGGTTTACCTGTACTACCTGATGTATAGATAATATAGGCCAAATCTTCTGCAGAAATCTCAATGTCTAATCGCGATGTGGATTCTTTCTGGATCGTATCAGCATCTGTATCTAGATAAATAATCTCTAGACTATCTGCACCAGTCAATACTTCTGCACAACTAGCGCTACTAATCACCTTACTCGCTCCAGAATCTGAAAGCATATACCCTATACGCTCTGCGGGATAATCAGGGTCTATAGGAACATAGGCTGCTCCCGATTTTACAATCCCCAAAATACCAACAATCATATCTAATGAACGAGGTACACAAATACCTACCAGCTCCTGAGATACCACACCTTGTTTAACAAGATAGGATGCCAATTGATTCGAACGTTCATCCAATTCTTTATAAGTCAACTGCTCATCACCGAACTTTACTGCTATCGCATCGGGACGTCTGTGAACCTGATACTCAAATAAATCGGCAATCGTCTTGGTACGCGGGTATCCTACAGATAAATGATTAAGTTGAAATAATTCCTTTTTCTTACGATCAGACAGTAATTCGATATTAGATAACTTATAATCAAACTCATCTGTTATCTGATGCAAAACTTGCTCAAAATATTCTAAGAATTCGTTTGCGTGTACCTCATCGATATACGATTTTCTATGATCAAAAGTTAGGATAAGTTCATCCTGATGTTCTATAACATTAAGTGCCAAATCAAACTCAACATATTCTGGTCTGTATTCTTCAAATTCTGTGACAAGGCCTTCCATTTTTGGACTTCCTAAACTCACATCAAAGTTGAAATTTACATTTACACCTTCACCAAATGCTGTCTTTTCATCTCCCTTCATTAACTCTCTAAAATCTGCATATGGATATTCCTGATGATCAAAAGCATCAAACAATCGAGAGGTAAGTGTTTTTAAATATCTATTAATATTTTGATCAGGATCATAGCTAGATAATAAGGGTACAATATGAGAGAAATACCCCATCGATTTTTCTGTATTAGGCATAGATCGACCTGTAACAGGAATCCCAACTACGATATGCTTTTGCTGACTTAACTTAAACAACACAAGTTCGAACGCAGAAAGAAATGTCATAAACAACGTAAGGTTATTAGCACTGCTCCAATCTTTTAATTCACGAACCTTGTCCTTAGGTATCGTTAATTGTATAGAATTACTTTCATGAATATTTACAGCAGTATTTCTATCAAATGGTAACTGAATATGAAAAGATTTGCCCGAAAAAGTATCCAACAAATATTGTTCGTCTTCTTTCCATTGTTGACTACTCTTGTTTTGTTGTAACCAATTCACATATTCTGGAAACTCTACTTTTACCGGTGCTATAGGTTGTTTATCAATTAATAATGCATTGTAACATTCTGTAAATTCATTAATAAAAAGAACAGAAGACCACCCATCTGCAATAACATGATGCATCGTTATTAATAACCTATATTCTGTATTAGAGAATTTGATTAAATGTATACGTGCAAATGGACCTTCTTGAAAAGAGAAAGGAGTATTTACATTTTCTTTAGTAAACAATAGGTACTTTTCTTCTCTAAGCGCTTCTTCATGACCAGAAAAATCAATTTCTTTTATTTCTAACGGTACCGAAACATCCAATAATAAAGCATTTCTATCTTCAGAAATTTTACTTTTTAAGATCCTATGTCGCTCTATGATTATACCTAGCGCATTTTTGACTAAGTCTATATTAACATCTCCATTCATTTTCAGACCAAAAGAGATCATATAGGAGAGCGATCGTTCTATCTCGATCTCATCTAATCGACATAGTTGTTGTTGTGCAAGCGTAAGATCGGCAGTAATTACTTCGTCATTCTTCGTTGATGCTATAGAAATATTTTGATTCTTTTTAGCATTATAGGTTACCGATACACTTTCGCTAATTGCTTTGTATAAGTAATCTAAATCTTCATCGGTATGTGCAAAGGTTAAGAAAAGATTACTTGACTCCCATACATACACTCCTCTTTGAACGAGGTTGAAGTAAAGTAATTCAAAATTGCCTCTGTATTTAAACGAAAACAAAGAACCAAAATGTACCATTTCTATCGGCAATGCATGCTCTTTGAAATAGGCATTTAATCGGTTCATTAAGTTTTCACTTCGTTGATTGAGATCACGATAAGCGTCTACTCCTATTTCTTTAATTCGGGTTAGTACTGCTTTTGAAGCTGCCATTACCATAGGATGACGGGTAAATGTTCCTGCGATAAATGTTCTATCGGCTGCTGGGTAAGAATCATCTCCATACTGCCAAACACCTCCATCTACGGCATCAAGATATTTAGGAGATCCTGCAACAATACCTACAGGCATTCCACCACCGGCAATTTTACCATAGGTAACAATATCTGCTTTTACATTAAAATGTTCTTGTGCGCCTCCTGGCATGATTCTAAAGCCAGTCACCATTTCATCAAATATCAATGGGATATCCAGCTCTTTGGTTACCGCACTTAATTGATGTAATAACTCCTTGGGTTGAAAATGAGGATATCTGCTTCGAACAGGCTCTACCATCACTCCGGCCAAATCATCTTTATTCTCTCTGATTTGTTCTATAATATCATCATCATTGTAACTAAGTATGATTAGATCTTTTACCATCCCATAAGGAATCCCAGAAGACATGGGCTCTACCATATTCTCGGTATCTCCCTGTGTTCCTAAAGTAACCTCTCCATGCCCATGAAACGAGCCCGAAAAGATGACTATTTTTCTTTTTCTGGTCACGGCACGTGCAATACGTAAAGCAAAAGAAACTGCCTCTGTTCCGGTATTCGTAATACATACTCTTTCTAATCCGGTTAATTCTGAAACCAAATCTGCTACCTCTCCAGATAATTTGGACATAGGGCCAATATTAATCCCTTCGTTATTCTGATGTTGAATAGCATTGGTTATAAAGTCTGGACGATGACCAAAAATACAAGAACCAAACCCGTTAACGATATCAATATATTCGTTCCCATCAATATCAGTAAAACGTGATCCCAGAGCATTATCACTAACAATTGGGTACACCATTTCTTTAGTCGCAATATTGAACTTAAAAGCCGATCGGTAATCTGCCAAAACAGCCTTGTTCTTCTCTGCAAAAGCTTTTGATTTTTGTGTTCTTTGCGTATAGTTTGCGATTAACTCTGGCAGTTGCTCTTCCTGATGTTTTGGTAATTTTTGAAAGTAAAAATCCTTACTGCCAAAAGAACCAGGTAAACTCACTTTATCTTTTGGTGTTTGACTTTTTATCGCATTACCATTGCTCTCAATCAATTGCCCATTAGTAGGTTTAAGCACTTCATTAAATCGTACAAAACTTTCGGAAATACCTTGGTTAGATGAAGTAATATGTTTAGAAAGAAGTTCATTTTGGTCTGCAAACATTTGAGTCATCACTCTATTTTGCTCCATGAACTGTTCTTTCATGATTTGAGCACTCGAAGTATTTCCTGTAGCAACTGCTATTCTTTGAACGTCATTTGACTTTTGACTCAAACCATTTGTTGATAATGAAGTTTGATCAGAAATCGAGCTGCTTCCGTTTACTTGTTTTGCCGGTCCAGAAATAGGACAACTAATATCTAGAGGTAGACTATCTTCTTCATTTTTTACTTGATATCCCTCAAGACCTGTCTGCTCTATGATATAATTTATAATCGCATTTAGATCATGTAATTCTTCAAATAATTTTCTGATCGAAAGCTGAATCTTATATTTCTTCTTTATCTTATTGATCACCTCTATCAATACCAACGAATCTGCTCCCAATTGTAATAATGGATCGTGCAATGAGATCTCATTTGCATCCATTTGTAATGACACAGAAATGATGTCTCTAAGGTGTTTTTCTATATCTTTAAAAGCAGCATCTCTATCATACTTGGTTTCTACAACAATATCATTATTTACATCCTGAATCTGATGTGCTTCTAAACCGGTTTCTGAAATAATATAATTTATGATTGCATTTAGATCATGTAACTCTTCAAATAATTTTCTGATCGAAAGCTGAATCTTATACTTCTTTTTGATCTTATTGATCACCTCTATCAATACCAACGAATCGGCACCTAGCTGTAATAATGGGTCATGCAACGAAATTTCGTTTGCATCCATTTGTAATGACACAGAAATAATATCTCTAAGATGTTTTTCAATCTCTTTAAACACTCTCTCTGAAGTCGTTGCCTTGGCTGTTTCAGGCGTTTTCTCTACTATAGAATTGGTATTTTCCTGTGGTGGTTGTGCTTGAGTTGTAGGTTCTATCCAATAACTTTTATGTTGAAACGAATACGTCGGAAGATCTATTTTTTCGGTAGCACGTCCTTTATAAAAGGATGGCCAATCAATGTTTTTTCCAGCTTCATAAATGGTACTTAAGCTTTCCAAAAACTGTTGTATTTCATCCTTATCTCTTCGCATCGACGCTATCCAAATAGCGTTGCTATCCATCACACATTGTTCTCCTTGTGTAATTAACACAGGATGCGGCCCTAGTTCTATATAAGTGTTTACTCCTTGTTTTTCGAGGGACTCCATGCCTTGTAAAAAGTCTACTGGCTCCATAACATGAGCAACCCAATAGGCGGCAGACAAGATTTCATCACCTGCCAGTTTACCTGATACATTACTAATTAGTTGTTTTTCTGGTCGTTTATAAGTGATTGTTTCTGCTACCTTTTTAAACGCCCCTAACATAGGTTTCATTAGTGGCGAATGAAAGGCATGTGATACTTTAAGCTCTTTAGTTTTTATTCCTTTTAATGATAATGCCTTGCTGATATCTGTTACTGCGTCTTTTTCTCCAGAAATAACTGTTTGATTAGGGCTATTAATTCCTGCTAGGCTCACTTTACCTTCATACTTCTCAAGATATTCTGACACCAAACTTACCTTACAACTTAATGAAGCCATTGCTCCTGTTTGTGGTAACTCTTGCATTAATCGACCTCGGGTTGCAATCAATTTTAAACCATCTTCTAGCGAAAATACTCCTGCGATACATGCTGCGGTTATTTCTCCTACACTATGCCCCAATAACACATCGGGTACAATTCCTAAACTCTCCCACAATTTGTATAATGCATATTCTAATGAGAAAAGTGCTGGTTGTGTGTATGCAGTCTGCCCTAGCAAGTTTGCCTTTTCACTACCTTCTTCGGCAAACAAAACGGCTAATAAATTTTCTTCTAAATACGTGTTTAGTATACTGGCGCACTGATCCAAAGCATCTTTAAAAACAGGTTCGCTATAGTAAAGCGATTTGCCCATACCAATATTTTGTGATCCTTGTCCTGTACATAAAAAAGTAATATTCAGGAATTGTTTTTTGCTACTCTCTAGTTCTTTTGTTTCAATATTTTTAAGTTGCTGTATCAGGTTTTTTTGATCTTCACATACAATTCCAAGTCGATTGCTATAATGGCTTCTGGTTATTGCCTTATTAAAAGATAGTTCCTTTGTACTAATCGTTGGGTTTGCTTCCAGGTATTGAATTAAACCTTCTACCTGACTTTGTAAGGCTTTTTGTCCTTTTCCTGATAAGGTGATTAACTCATAAGGTCTTGCATTTAATTCATTTTGTATCTCTTTTCCTGTTATAACAGGAGCTTCTTCTACTATAACATGTGCATTGGCTCCACCAAAACCAAAAGAACTGACCCCTGCTTTTCTAAGTCTGTTTCCTGTTCTTTCCCATGACCTCAGTTTTTCAGGAATGGTTACATTTAATTTTTCCCAATTAATATGTGTATTGGGTTTATAATAATGTAGTTGTCCTGGAATTTGATTATTCTTCAAACACAAAAGTGTTTTGATAAATCCGGCGATTCCCGCCGCGGCTTCCAGATGACCGATATTAGATTTTACCGATCCTATAATTAAAGGAGTCTTTTGATCTCTATCTTGTCCATAAACAGCGTCCAAAGCATTTACCTCTATTGGATCTCCCAGTGCGGTACCCGTACCATGTGCTTCTACATAATCTATTTCGTTAGGAAGCAAGTTTCCTGCTTGTAATGCCGATTCGATAACATCTTGTTGCGCTAGACCATTTGGAGCGGTTAACCCATTACTTCGGCCATCCTGATTGATAGCAGATCCTCTTATGACTCCTTCTATTTTATCGCCATCTGCAATTGCTTTGGATAAAGGTTTTAGTAAAACTAAACCACATCCCTCACTACGTACATAACCGTTTGCCGAATCATCAAAAGCTTTACATCTACCATCTATAGACATCATACTTGCTTGTGATAATGCCACTGTTATATGCGGAGATAAGGTAAGGTTTACTCCTCCTGCAATGGCCATTGTACAATCACCATTTCTAAGATCTTTTACCGCAGTATGAATACTTGTTAAAGATGCCGAACATGCTGTATCTACAGCCATACTTGGTCCCCTAAAATCATAGAAATAAGACAACCTATTTGGAGACATGCTTAGTGCCGCTCCAGCTCCCGAGTATAAATCTTTTTGAAAATCATTGATAAAAACCCCATAATCTACTTGTTCTATCCCAATGTATACCCCCGTTTTTGATCCTTTTAGATTTGCCGGTACATATCCAGAACGCTCTATCAATTCATGACTTAGCTCCAGCAATATACGTTGTTGTGGATCCATTAATTTTGCTTCTCTAGGAGATATCTCGAAGAAAGAGGCATCAAACTTATCTACATCTTCTATAAATCCTCCCCAACGCGTATTCATGCTATATCCATCTACCTCTTTTTTATAGTACTGATCGATATCCCATCTGCTTTTTGGAATCTCAGTAATCGCATCTTTTCCTGCTACCAAGTTTTCCCAATAGGTTTCTATATCTGATGCACCAGGAAACCTACACGCCATACTAATAACAGCAATGGGTTCATTATCTTGAAGTCGATTGTTTTCCTGATTTTGAAAGTGTTTCTCGGCTCCTTGCAGATGCGTTACCAAATCGTTTATGGTTGGATAACTATAAATTAATGTTGGTGAGATTTCTTTATCAAGGTATTCTGATAACAATCCTGATAACCTAATCCCCTGAAACGAAGTCATACCAAGTGATGCAAAAGAAGCTTTTACATCTATATTTACCGAAGTAAGATTAAGCTCTGAAGCAATTGTCTTTTGTAACCACGCTGTTGTTTCTTTAGCAGTTTTTGTTAAAGAACTGTCCATCTCTACAGCTGTTTCAGTATGTTGATCCAGAGTTTTTCCTATAGTCCAGGTCTCCAGAATCCCGTCCAAAGTGTTATTTTCATAAGCAATTTTAGTCCCTAGTCGTTGTATTTTTCCGCTAGATGTTTTTCCTACTTTACCTGGCGTTACCAAAACAATGCTATTCACTGATAATTCGTGCTCTAACAGAACCGATTCGCATATGTTTTTAACAATTTCTTCGAGTTTATAACTGCGTAAACTTGTACGCTTTATTTCTTGAACAATTAGTAACTTCTCCTCACCTTTTACGTCAATCGCAGCAGCAACTCCTGCATTGTTCTGTAAATCTGGGTTCGAATACTGAACGGTTCTTTCTATATCTTGAGGAAAGTAATTCACTCCATTAAAAATCATCATTTCCTTCAGTCTACCAGAAATGTATAATTCATTTTCGTGTAAAAATCCCATATCTCCTGTACGTAGATAGGGCCCATTCTTTTTGTTTTCTTTTCCATCTGCATAGGTGGTATAGGCCGAAAAAATAGTCTTGGACAATTCTTTTCTATTCCAGTATCCATTGGCAACGCTAGGCCCGTTCACCCATATTTCGCCTATTTCTCCTTTCTTACAAACCTGTTTGGTATCTGGGTTTACAATTTTGACCTTCATATCTCCCAAAACAGGGCCATTACCCACAAACTTTATCTGATCGATTTCTGTATCCTTATCATTCAATAACTTTACATTTCCAGCATGAAATTCGCTTTTATCTATGTTTAACACCGAAGGTGTATTTGCAAATTTGCTTGAGCTTACCACAAGAGTTGTTTCTGCCATTCCGTAGCAAGGAAATAAGTTGGTCTCGTCTATACCAACTTTCTTAAAATAAGCAGCAAATCTATTCATGGTATCTAATCGAATGGGTTCTGAACCATTATAAGCCACTCGCCAATCACTTAAATCCAAGTCTTTTAATTGCTCTTCTTTTATTTGACTCGTACATAAGTCATATGCAAAATTTGGCCCTCCACTATAAGTAACCTTGTATTTAGAAATGATCTGTAACCATCGTAATGGTTTTTGAATAAAAGCATTAGGAGGGAAAATGATCATCTCGAAACCAACAAAAAATGCTTGAAGAATATTTCCTATTAATCCCATATCGTGATATATGGGTAACCAACTCGTTCCTATGGTCTTTTTTGTAAGATGAAAGCAATTCTGAATCAGCCTATTATTATGTAAAATATTGGCATGATTTACGATAACCCCTTTGGGATCTCCTGTAGATCCAGATGTATACTGTAAAAAAGCTACTGTTTCTGAATGTACTACAGGAAAATCTATTTCAATAAATTCTTTTATCGTATCGGTTTGAAGCCATTTTATTTCAGAAAAAACCTCATCACTAAACCATTTATGACTTTTAGAATAAACATTGTCTGTTGTTAAAATGAGTGAAGCTTTACTATCTGCTACTATTTTTTCAAGTCTTCCTATTCTACGTTTTCCTTGTGGTGGAAAAGCAGGAACAGCAATTACTCCTGCCATAAGGCAACCTAAAAACGCGTCTACAAAATCTAATCCCGATGGATACAATAATAAAACTCGATCCCCCGGCTTAACTTTTGCCAAAATATTAGAAGCAATAACTCTGGATCTATCATATAATTGTTGATAGGTTCTCGAATCACTTTCTTCTTCACCATTTGGTAAAAATCTATATATAACTTTATTTGGAGAGGTATTTCTATGTTTTTCAAACAGGTGCAACAATGTTTTTCCTGAAGTAGCATCTTCAGAATTCAATCGGTTAGTTGGTAACATTTCTATTGGTTTATTTTTTTTAAAATTTAGACAAGCGCAGATTCTAAGTATTCTTCTGCACACACTACAATAGCTTCTCGCATTATTTCTATGGCGGCATCTACAATCGAATACGTTGTAACTAGAGGAGGCACTAATCGTAACACATTATTATAGTGTCCTCCAACTTCGAATAACAGTCCTCTTTGAAAGCATTCTGTTCTAAATTTTTTCACAAATTCTGGGAAAGGTTCTTTGGTGCTTTTATCTTTAACAAACTCGACTCCTATCATCATTCCTCTACCTCTTATTTCGCCAATAAATGGAATTTCCATTTCTAAACTTTCGAGACCTTTTACCAAATAGGCTCCTATATCCTTCGTATGTTCTTCTAGATTATAAGCCTCAATAAAGTCAAAAGCACCACGAGCTGCTGCTATACTTACCTGATTCCCTCTAAAAGTTCCGATATGCTCGGCAGGGCCCCAAGCTTCAACTTCTTTTCTATAGATCAATCCTGAAATAGGAAATCCAATTCCTCCAAACCCTTTAGAAAAAGAAATAATATCTGGTACCGCTTTGGTATTCATAAACTCTAAAAAAGCACCGGTTCTAAAGAAACCACTTTGTACTTCATCAAAAATCACAATGATATCATGTTTATGAGCAACCTCTACAATACGCTCTAAGTATCCATTCTTTGGTAAAATATTACCTCCTTCTCCCTGAAGAGGTTCTAAAATGATTGCCGCTGGTTTAGCAATACCAGAGTGTCCTGTTTCTAGAATCCACTCAAAATGACTGACACAGTCGAAACTACAATTTTTATGATTTTTATTAAATGGGCAACGATAGCAATAACCATAAGGTACAAAATGAATATTAGGAATAAGTGATGTTAGTTTTTTTCTAAAAAATGTGTCTGATGTAACGGCCAAGGCACCCGATGTCATCCCGTGATAGCCCCCTGTAAAAGCGATCACACCGTCTCTACCGGTTTTTATCTTTGCCAACTTTATTGCTGCTTCTACAGCATCAGAGCCTGTAGGGCCACCAAAACTAACCTTGTAATCGTCACGTATTTGTTCTGGTAAATTATTTAATATTTTTTTTATGAGAGACATTTTATTCTCTGTAGGAAAGTCCAATGCGTGAATTAACTCTGTTTGTTGTTCTTTTACATAATCCAGAACATACTCGTTTCCATGACCTACATTAAGTACGCCACAACCTCCGAAAAAATCAATGAACTGATTTCCATCAACATCTTCTATAATACTACCTTTTGCTCTTTTTATAGCAATAGGCATACTCTTCGGATAAGAAACAACTCTCCCTTCAATTTCGCTTTGAAGATCTAATAATTTTTTTGACTTTTCTCCTGGTAAAGAAGGTGATACAATTTTTGAAGTCTCGGATAAATGATACTGCTTAAGTGATTTCATAATTAGTGTGAATTAATTTTGTTTTTAGAAGATTATGCTGTTGTTACCATCTATCTGATCATCCAAAATGCTCAAAAAAAGCAATAGGTATCCTAGGCAGCTTAAATTATAGCCACTTGATTTACTAATTTTCAATGAGTGATATTAGGGGTAAAAATCACACATTAAAAGACAGCAACAACCTGTTTTTCTTATCGTAACAATATGAAAAACAACACTTTATACTTAATGATTAATAAAAGGGATTCCGAATATGATTATCCATATGCCATAGCCGGTTCTGATAAATAATTTGCAGGAATGGTGGCACTGATATTTTGCCGTATAGAATCTATTCTAACTACTATTCTATCTTTATTATTTACCATACTCACTTCGCATTCTACACCGAACAACGGTCCATGAGTTATTGTATATTTCTTGCCCACTTTGGGTCTTTCTGAGGAAGTCTCTATATCGCTTAGTTCATTAATGCTAAGAAATAGTCGTATCTTACTTATTTCGTCATCTGTTACTTTAGCATATTCCCTACCAAAGTGTATATAATCACATACACCATCAATAGAGCGAACTCTTTCAAATTCTCTTTTGTTAAGTAATTTTATAAAAATATAGGAAGGAAAAAGTGGAACTTCTATAGTCTTTTTGCGATCGCTCCATTTTCTTACTTGTTTTACAAATGGTAGAAATGTTTCTATTTGGTTTTCTCTCAACAGGCTTTCTACCTTTCTTTCATGACGAGATTTTACGTACAAAACGTACCAATTGTCTGTATAACAACGATTCATATTATATATTTAAGTTGGTTAGATTTTTTATGCTTGGTAGAGCTCATTAATTTTTTTGCAAAGCTCCGCCATATGAATCACATTATTTTGTGCAGTTAAATGTGAATCACAAACAATATAGGTTTTAAAGACAGTAGCCCATTTGATATAGGAATACCATCAAATTATTTTATGAATTTTTTCGGGGTAAAAGAAGTATTCTTTATTAGAAAATACTTCAATAAGAATCATTTTTATTTCTAAAAAATCCTCTTAAATATATAGCAGTTTTAAACAGAGCCGAATATTACAAAAAAATTAAATACTCAACTACTAACACATTCTTATTTTTCTTGTTTTAACACTGATTTAACGAAAATTCTGGCGTTACTTTCTCTTTCCTTTACATTTTAAAAAAATAGTCTAAAGATATTCTTATCTATTGCTTTTTTTTGACAGAAACATTCTTCAAAAAAACTCACAAATTTATCTCATTAGTAGTGTTATAACAAGAATATAAAATTGACCTTAATGTTAGCTGATTTTAATTTCAAAAATCATTTTTACTTAAAAGGTATAGCTCCGCTTCCCTGACTTACATCAGATCAATTCTATAAAAATCTTAAAGTGGGGGTCACTTTTAAAATTCTGGATAAATATAAAAAAAGGTTTCAAACTAAATCTCTTTTTAACGATTAAATATCCTTTTCTTAAAGAAGGGAATACCTTACCAAAAGCTCATAAAGAAGTAATCATATGGCGGAAATCTCCCTGTTTATACGATGTTCACGAGTATATCATTTACTTCTATAGGTTTCTAAATTGTTAAACCATTTATACTATTAAACTATAGTTGACCAAAAAGCAAACAGTTTTTATCATCGATTCAAATTTTTTTAAAATTCTATGGTAACATTTTGTCTCTTTTATTCTCCTTCTCGTATATGAGCAATTGTTTTGGCCTGATCAGCCTTATTGAAAAATCCTTTATGGATCGCGGAAGCCGAAAAGCGCATGAGTAAGCTACTATTAAAACTTTTAAAAAATGAAACTTAAAAATACAATCCTCCTACTTTGGATGACACTTTTATCCTTTTCAGGAATAGCTCAGACTAACTTAGTAACCAATGGAGATTTTTCTATTTATGACCCTAATTGTCCTGATTTTAATTTTATTGGTAACACAACCACATGGGCAAGTTGCGGTGTAACAGGATGGACAGAATTTAGAGGACACCCTGCTTTATGGGGAGTACCTAACAATCCTAATGCATGGATGTGGTCTGCTAACGGAAATTTTGAAGCATTACAAACCTCTGTTGCTTTTGAACAAGGAAAATGCTATACCGTTTCTTTTGAAATATGGACAGATGATAACAATAATGCGAATGCAAATACCAACGGAACCATTAATTTTAGAGCTGCTAATGTACAAAATGGCGCTATTCAAAATCAACAGGTTATTTATACAAATACTATAGGGGGACCATACCTAAACAATCGAACAACCATTACAGTTTCTTTTACTCCCACAGCAAATTTCTCTACACTAATTATTAATCCTTTTTTTAATGGAAACCCTCAGGTTGCCATGTCTGTAGATAATATTGTTGTAGAAGAAGATAATTTGGCTGTAGACTTTCATTTTGAAGACAGTTCGGGAACTGAAAGAAATACATTCTGTTATGGAGAAACTATTTTTCTTGATGGTGCCAATTCTACCGATGAAGATAATTACTTTATCGACGCGTGGAGAAGACCAGCCGGGAGTATTGGGAATTTTCAGTATGTATCTGGGTTAGGATGGACTCAAGGAGAGTTAAACACTGTAAACTTAACTTCATTGTTTAACGCGACCAATACCACTTTTGAAATGGGATACGAATACGAGATCAAAGTTGCAATGAACAATACTTGTAATGGGTGGCTACCTTTAACAAAACGTTTTACAATACTTGGTAATATTTTACTTGATGCTAATTTTACAATTCATACTTTTTGTGCCGGTGATGGTACCATATCTGCAGAAGTTACTACAATAGATCCTACAGCCTATCAGTGGTGGGGATTATTCGAAACTAATACTGGCGGAATCATGGGAGGTACTCAAATAGGTGGTATACAAACAGGAAACACATATACATTTACCGGATTAAGCTGGACAAAAAATTATTATATCAAACATGGAGTATGGAAAGACAGTGATAAAAATGGATGTTATCCATGGCAAGAGAACAGAAAAATAGTACCAACACCTGTTAGCTGGTTAGGATTTACTACAGATTTTTCATTAAGTGCGGGTAGTGACCTTAATGGAAATGTGACTGTAAATGTGCTTGCAGATTCTAATCCCGTACAAACATATCACGGTTGGGAAGTATACGATGTAAATCATAATTTGGTTAGTAATAATGCCTACTGTTGTAATTCTGACACCGCTTCTTTTTCTGCTGGTTTATTAATTAACACCTGGTACTACGTAAAACATGGAATCTGGAACGATTGTACAGATTGGGCAGAAACAAGGAAATACTTTAGAATTCAGATTCAGGAAAGTGCTACCGAAAATAATATTGGTGGTTTTATTATCGAAATCAAAGAATATCCTTATGAGCCTGATAGCGGCTATACCAGAGAGATCAATGAAGAGATTATTTCTGGAACTATCTTTGACAAGTATCCAGAATATGAAAGGAGATTTTCTGATGATAAAAAATCTTCTTTAGCCACTCAAGAAGAGAATCGTTTAGAGATGTATCCAAATCCCGCCCAAATTGGAAAAACACTTACTGTTTTAACAACCTCTACCAATAGAATTGAAAAAGTCGAATTAGTCACTTTCTCAGGAAAAAGTACACCGCTTCATTTTATAAAGCAAAGAGAAAGTATCTTAATTAATTTGGACAGCAATATTTCTAAAGGAATGTATTTCATCAAAACTACCGACATTTCTGGAGTAACAATGGTACGTCAACTGGCTATAGAATAATATCTAATAAAGAGTTACATACCACAAAACCATTCGATATATCTAATTACAAATACATCGAATGGTTTGTTTCACTTTACACCTCTATTAGTGCTGTGAACAAAACACAGGAACGGTCTCAGGTTTTATGGTGGAGTCAATTGAAAGGTATAAAAACAGGCAATCATTTTATTAAAAATCATTTTAAAATGATGGGTTAATGAGTAGATATTATATCAAATATCGTTTCCTTCTAAAAAAATTGTACCAGATTCCGGAATTTTGATCGAAATTCCAGAATCTTGTTTTTAATGATTTGCTATACACTTATTGTAATAATATGTTTACTACCGTCAAAGCGCTTTGATTAATTAAAAAGTTTAATAATTAAAAATCAAAAACAATGAGAAATTTAGAAAAAAATGAACTTATAGAGGTTAAAGGTGGTAGTAGAGTATGTAGTCCAAATGCAGTAATTACTGACCCACGTGAAATCAGACGTATTTTAGAGTCTGGTCAGCCAGGACAACCCTAATAGTTAGTCCTACTTTGTTATCTTAGGTTTTAAAAAACATCCATTCCAAACTTCCTTCAAAGGAAGGGATCTAAAATCTCCCTTTGAAGACGTCACAACTTGAGTTGTGAGCGAAAAGATGGTATTAGGAATGTAAATTGTATTTGACTAAATGTGATAAAATAGGATTGGGCTATATTCTAAGAAAATTGAAAATCAAAACAATGAGAAATTTTGAAAAAATGAATTTATAACTGTTTTCAACGATTTCGAAGTTTATTAGTCTCAAAAAAGGTGTAAAGAGGCTGTCTAAAGTCACTTTTAGACAGCCTCTTTTTAATGTGTGTAAAATCAAAGACTGCTACTTTATTTTTTTATAGAAAATAGTATCTCGTTTCAAAAAGAAAAACACTACCAGTAATAAAATTACCGCTGCTAATAAAACAGCTCCCCAATACCTATCAAAAAAATTACTGGACAGAGACAATGAAGTATTATCTCCAATAAGTATCAGAGAACCCCAATAAAAAGGAGATAACTCACTACCTGTATGCGAATTAATATAATTCAACTTGGCATTTCTTAATGCTGCTGACTTTGTTAATCCTTTATCCAGTTCTTTATAAAAATCAATCATTAATTCTTTGCTAGATTTATCATTGGTGGCCCATAATGACGAAACCACGCTTTTGGCCCCAGAATGAAAAAAACCTCTTGCCAAACTCATTATACCTTCTCCCTCTTGGAGTTTTCCTAATGAGGTTTTACAAGCACTTAATACCACCATATCAGATTGATTTTTGGTGGCATATATCTCATTTAGAGAAAGCTTACTATCTCTAAGAGCTATCCATGGGGTTGTAATCGTTCCAATATCTGCATGTGTAGAAAGGTGTATTACTTTATACTGATAAATAGTGTCTATAAAATTCGATTTGGTTGCTTTTTCTTCTAGTAATGCGTTTCCGTTAAGTAAATCCGTAATCGAAGTCACTTCTTCTTTACTTAAAGTTAAATCCCCTAAATCTTTTGAAGAAAAAGTAACCGGTGCAATACCCATAAAAGAATATGTAGGGTCTCGTAAAACCTTATCATTGCGATCAAGATAGGATACAGAATAGATATATCTAATTTCTGTATCCTTTATTAAATAACTATGATCTTGTTCTGAAGTTACTAAAGTGTCAAAGGACAGTTGCTGCAAAGTATGATCGGGTACAATTGTGATTTTTTTTCCTTTTATCGCTTCAAATACCACCTGTGGTACTAATCGCTTAAAAACAACATGTGCATTTTTATGATAGCCTGATAACTGCTCTTGATCAGAAAACCAATTTGAAGACTGTTTTTGAATTATTTGAATACTTTGTTGAAGCTGTGCTACCTGGTCTATTTCGAAAAAAATAGATTTATTAGAGCTCGTTAACAATCCATATCCCTGATTTTTGTTAAAAATATACTGTAATACCAACTCTTGATCAGAAATATATTTGGTCCTAAATGTTTTATACGGTAGCACGGTTATCTTTTTCTTGTTTGCAGCATATTTAGGATACGCTCGGGATATAGAATCTACAAATCGTTCATATATACGCTTATGACGGTAAATTTGATCTTTCAAAAACTGTAAACTGTCTTTAGGATTGTTTTTAGCAATATTTAGCTCATTTTCAGAAAAGTGTATTGCTTGTTTTAATTCAAACTCTCTTTTTGCCAATACCACAGGAAGTTTTGAGTTCTCTTTGGCCTGCTCATTTGTAATATCCTCTAGAAGTAGTAATGCTTTATTTTTCTCCATAAAATAATAAGCATCCTCTGGTAAATCTAATAAATAACAGGTCTCTACTGCTTTCATATAGAGAGATGCTCCTTGTTCACGCCAAAACAGCTTGGATTTATATTCTGTACTTTCAAAACGAATAATATCAACCAGGTGATCTGCCACTTTAAAAGTACGTAATGCTTGTCTTAAATGATCCCTATTTTGATCATGATGATAATATGAGACCCAACCATTTGCCTTTTGAATTAAGTGCCCCAATAAATAATATTTATCTGTTGCTATTTCTAACTCTTCTATAGCGACTAAGTCATCATATGCCGATTCTTTATTATTAAAAACAGCATAATCTATAGCTTTTTGATACGCTAATAATGCTTTGGTAAATTTTTGTTGTGTAAGATAAAGATCTCCCATATTTTCATAAGGCCATGTAAATTTAGAAGCGTGTAAAATAGATTTCTGCAGATAAAATTTGGAAGAGTCAATTTCTTTTAAATGTAAGAATGACAAACCTAAACTATTATATCCTTTAGCCAGATTAAGAGAATCATTTATAGACAATCCTTTTATTGCTTTATGAAAATTTTGATTCGCTTTCTTATAGTTCTTTGTTTTTAAAAGTCTATTTCCTTCTATATGATGAATACGATTTTTATAATGCTTAACCGCAAACTTATTAATCTCAGTTTTACTTAAAATGATATTTATTTTTTCTATATCTGCTTTAATAAAATCAGAATATTTTTCATATCCCATCAAGGAATACGTATCTATTCTTCCTAAATACCCTTCTATTAATCTATTGTTATACTTAACATCCTTTTTTGCATAAGCGATAGCACTACTAAAACTTTGTAAACCTTTATGAAGGTCTCCTATATTATTATATATTTTTCCTAATCCGATATAAGAATATAATGACTTGTTCATATCCTTATTAATTTCTATAATTTTAGAATAGATATCAATAGATTCGAAGAAGTTGTTATCCTTATTATTAAAAAAACTTAAATTAAAAAGTGTTTTTATTAATGACTTAGGGGCTATGTTCGTTATTTTCTGTTTTATTTCTGCAGCTTTTTTGGTGTGTAAAATAGCTTTCTTTATTGCTTGAGTATTCGTAGTAATCTTACTCTGCTGATAAAACCATTTACCATACTCATGATAACAATCTGCCAGCTCTTCTTTAGGCATTTTTTGAGCATTTGAAAGTAAAAACAAGTCTAATTCCTTTTCTTTTATAGATATCTTGACTGTGGTGTTTAGAATTTCTTTGAATTCCTTGTAGTATTGATTTTGACTAAATAAAGAAGAGAAACTTATAATGCAAAAAAAAAGTAATCGATAATTCATACCTCAAAAGTATGAATTATCGATTACTTATATCTAATGTATAGATGGTTCTATTAAATCCCTTTATCGTTATCTTTTTACTTCTCTAATAATGTCCAGTTGTTGGTTGATTTGCTGTATTGATAAGATTTCTAACAATAACTTTACCACTATTAACAATACTATTTAATCCGTATTCTAAAAAACCTGAATCCAACGTTTTTTCTTTTATCGTTATAGGGGTTCCTATGGTTTCTCTAAACAATCGTGCCGCTCTACCTGTTACTTCTGCCGCAGCAAATGATGTGCCTTCTACATTTATCAGAATTGGATTATTAGGATCAAGTACATCAATTAACTCAAATTGATGTTCATCAAACGGACCTAAGGCATCAATACTATTGCTTCCGTAATTAGAATTACTTGCGATTAACAAGCCACTTATATATTGGCTTCCAAATATTGGAGCACTCATTAATTCTCCTTCTATATAACCGCCTACTGTTAATATATTATCAGAGTCATATCCAGAAGGGAAATGTTCATTTCCTGCAATATCCGTATCAACTCCATTATTACCAGCAGAAGAGACTAACAACAATCGATCACTAGCATCCTCTATAACATTTTTAAAAATTGTTTGATCGGTAAGTTTATAAAACCCAAAACTAGTATTAACTATAAATTGTTTTTGTTTTTTTGCAATGTGATTCAACCCGCAAATGGTAGTCCAATAGGATCCTCTTCCTGTTTGATCAAAAGCTTTAACCGCCATGATTCTATAGGGTATATTGTACAGATCCAATTTATTAGTAATAATTTTGGCAACTACAGTTCCGTGTCCCTGATCATCTCTGGGGTCATTATCGTTATTTACAAAATCCCATCCAGAAATTTCATCTTGACACTCACTCGTCCCACTACTATCATATAAAAATGGTTCTGGAAAAAAATCATAATCAATACCAGTGTCCAGAATAGCAATATTCACAACATCTTCATTATTTGTATTATTGGCTACTTTATCTACCAGCGATGAAGAATATCTACCATTCAATCTATCCATTCTAATTTGAAAATAAAAGTTTAGGTTTGCTTCGACACCGCCTTCTGGCTCGGGGCCTCCCATGTTTCCTATGGCGCCTTCGATTTTTGAAAACTTAGAATTGGTTAAATCTATTGTCCACAATTCTATATCATTATTGTCACAATCACACGGTTTTCTTTCTGTAACTTTAAACTTGTGTAAACGTTCATAATGATGTTGAATACTTAATTTTTTCTCTTCCGAAAGCCCTTTGACTCTATACTGTATAACTACTTCATTTTTTATAATTTCTGGAATTGAGACATTTGTACCTGCACTTTTTGCCCTACTCTCTATAGCTTCAGTAGTTATGCTATCACCTTCATCTGTAACACATCCCCATAATGTTAACAGACAGAATCCCACAATTAAAACAATACTTTTTTTCATAATTTAAAATTTTAGTAAGCAAAACATCTATTTTCTTCCCCAAGAATACAACATGTTTTGGTTGATTAATAGTTACTAAGAGGAGTGCAAATTACATAAAATGTTACCCAGAATATTGATCTTTTTTTGTTTCGTTTTACAAAGAAAATTTTGCTTCAATTTGATCATTATCAAAATAGTTTTGTAATTCGAATATGAGCTATCACAATGCAGAAAAAAGTACTTTTTATGTGCTCTGTTTTTCTAAGAATTTCAATAAACAGGGCTTTTTCCCCTATATAAATCTATAAATTATATCTAAGTTTGTGCTGGTAGAATTACTATCAAAATTTTATTTCGACAATCAACTTTCGTATCCTATGGCCTCCCAAAAATCTGATGATTTCCTACTTCAAAGCCTTGTTACTGGGGATGAAAAAGGGATCACAGAAATCTACAAAAAACTTTACCCAAAGGTTTTAAGATATGTTTGTAAACATGATGGTACAGAAGACGATGCCAAAGATGTTATGCAAAAAGGACTCTTACAACTCTCTGCACGAGCACAGGCAAAACATTTCAAAATCACTTCTACTTTCGAAGGATATTTTTTTACCACTTGTAAAAATGTTTGGCGAAGAGAAATAAAAATCAAACAATTGCGGGTAACAAATCCGGCAATAATTGATCAAGTACATGAAGAACGAGAAATAGCATTGGCAGCTTATGAACAAGAAAAATGGGAATTGTTTCAGGAAAAACTAGCTGCCATTTCTGAAAATTGCAGAAAAATTCTGAGCTATTTTTTTAATAAAGTACCCTATTCAAAAATTGCAGAAAAATTAGATTATGCATCAGAAAACACAGTAAGACAACGTATTTTTAAATGTAAGAATAAGCTTAAGGAAGCTATAAAATCTGATTCTCGTTATAATGAATTAAAAGAGCTATGAATAAATTCGAACAAGAGATTGAAGCTTATCTAAATGGGGAAATGACCACAGACGAGTCAAAAGTTTTTGAACAAAAGATTTCGTCAGATCCTAAAGCTCAAAAAGAATTTGAACTGTATCGGGAGATGAACATTATTTTTGATGATACCGATTGGGCAATCACTGATGCTTCTACACAACATTCTAAAATAAAAGAACATGAAACTTTTTTAAAAAGTAAAAAAGGAAAGACTGTTGCTGCTCATATTCAAAATGCAGAAAAACAATATTTTAAATTTTATTCGAAAAACAAAAATAGACGCTACTATTATGCTGCTGCAATTGCAGCAATGCTACTATTTGGATTCTTTACTTTTTCAAAGCTAAATACCAGTACAGATCATCAAAACTTATATGCAACCTATAGTGATTGGAGTGATTTACCTTCATTAACTTTAAGAGATGGTCATAATAATCTTACTGAAGCTGAGAAATTATTTCGCCAAAAAAAATATAGTGATGCTCTTACTATATTTCAAAAATATCAAACAGAAAATAGTACAATTATAAACTGGCAGGTTATTGTTTATACTAGCATAGCCCAATTAGAAACCGATCAAACTGGTCTTGCAATAGCTAACTTTACGAAACTTAAAAACAGTAATAGTCTTGATGCTAACAGAGCTTATTGGTATTTGGCATTAGCTTACCTAAAAGTCAATCAATTAGAAAAAGCCATTCAAGAATTAAAAGTACTATCCAAAAACCCGAGTTATTTTAACCATAACAACGGTGTAAAACTTCTAAAGGAAATAGAATAGATTAAAGACAAAAGATACTTTGAAAAAAAAGTGTATTAGTAATTTCTAAAAACATTCATTTTTTAACACACAATTAAGGGAATTTACCCCGTTTCATTTTCATAAAATGAACAAATAAAGAAATAATTTACTTCGATTACTTCTTTTTTTTAAGATTAGAATAACAATATTGTATTTATATTGCGGTTTTACTGCCAAATTTTAATCTTTTTTTATGAAATGAAATAAAAAATTAGTATTTTTGATAAATACTTAAACTCTCAACTCACACAGCATATTTTAGGGAATTTTTCTTTTTGAAAAAAATCAAAAAGAGTATAATATGTGGTACTTATCCCCTAATGAATTGGGTGCCTGGATATTTAATAAAAATCTAAACGTAAATAAGTAACAATGGTCAAAATGATAAACCGTTTTGTAGGTTTTATAGCTCGTTCTGTGTTGGGAATATTAGCCTTGATAGGTGGTATATTTGTTATTCTTTATACCATGATTTGGGATGTAATTCGAGAAAAACTACTACAAAAAAAGCCTGTTCAAAATCCCTGCTTTGAAAAAGTTATTTCTAATGAAGATATCGCTCTTCCTAAAGCCAAGAGTACTGCTCGATTATAATTAGTACTAATAAATCAGGTACGACTTACTTTTTCTTATTCTATTGTTAAGTAAAAAACTTCCACCAAGGTTTAGGTGTTTCTTCTGAGTTATTGAGTCCATATCCGTATCCATAATATCCATAATAACTTCCGTTACTAAGAGTTACTTCATTCAATAAAATTGCCATAGAAGGAAAACGCTTGTCTTTATATAGGTTTTGAGCAACCGGTAATTGTCTTTTATCAGAGAACCCTGATCTAACAATATAAATACATAAATCGGTATATTCACTAAGTAGTAATGCATCTGCTACCAAACTAATCGGAGGAGTATCTATAATGATATAATCATATTTATTTTTTAAGATCTCCATTAGCTCTTTAAAACGCTTACTTTTTAAGATCTCTATAGGATTGGGAGGTACAATACCAGAGTTTAAAATATCTAACCCTGGACTATCTTCTAAATTGATAGTAATATCATCCAATGAAAGTTCATGATCCCTTATATAATTCGTGATACCAAGAGTATCGTTAACTCCCAAGTATTCTAATATCTTAGGAGATCTAAGGTCTAACCCTAAAAGTGCTACTTTCTTTTCGGGTTCGGTTAAGGAAATGGCTAAATTTGTAGAGGTAAATGTTTTTCCTTCTCCGGTAGAAGAAGAAGTAACAAGTATAACCTTATTTTCTTGGGTACTGTCTGACAGCAAAAAATTAATATTGCTCTCGAATATCCTAAATGCTTCTGCCACTACAGAACGGTCGTCGGTAGAGATAATAAAGTTATTTTTGACATCGGTTCTTGGTATTTCTGCTACAATAGGAATATCTAATATATTCTCTAATTCTTTTCTACCTTTTACCTTTACGTCAATAAGATCTTTAAGAAATAGTAATAACACAGGGATAAAAATAGCTCCCATTAATGCTACCAGTACAATGATTCGTTTCTTTGGTTTTACAGGAGACTTAGAAGCATATGCTTTTTCTATAATCTTTGCATTTGCTACGGTAGCTGCCAAAGAAATTGCTGTTTCTTCTCTTTTTTGTAATAAATACAGATATAAAGTTTCTTTTATTTCTTGCTGCCTTACAATATCACGTAATTCACGTTCTTTTTTTGGCAGAGATGCTATTTTTTCATTCATCATAGCATCTTGTCTTTCCAGATCTCTAAGCTTAATTTTTAACGCTGTTTTCTGATTACTGAGACTTTGCTTAAGGCTTATTTTTAGGCTTCCCAATTTTTCATTAAGACTTATCACCATCGGGTTTTTAAGGGTGGTTCCTTTCAAAACCTCATCTCTCTTAAGGGATATCTCGTTATATTTTGAAATAATTTGTACAATTGCCACGTCAGAAAAGCCCAAATTTACTGGCAATAGACCTTCGGTATTCTTGTGAAGATAATCATTCATAAAATCGACCAAACCCAATTGAGTATAAGTATCTCCTACTCCTTTTTTATTCTCTGATGAGTTTGCCAAAAAAAGTTCGGTCTCGGTAGAGACATCGGTAAGCTTATTAGATGTTTTAAATACCTCAACTCCTTGCTCTATATCTGATAACTCTGAATTAATAATCGCCAGTCTCTCTCGAATAAAATCTGCTGTATTTTCATAAATCTGATTTTTATCTCTTACAGCGTCTATATTATATTCTTCTATTAACTGATTAAGAACATCTTTTGCTTTTTCTGTATTAGAAGTATTCATTCTAAGCGAAATCACATCTGCATCCTTACTTACCAAACCGACACTTACACTTGCTTTGTAGTTCTCTACTGCCGTGGATATGGTGCTAATAGACAGATAAACATCTCTATTGACAAACGAATCAAAAAATTTGGGTTTTCGATTTTTGGCCAATATCAAATTACCTATTCTGGTCGTTACCACTTTTCCAAAAGTACCCTCTACTTTATAATCGTGCGCATTTTCTACCAGTGTAAATTTGTTTTTAGAGTTAATAGTAATTACAAATTCTGCTGCTTCGTCCAGCAACAGTGAATCTTTCACAAACAAAGCTGTAAAAGGTCTATTTTTATATAGTTCTACAGTTCGCTTAGAAAGGTTTGTTTTGGCATAATAAACATAGTTTGCGTTCAGTTTTTTTATGACATTTTCAAAAAGTGGCCTGGATTTTAAAACCTCTATCTCATTTTCGACTTCTTTATTACTAGACTCTACAATACTTAAATCTTCGAAGGCTGATAATTCTGAGAGTATACCCGCTTTTTCTCCTTTAACCAAAATAGTAGCTGCTACCTTATACTGCACTGGCGTATACTTAAGATACAAATAGGCCAACACAAGACATATAATGGTGGATAATAAAAATAGTTTCCAGTACCTTAGGTAAGCCTGAAGCTGGTCTTTAAAGGCAAGATTGTTTTTATCTTTTTCATACTGGTAATCCATTCACTTTCTGTTTTTAACAAATTTATCTATCTACTTAACAAAATAATCACCGACATAATAACCGATGCTACAGAAACCCATATGGGTACATTTTTATTATACGAGGATGATTTTATCTTTGCGTTATTAGGAGTAACGTATATCGCATCATTTTGTTTTAAGTAAAAAACAGGTGAGTTAAAAATCTCATCAGAAGTTAGATCTATTCTATGGTATTTAAATTTTTCGTTTTGCTCTCTAATAACAAGAACATCGGTTCTTTTACCTGTAATAGAAAGATCTCCTGCCATACCCAAAGCTTCAATAATACTAATACGTTCATTCAAAATTGTATACGTACCAGGTTTATTTACTTCACCCAAAATTGTGATTCTAAAGTTAACTAATTCTAAGTGAACAATAGGATCTTTTATATAGATAGATAATTTTTCTTTTAACAACTGTGAGGCCTCTATTTGTGTAAGGCCTTTCAGTGTTACTTTGCCAAGTACAGGAAAGTCTATAGTACCATCTTTTTTAATGAGGTAGGTTAGCTGTTTGTGCTGCCCTACAACACTGCCAGGAATAGCATTAAAAGAAACTGCGGGCAGATTAAAAGGTTCTAATCCTTGCATATCAGAAGATGACACAGTTATTGCTAACAGGTCATCTGGCTGATATACGGTATTATAATTCTCTACTATTTCTTTTTCATATGTATTCTTTATATCTTGAAAATAAACTACATCTTTTTTTGAAGCACAAGCGGTAAAAAATAAAATTAGAATAATAAGCCAAAGTTTATTCAACGTTTTAATGATCATTTGTGGAAATTTAATATCGTTTAAGATACCAAGGTTTAGCAACTTCTTTTGCCTCTCAATAAAATATTTTGTAAAATTTTAATAAAATACTGAATATCTGTTTTTAAAGGTGCTTTCTCGTAAGCCTCGAGATACTTCATTTCTGAAGCTACTATTTCTTCCAATGTTTTTGGCATATCTGCATAAAAGGGAGGAAGCAACCCTGGTTTTACTTTAATTCTTTTTTCCTGAAGCTCTTTTGGATATAAGCTAAAGTAGTGATTACTTAATGGACGTACTCCTATCAATTTCATTTCATTTTTGACTAAATTAATAATCATAGGAAGCTCATCGATCCAATATTTTCTCATTATTTTCCCTTCGTGGGATATTCTAAAATCGTTTTTAATTTTTCCGCCTTCTTTCAAATTGTTTTTTTCAAAAACATACTGCTGTAGATATTCAGAAAAAGGGTACATGGTTCTAAACTTATATACTCTTATTATTTTTCCATCCTTACCTAGTCGTCTAAGTTTAATTAAAGGTCCATAGGTAGGGTCTGAATCAAAACTGGGCTCTTTTATCTTTCTTGCAACAAAATAAAGCAAATTATTGATTGTTTTTTCTTCTACTATTTCAAAACCGCAAGAGTATAAACGCCCAAAAGTTTCTGCCTTGGTTAAAACTCTTCCTTTTCCTCCTGTGATATGAAAGTACAATCCTTTTGTATATTTCAATTTTGGTACTACCCGTGTAAGAATTACATCTGCGAAATAGTACAAATACCCTAAAGATTTAGGAATTTTTTTTAAAATTCTATTTTTACGAACCGCATGTGTTTCGACATGATTAATAAAAACACCGCCCAAAGGTAGTTTTGCATTAACCGATTCAAAATATTTATTTATTCTTCTAAAGTCATTGACTCTTTTTAGGTTAACTAATGCAGAAAACTTATTGGTGGCTATCTTATCGATATTAAAATATGTTCTGGTGGCGATCACATGCACTCTTTTAAGTGAGCGACCTACATATTTATCAATAAAATCAAAGGTTTCATTGCCTACTTCTTTACAAATTAATTTTTTGATTTCCTCGTCCCTGTTTCGGTCGACAATAACGGTTTTACCATTGGAATTTTCTGGGTTTAAAAGCCTTTCAATTTGGTTGTCGATGTACGTAGCAAATTTGGTGGTCATGGTTTTGTTGGTTTTAAGGGTTTCTGGGGCAATTTCTCTAATGTAAGAAAAAAATTACTAACAAACTGTTAATTTTTTAACAAATACTTAATAAGTAAAATACTCATTATCAACGACATAAGTTTTAGTCTAACGGGTTTTCCGTAACTATATTATAATCGATTGTTTAATTATCGAAGAATAACGTAAACTTAACGATGATTATTGTCATTTTAACATTACGCTCTTGTTTGATTAACAATAAGTTAAACCGACATAATAGGGGAAATATCAGTCAAAATATCTTTTTCTTATAATTCCTATAAAAAACGAGCCAAATTCTAATCACAATTATCTATTTACAAAGAAAAATTTCTTGACCACATTCTTTGTATTTTGTAAGATCAATTCTTTTGCCCATAATCTTTTATCATCATTCCATCTTTGTGGATGAAAAGTAAACATAATTTGATCTGGCAAAGTACTTGATGCTTCTATAATTTGATCTGTAGTATGAAATGTTCTTTTCATAGAGGTTTTTACTTTGTCTCTTACACTTACTTTATGACCGTCCCATCTTCTTCCAGTATCTGTAATGTAAAAAACCTTTTCAAAATCAACATCAAAGTATGGTTCTGCAATAATTTCATAATCTTGATATGAATACGTTTTCCATAAATCTTTTGAGTCGTATTTTGACATAGGACTACCGTGCATACATATAGTTGTTACAGGAGCTAATTCGCGCAGCGCATTCAAATTAGTAATAAAGTCTTTAATCCCTAATTCTACATTTCCATTGCAAGTAGTCAAACATTCATAGTGATATCCTATTTCGTGACCTAATTCACCAATCTCTTTGATTACTGCCTCATCCCAACTCTCGGGTACTGCTCTAAAATAATACGTGCCTTTTACCCCATGTTTTGCTTGTATTCTTGCAAACGTAAGAGAATTAAAGGGCAACAAATCAACGTCATGTCGAAGCACAACACTTCTTTGCGCTGGTTCTTTTATAAAATCTTCAAAAGTTTGAAACATATATCCCTGATCAATAAGGGATCGCAATAGCTCTGTGTATTTTTTTACTGTAAAATCCATTATTTAAAATTAAGGTCGTAATTAGGGTTTGTTTTCATGGTATCTTGACTTTCTGGAAAGTGCTCTACATACCAGACCATAAAAGCTGTGAGGTCAATTTTATCTGCCAGCAGTTTTTGTTGTCGTTCTCTAAAAGTTTTTTTAAGATCTGGTAGTTGTTCTAATTCCTTAATTTTCTCTAAAACACCTTCTCCTTTCTGAAAATTATAAACCAATCCGTATTTTTCCTGATCTTCGTTATAGGCTCTTCTAATAGAGTTTACATAGATAGAGGGGGTTCCTAAGACTCCTGCTTCTGCTGCCATAGTCGCTCCTTCTCCTATAAAAAAGGTAGCGCCAGCCAATACCTCATGCATATCTTCTGGAGCGATTTTTATTTTATACTTTTCATAGTGTTCGGGTAACTCACTCTCTGCAGAAATAAAAACCTCATACCGAGCTTCAAGATAGGCAACAAGATTCTCTTTTTCTTGAGCTGTAAAACCATTTTGTCCTTTATCATGAGAGGCGTTCCAGGATACGAATCTTAATAACACATATTTCTTATCCTTTGGGATATTTAAGATCGTATGATGCTCTTCATTACTTTTAAAATATTTTGGATGCAAATACGCAAGCTCATGATAGCTTTTATATCGAACCTGTTTGGGTCCAAGGTCTTCAAAAAGGACCGATGGTGTAAGTACCGTTTTGGTAAATGGTAAATAAATTTTGATTTGTTCCCAATTGCCAGAGTCTTCTAAGGATATATGCGGTTTTTTTAAAATTGCAGCAGCATGGGCAGCATAGGGAGACCCATGACTCATTAACACATCTGGCTTAAATTTAAGGCCTTGTAATATTTCTAAAACATCAAATTTAAGAAGCCCCCAAATTTTTCCTGTGGTAGTATTATACTTCTTTCCAAAAGAAACATATTTAAAACCTGCTGCCTTAAGCAACTCTATTTCAAATTCTTTTTGTCTACAAGTAAACAAAAATTCGTGTCCTCTTTCTTGCATTTCATTTACAAAATTCCTGAATAAATGTACATGTCCGGGATGACCGATATCGATTAGAATTTTCATTTTTTAAACTTTTTGAGCATATTAAAACCTAACAAAACCATTTTATAAAGCATAGGATAGTGAATCTTTTCATACCTCCCATAGTTAACCAATTCTTTAGAATATTTTAATTTATAATCACGCACCCCATAAGGAACATTGGGCTTTCCTGCTCCACCAAAATCAAACACTTTATAACCTTCTGATTTACCCCATCTAAATATTTCCCAAGGCATTACATCATTGGGGCGCTTTTTATAAAAAGCACTCAAAGCACCTGCATAATAATCAAAAACAACATCTTTATAAAGTAAACAAAGCATACACCCAATAATTTTACCTTCATATTTTACCACTCCAATAGCGAGCCCTTCATTATCTCGAGAATTCTCATACAGAGAGATAAAGTGATCAAAGTCAGGTAAAGGTAATTTTGCACGCAGATAGACTTCTTCTAAAACAGTATAACAATCTTGTAAAGCCTCTTTTGTATTATCGATACTAAAAGTTACTCCTTCTTTAATTGCTTTTCTAATCTTATTTTTTCCTTTTGGATTAATTTCGGACCACAACTGTTCTTCTGACTTTGTTAAATCAATTAGTATATCTAAGTGTTCTTCATAGTTAAAACCGTTTCTGACCAATGTGTCTTTAAGTAAAAAAGTGTCACATAAGTTTCTTATTTGCGTGTATATTGATTTGGGTCTAAATTTTTCATAAGCATTTAGTATCCCTTCACATACCTCTGTATCGTTATCGTGAATTAATGGGCCTCCCCAAATAATATTGCGCGAGGATAAAAAACTTAGAAATGGTTTCTTAATTTGTATCTGTTTAAATACAAGTAATACTCCTTTTATTTTATCGTTTTGACTAGCAACTATATAATAAGGAATGAACTTTCTTTTACAGGACTTAAAAAACGATGTGGATTGAAAATAATTTCCATTTGGATGCTGTTGAATAAACTCCTCTAATTCATTAAATTCTTTGTTTGTTGGCTTACTTAGAATATAATATTTCATTGTATATATTAATGATTTGTTGTGCTATATGTGATGAGTTAAGATATTGAATATGGTTTCTCCCTTTTGTTTTATATTCCAAAAGCAAAGCTCCTTTTATGGTTGATGCAATCTCTTTGACATTGAAACTGGTAACAAAGCACCCTTGGGTATTAGAAATTACTTTTTTAACATCTCCAACATCTACCGCTACAATTTTACAATTACAAGCCATTGCTTCCTTTATTACATTTGGTGATCCCTCCCAAAGACTAGTTAATAAAATAACATCTGCAGAATTAAAGTAATGCACCATTTTTTCATTAGGAATATCTATTAGAACCTGTAGTTCTAAAGAAGGATCATTTAGTAATTCAAAAGCTTGTTTGGCTAATACAAAATTCTTTTCATAACGACCTGGATTTGCCGCAAAAAGTATATGTTTTTTAGATGAATCCCACTGGGTAATCTCAATGGACTTGTTTCTATCTTTGGGTGTAAATTTTTCAAAATCTACTCCATTAGGAATAATATACGATTCTTTAAGTCCCGCAGATATTTTCATATCTTCAGATTTTACAATTACTTTTTTCCAAAATAACCTATTGAAAAATCTAATCATGTATTTTAATAAACCCGAAGCCTTTACATCACTTCCCATTAGAGAAGCTACTAGAGGTTGCGCTCCAGATAAAGAAGCCACCATTGCACTTAGTGAGTAATGTGCATGAATAACATCAAAATTCTTATTTTTCAAGAACCTTCTTAAAGTAAAAATGTTGTTGAAATATCCTTTTAGTCCTTTTCCTTTTATGGTATAGAAAGTAACCTTATGCCCCAGATTTATTAAGGATTGTCCCTGATTTTTAATAATAGGAGAAATACCACTTTTGGTATTACCACTACTTATAAAAAGTATTTCCATAGTATACGTTCTCGACTTAATATATGAATGATATCATGCAGTTAGTACGCTTTTCTTTTTGATGATATGACTATATATACAATCGGCATACAGTTTTTCGAGGTCTAAATCTACTTCTTTGGAAGACCAACCATTATCACCCTTAACAAAGTAAGCATCAGACATATATATCGTAGAGGTGCCAAAATATACGCCTTGCATTTCTAAAAGGTAATATTTTTTTCCGTCAAATGCAATATCTAGTGAAATATGTGGGATTTCTAAGTTATCATATACTTGCTTGGCAAAGTCTAAAATCTGGTATGTTAGTTCTGATTGGATACCGGCTTTATAATTATTTTGACTTCCACTGGCTCTAAAATCATCTTCTCTAACATAGCGGGTTAATATAAAGTAGCGTTGACCAAAAACGAGGATTTTCCAATCTTTTTTCAGGTTAGGTATAAACTCCTGTAAAATGTATTTTTTTCGATACATAGAGTCTTTTTTATACCCTTTGTGTCTAAATGAACGTCCTATTTCCCATAAATAATTTTTGATATGAAAAGTTTTTGATATTTTTTTCACTTCTTGCAATAGGTTTCTTTTGTTTTCGGCAAGAGATACTTGTGTTCCAGATGCTCCTCCTGATCCTTTTACAACCACTGGAAAATTAATCTGATCAATACATGTTAACATTTCTTCTGTGGTTCCAAACCGAAACGTTTTTAATTTACAAAACTCTGAGGGTAATATAATTTCTCTTAGAAGCTCCATAAAAACCTTATTATTATTAGCTCGTAAAAACTCGTATAGAGGAATCACATTAGCACCTGCCAATTGCAATGCAAAAATCTGATCTTCTATATAATCTTTGTAATAATAGAAAGGATCTTCTGATGACGTATAGATTACATATACTCCTCTATAGTTTTGTGTGGTAAGATCGATTTCTGAAAATGTGGCAAAAGTAAGGTTAAAGCCATATTCTTTAAAATATTGCCTTAGCTTTTCTTTTTCCATTCCGCTGCGATAAGGAACCGCATAATGTTTAGAACCAAAATTGCCTTTATAGTCCGTGAGTGCAAGAATAGTTTTCAAAATCAATCATTTTAAAGGGGTTAATGATCTATGTAATTAACAATGCTATCTACGTATCTTATTAATTACAGTCTTTATTTCCTTTAAAACCTGATCTCCTATCCTATGGATTTAGATAGTAAGCAATACTATCGACATATACTTTTTCAATTTCCAATTTTTCTTTAATAAACTTCCATTGGTCATTTTCTTTGGTAAAGTATCCTTCAGAATATGGTATTCCGGCTGTTCCAAAATATAAAGACTGAAACTCTAAAACGTAAAATTCGTCTCCATCGTATGCAAAATCTATAGAAACATGAGGTACATCTAATTTTTTAAATATTTCTAAGGCCAAATCGAACATTCCTTCGGGTGCTTCGGCTTCAAGGCCATAAAAATAATTATCATAACCCCCTCCACTGGCTTTTATCCCTCGTCCCTTAAAAATCGGGCGTTTAAAGGTATATATCTTATTTCCAAACACATATACTTTCCAATCATTTTTTAGATTAGGAATAAAATCCTGAAGAATAAATTTGCTTCTATGGACAGATTCTTTGATATACCCTTTGTGCTTTATTGCTCTGGCATGATCCCTAAAATCCTGCAGATAACTACGTTCTCTGCTAGACGCTTTTACTTTAGTGAATAATTCTTCTTTACTCTTTACTAACGAAACTCCGTCTCCAGATGCGCCTCCTGATTCTTTAAAAACACATGGAAAATCGATATCTTCTATCTTCATTTTTAAATCTGCCATCGATCCAAATATCTTAGATTTCAAATAAGGAGTAATACCAATGGTTTTGCGCATAAGCTCCATAAAAGCTTTATTGTTATTAGCTCTTAAATGTTTGTATTCTGGGATCAGTTTTGCTCCCAACAATTCAAATGTCAATACAATATCTTCTATATAAGACTTATACCTATAACCAATATCTTCTGAGGATGTATATAGAATAATAGCATCTTTATACGCTGGATCTTCGGGGTTAACTTCATTAAAATATCTAAACTCTATCTCATACCCCACTTCTTTAAAATAGGTGGTCATTTTCTCTTTATCCATTCCGCTTCTATAAGGAACATCGAAATGTTTTGAGCCAAACTTCTTTTTATAATCTGTTAGTGCAATAATCTTATTCATAATATAGTTGGTTGTTTTGTTTTGTTGTGTATTGGATTATGACGCAGTGCTATTAAAACAGACATCATCATAAGTAGTGTGTCTCTTTCTTTCTCTGGGGTAGTCGGGGTAAGAGTATCTAAGATAAGAAGCAGTTTTGAAGAATCAAAATAAGTTGTATTGTTAATCAATTTTTTGACATGTTCTTTATTTGCGAGAATCCCCGAAATAATGCCAAGATTATCTAAATAAGGTGTTTTTATTTTTCTTCTAAGTCGTTTGGTTATGAACGGAAATATAATTTTATAGATATATATGGATTCTCTAAGATCCTTAGGACGATACCCTTTTCCTGTCATCTGTTGATAAATACGTTTATTAGTCTTTTTAATAATATCTGTGTAGAGGTATTGCCCCTTCATTCTTTTTAGAGGGTTTTCTGTAAAAAAATCATTATTTACACCAGCGTACTGAGTTTTTAACAGTTCTTTTATAAAAATATAATCCAAAAAAGGAGTTCGTACTTTAATGTGATGCATTTGCATCGCAATCCATTGGCCAAAAAACTTTCTAAACACCTCTTCAAATACAAAAACATAAAACTGTTGATTTTGCGTAAGGTC
Source organism: Aquimarina discodermiae (assembly GCF_040786235.1). Taxonomy (NCBI): domain Bacteria; kingdom Pseudomonadati; phylum Bacteroidota; class Flavobacteriia; order Flavobacteriales; family Flavobacteriaceae; genus Aquimarina; species Aquimarina discodermiae. Next base: position 58,471 of record NZ_JBFMKP010000006.1, read on the forward strand.
TTTCGAAATAGAGGTTCTGTAGGCTATTATTTCTTCAATTAACTCTTCTAATTCGACATGAAACTCTTCCTTTTTTATTGCTTCTAATGCTTTAGAGTTTGTTATTTTATCCCTTATTTCTTGTGTACTATTGCTAGTAAAAATATCTACCAATGCCTGAGAGGTAACGGCTCCTGTAATGTGCAATGCCCTAAACAACTCGCTACCTATTACCCCAGACAGCAAAAATTCTGAATCTTTTGCAATTTGTTTTGCACTATAAGCTATGTGTGGATAAATCAATCCGTTTGCTCCTGGGAACTGATCAATATAATCTTTGGCACTATTTAAGTAATCTTCACGAATATAAGCTTCACTTCCCAAATCCAAGGATTGATACGGTATATTAAGCTCTTCAGCATTTAATTTTGGGATAGCAACATCATCATTTTCTGGTTTGCCAAATGAAAAGGTTTTGATATCTTTCTGAAAATGTGTAGCACAACTCACCAAAGTTCTTCCGTCAAACCCGCTAGTAAATGCTACGGTAAAAGAAGTGTCAGGAAAATAGTGTGCCGTTGTCGAAATAAAAAGATCACTAAGTTGATCCACCACTTTTGATCCTCTTGATGGGTTTTTATGAAATAAAGAAGTAGTTTCGAAATGTTTTTCTTCATTAACAGAGTCCTCATTTAGAATCAAAAAGGAATTACTAGATAACAATTGTATTTCTTTATAAAGTGTTCTATTAAAAAAACCATAGTTAAACAATAACCCTTCGAGAATGTATTTTTTATTTATAGAAAATTCTTCCTGCGAAACATTTCTAATGTATCGAATTGAAGATGATATATACCTATGATCATTTGTAAAATAGAGAGGCAAGATGCTTAAAAAACTATTATAAATTTTTATCGTTTGATCAGAAACAACAATAGCATAAAAATTTCCTCTAAGCTTGGGAATATTACTGTGTTCTGTATCAAAAAGTGTTTGTACAGATCCTATATAATCTCCAATAATTATAATCCTTACTCCTTCCTTATTACAATCTTTATAATCATCTGTTTGCAGGGTAATCACCCAATCATGTAGAAGATATATTTGATGCTCTCCTCCTGAAGGTGCTATATCTTTTTTTGATAAAATAAAATAGTTCATGGTTTAGTTTTAATGGTTTATAAGAGTCCTCGATTGGATAATTTAAATAAGTTCCACATTAGAATAGCTGCAAAAATGAAAAACAGATATATTTTCCAATGCTTTGTTTTTTTAGGATAATGAGTATATATGCCATCTGCCATAAAAACAATTAAAAAAGGTAATGCCAAAATTTGAAACCTATCCTGAAAAGATATTCCGGATATAGCTAAAATCATAATATAACCTAGTACAAAACTTAGCATAAATATGATTCCTTTTCTAAATTGTTTTAAAATTCTAATCAAGCCAAAAAACACAAAAAAATACAGGCAATTACGTATGATTTCATTATAAAAGTGTACATAAATACCCAATTGAGCTTCTTCAAAATTTAACAAAGAGGGAAAAGGTGTTATCATTGCCCCAGCTATTAATAATGGTGAAATTATGGCTGCGGTATAAGATATTCCCTTTTCTTCTGCTGCATGAGATAACTCACTTCCAAATTGATCCTGACTTGCTTCGATCATCATTTCAATACTTTCTAACATCCCTAACCATCCTACCACCAAATAGCTTGCATAAATTAATACTCCAGAAATAAAAACCGATAAAACACGATATCTTATATTCGAGGTTTGTATAAACATTATTTGTAGCAGTAAACATATCAATAGTAACGGTGCCATAATGGTTCGAAAATATAACGTAATGGCAATCTGAAAAATAATAAATCCCATTACCCCCAACTTAAATCCCGAAACAAATATTTGCTTTGTTATTAAATAAGCAATATTTACAATTATAAAAATCAATAATGTTTCTTTCAGTGCCATACCAATAAACCAAATTAAAGGAGGCATCAACATCATAAGAATACCTGCTAATCTAGCACGTTCTTCATTATATACATGTCTTGTGATTTGATAAATTCTAATCACGGTAAAACTACCAACTAAAACATTAAAGATTTTAACTACAAGGGGATAGGAACCAAACAGATAGTAAAGAAAGCCAATAACAATAGAAAAACCATAATCTGATTCATTCTTCCAGAAACCGGACAATGCCTTAAAAACGCTTTCCCCTTTTTGAAAAGCCTCTCCTGCAAGTAATCCAGAGGTATTATAATTTATAGAATCAACAGCTTTGATTTCAAAAGGTAAACTGGCCGGGTCAAAAAAAAGGGTTAACAGATATATTACGATTACCCCTAGTATTCTATATACAACACTATGGATAAATAGTTTTCTAATAAATCCTTTGGTGGTAAGCCAATATCTTGGGTATTGCCATAACGCAACAAAAAAAACAAAAATGGTACCCACCCCTCCTAACAATATAAATAAGGGCATTGTATACTCAGGAAACATTATAATGTGAAAAACGACCACCAATATTGTAAATATAATCGAGATATTGGTATATGTTCTGGTCCACATCATAGGTTTACTTTTTAAAATATTTTTTGGATCAGACACATAGATTATTTATTTCGCTTAACGTATTTATTTCTTTTTTAGTTTGGATAGTATGATCTCTTTTAAATCCTCGACTTCTTTAAATTTAAAAAAATAAGAACAAAACGCATAGCCTAGCCCACTGGTAATAGTACCCAAAATCAAGAATACAAGCTGGTTCTCGATAAAACTTAGTGCTATATAACTTAGTATTGTGACTCCTGCACTTACTAGTACATAGGGTAGCATATCCAGTAATTGCTTTATCCCAGAATATCCTATGAATTTTGACGGGTAATAGGTGTAGGTAAAAAATCCAACTCCAGAAACAAGTACATAGCCTGTTGCAATCACAGTCATTCCAAATTGATAGGTAATGGCAATAGTAAGCAGTGTAAGCAATGTATTTATGATTTCTAATTTTAGAAACAAATCAGATCTTCCTTTGGCATTTAGAAAATTGTTATTAATCGCATTTAGAGGAAAGAAAATCGCACCTACTGCCAAAATTTGCAACAATAGTACTGTAGGCAACCATTTTTCTGTTAATAGCACTAATACTATGGGGTGTGCAAAAACTACGAGAATACTAATCATAGGAAAAAGTAAAAAAGCAGTTAGTTTAATACTTCTTTTCATTACATTTTTAACCCGTTTATTATCTTCTATCACGTCTACCAATATGGGAAACGTAACATTTTGCATAATGGTAGTTACCAATGTTGCAGGAATTTGTTTGAACAGCGTTGCTCTGGTATAATACCCTAATTCTTCAGATTTATACACTTTACCAATCACTACCAGATAGATATTCTGAAAAGCAGCATATAACAGTGTAGAAGCAAGTATTTTAGAGCCAAAATCAAATAATTTTTTTAAGGCTTCGATACTAAAAATCCAGCTAGGTTTCCAATCGCTAAAAAACCAAAACATAAGTGACATCATAATGTTTCTGGAAAGGTACTGAAACACCAACGACCATACACCATAACCCGACAATGCAAAACCTACACCTATTAATGCTCCTGTAATACCCGAAGTTATATTTACAATTGCCTGTGACTTAAAATCAATTTTCTTGATCATTATCGTACGCTGTATAATAGCTACCGAAGAAACGATCACATTTAGGCCAACTACTTTTACAAGCGCTATTAAGATGGGCTCTTTATAAAAACCTGCAATATAAGGGGCTGCAATATAAAGTGTCCCGTAGACCAACAGACTTATCAAAAAATTAAAAAAGAAAGTCGTAGAATAATCGATCTGATCTGCATTCTTTTTTTGTATCAGTGCTCTACTAAATCCACTTTCGACAATCGCTTGCGAAATAGTAATAAAAATGGTAATCATTCCTATTAATCCATAATCTTCTGGTAATAAGATACGAGCGAGGATAATTCCAAAAATAAATTGGATACCCATAGAGGATGACTTATCAATACTGCTCCAAATAACCCCATTGGTGGCTTTCTTTTTTAAACTACTCACCTTTGCCCAAATATTTTATATCCAAAATCTATTTTTTAATATCTAACTATTAAGGTAGTCATTTTCTATAAAAACAACTCAAAACATCTTATATTTTTATACAGAAGAAAACCATTTTTCGTTTCCTTATCTTTCAAAAAACAGAAAGATTAATAACGTATCCTTTTGATCAATATTTTAGTGAATGCAGGTTTTTATTTCCCCATCAACCTACTAATCAATAAACTAACAGACATTTCTTACATCTTATAAACTTCTGTTAACAAAAGCATACTTAACAGACCGTTCCTTAACTTTAAAGCCTATAAATTATTTTTTATAACAAAAATTTGATAATTAATTATGTAAAAAACTACTTAAAATTTTAACTCAACATTTTACTTAATTCTATCAACTATGAAAAATTTATTTCAAAATTTAGCAGTGCTATTCTTTGCACTATCGGTTTTGTTTATGGTCTCTTCTTGTGAGGATAATTCCCTAGATGAACCTGTTAACACTAACGCAACGCAAATCGCAGAGTTTAAAGAATCAAAGCTTATCAGTTTTGATGAGATCGAACGAATCACATCACGTGTTTTACCAGGAGAAATGTCATATACCCCTGTTAATCAATCTCCATTAGAGCGGCGAAATAAAAATGCAAGTAGAGAAAATACTACTTATTATTTTTATGCCACTATCGAAGGTGATAGTCGTGCTGGTGAGAATTTGAGCGGAGAGTTACAGGTATCGGTTACTATGTACAGTGGCTTGTTTAAACTCTTACGAGGAAAATTTGTTGCTGCAGATGGCGAAGAATCTGAAACGAGAGGTGCTATTCTTGCAGATGGCACCGTATATCTGATTATAGAAATGAAAGATGAAGTTTTGGTATATGGTACAGGTATCGAAAATGCAACTACCAAAGGAATTACCGGTAGCTTTACTACTTATATCCCAGATGGTCCTATTAATCAGGGTAGTTGGATAGCAAATCCAAAAGATATGGAAACCCCATCTGATACAATTGTAGATATCCTAACCAATGATCGTAGAGGAAGATTTACAACTTTGACAGCGGCATTAGATTCTGCAGCATTGTCTGACACTTTACGAGGAGGAATATTTACCGTATTTGCGCCTACTGATGCTGCTTTTGAAGCTTTGGATGCTATCCCAGAAGGAGAAGCACTTAGAAACGCATTACTGCATCATGTAGTAAATGGCAAATTGGATACCAGAGCAATCAATACGCAAAAAACATTGACTCCTCTGTTTGGAGATGATCTTACGATAGGATTTAATGGTGCCTTATTTACTGTAAATGAAACCGTACAAATTATACACTCTAATGTAGAAGCTTCTAATGGATACATTCATGTAATTGATGCTGTATTGGTGCCTTAATCCCATAATTTAGAGATAAACTTATTTGATATTTATTGATTTGAGAGACACTATCCCGTCATGTGATTCTCAATATTGAGGTAATATCAAATTTTCAAAAAAGAGACCATTAGTGTACACTAATGGTCTCTTTTCTTTTAGATAGTATATAATTTTTCCGAATTGAATTTGTTCAATAAAACTGTATCTTTTTATCTTATATGTAAATTCAAATCAGAACTGATATTATCTAAATACTCTTAATCAATTCTTTATTGGTTAACATGGGGTGATAATCACCTTTTAGACCAGACAATTTTGCATTTCTAATATCATGTACTATCTGTATGGATTGTCTGGCATCTTCGAGGCCATAACCTTCTCCTTTTAGGATCGACTGATAACTTTTGGTATGCAACTCTGTAAATCCACTGCTAAACTCTATTTCTTCTCCATCAACGGTAATCGATCTATACGTTCTCTTTCCTTCTTGCTTGGCAACTTCTGGAATGTTATTATAATCGATGGATAAGAACCAACGTACTCTGGCTCTTTCGAACTCGAGATATCCTGCAGCAGTATCTTTGGTTAACATATGCACTTTATTCTGGGTTACTTTTCCAAATATCCAAGATAACATATCATAAAAATGTACCCCGATATTAGTTGCAATCCCTCCAGATTTAGCTACATCACCTTTCCAGGAAGCATGGTACCAATTACCTCTAGAAGTAAGATAGGTTAAATCAATATCATAGATTTTATCTTTTGGGCCTTCATCTACCTTTTTCTTAAGTGCAATAATACTTTCATGAATCCTAAGCTGTAGAATCGAATATACTTTGGACTGTGATTCTTTTTCAATATCGATTAATTGATCTACATTCCAAGGATTTATCACAATGGGTTTTTCGCAAATGGCATGTGCCCCCTGCCTAAGGGCCATTCTGATATGGGCATCATGAAGGTAATTAGGAGTACAGATACTTACGTAATCCAAGGGTATATTTTTTCTTCTTTTTAGCTTTTCTATATATCTATCGAATCGTTCAAACTCTACAAAAAAGTGAGCATTGGGAAAATAGCTATCCATAATCCCAACACTATCAAATTTATCGAGTGCAGCAATGAGGTTATTATTGGTGTCTTTTATAGCTTTTAGGTGTCGGGGTGCGATATACCCTCCTACACCCATAATCGCAAAATTTTTATTCATGGTTTTAGAGTTTGATAACTTCTTTATTTTCTAATTTATAAGTTTCTTTACTTTCTATACACGTAGCGAATCCATTTTCGTCAAATTCTAATCGATGGCCATATTCACTCATCCATCCGATCTGTTTGGCAGGATTACCTACTACCAATGCATAGGGCTTTATGGTTTTGGTCACTACTGCCCCGGCTCCTATAAACGCATAGTCTCCTATATCATGACCACAAACAATCGTTGCATTAGCACCAATAGTTGCCCCCTTACCCACATGAGTTTTGGCATACTCTCCTCTTCGGTTTACCCCACTTCGTGGATTGGTCACATTGGTAAATACACAAGAAGGCCCCAGAAAAACATCATCATCACAAGTAACGCCGGTATATACCGAAACATTGTTCTGTATTTTTACATTTTTACCTAATACTACATGAGGAGAGATAACCACATTCTGGCCTATATTGCATCGTTCTCCTATGGTACAAGAAGACATGATATGAGAAAAATGCCATATTTTGGTGTTTTCGCCAATGTTACAATTATCATCTATTACAGCGGTTTCGTGAGCAAAGTATTGTAGAGTCATATATGATTAATTAAAGTATGAATCCTCTAATTTAATAATAAAACCAATACCAATTTGCAAATAATTACTTCCTGACAGACTATTATCGACAGAAAATTTGGTGATGGCATTTAGATTAAGGCCTACCGATGCAGAAAGGTAATAGTGTATCCCGGCTCCAATATTAGCTGTGGTGGCTGCGCTGCCATCATAGAAACTTAGCCCCAATCCGGTAGTAAGATAGGCTTCGTATGCTGCACGTTCTTTTATCTGGTAGGTATTCGAAAAGTAATAATTAAACATACCATCGATGGCAAAAAAGGAAACATCCTCTTGTAAAACCGAATTATTAACCGTTTTTCCTTTTAAAAATGTATTAAAATTTGTGGCTATTTCGATTCCGAAGTTTTTCTGAAATCTCCTTTCTAATGTTATGCGTATTGGAACACTATAATTATAATTATTTTCGATATCAAGTATCCCCCTAAACTTTAGTCCAGAGTCATTAACAATATTTGCTCCTAAACCCAATACCCAAGGACTTTTTTGTGTGGTACAGCAATCCTGTGCATACGTAAATATAGTCATAAGTAGCAAAAAAAGTAAGCTATAGAAATTAAGGGGTCTCATTCTAAACTTTACATATATAACGCTAAATCAGGTTTGAATAGTATACAATACAATATGTCGTATTATTCTAACAATTAAAAACTTACTTATGCGAGGTGTATATTACCCGTATCGATTACATGGTTAACACCTACCTATCATTATATTAAAAGAGAAAGGGAGCCAAAGACTCCCTTTACTACCTCGATTTTTTCTCCTAATTTAGCCCTACCCTTATTACGGAGTCAAAAATTGAGATGCTCTCATTTTAAACTGATGTGTAACCAGATCATATGTCATCACCCAATCACAATGCAATAGTAAAACATCACAGTCTCATTTTTTGATACTCTGAAAAAAAAGGTGATTTTCTTGTGTTTTTTTGTCGGTTTAGGAAGTGAATGATGCAATGTTATGATAACGCGGATTTGCAATCCGTGTTTTATTTCTTAAAACAAAGGCAGTATTATAATTTCTATCTCACTATCTAAGTCAGCATAATTTCTTGCAGCACTAAATAAATGCATAATCTTCTGGAGATGTTTTGTATAAACGATAAATAATCAATATATTTTTTCTTCTTTTTTAGCAGCCTACTGCTATTTATACCCCACGGATTACAAATCCACTCTATCCGGTTTTACTATGGAATCGAGGGTAATAAGGTGTTGTAAAACTCATTCTGTAATTACTTCTATTCCTGTGAAATAAAGTTTTCTGCTCTTATCTTTAACTTGATACATTTGGGCAATTTTTATTCCATTAAAATCTTTATAATCCTCTCTAGAAGTAATCATAGAAGGTACTTTTTGATTACCTCCTCTAAACACCCATTCTCGAATGATAAAATCTCCTTTAAAATAAAAATCATAGGCATCTCCTGGGGTATACCCTCCTTCTTTTTTATATATAATTGTCAACTTTTGCATTTCGCTATTACTTATAGGGGCAATGGCTTTGATCTCATGTTGATAGGTAAAGTTTGCTGCATCCCAAACCAGATTAAAAGGTGTAAGTAACCAATATTTATCGTTTATGAATCTTTGGTCGGCCTTAAGAGAAGTACTATCAATTTGATTTCGGTTATAAGTAATCGTATCCTGAGCAGAGATTAATGTTACGACATTACTTTTGGGTTTCCAGATCCAGGAGCGCTCATAATGTATTGTATCCCGATCTATGTTGAAAGTATATTTTATCTCCTTTACGGCATTCCAATTATCAAATCCGTTGGCTCTATCGCCTGGGTAGTTGTACTTAATTTTACATTTGCAGTATCTTTCACATACTTAGGATCCCGCATTTCTACCGCTTCATTCTCATCATATTGGTTTTCTTTTTGGGTTTTAGTTTTACATGCCACACAAAAGAAAACACAAACAACGAATAACTTACTTGTTTTTGGCAAACCAACTTTCATATTTATTATTTGTGGCTAAAATATAAAAAGTTAAATCTTGAAAAATTAGATTAACAAGGTTTTAAGTAATTGTATTCTCATCGGTATTTTTTAACAAATCCTGGATCATATGAACGAGATACTCAGGTTACCCAAACAAGTACATTATTCTTTTGTAAAAATCCCTACGTTGGCGCCCGAATCCTTTCGGGTGCCTACTAATTTAATCTAGTTCTAAGAATCCTGTTTTATCAATTTCAAGAACCGTTGCATCATCTTGATAGTTTCTCGCGCTACTATATTTCCAATCAATAGCATTCACAACAAAACCACTTGCTACAGGATTGTTATGAATATAATTAATTTTTTGTTGAATCACATTAGCTGACCATAATTCTATGGGTTTGTTGTGATGCTGCCAAAATTGATACTTATTTACGTTACCTTTTTCTTTTCCTGCTTTTTCAAACATCCATAATAACCATTTTTGTCTACTCTCTTGTGGGTTGCTTTGAATGGCTTCTATCATCCTATTAGAGGTGTATCGCTTAAAATCTCTTAGTAACTCCATAGGTTGATCATGTGAAGATCGAAAAATAAAATGAACATGATTGGGCATAAAACAGTAACAATATAATTCTAAACCCTTTTCCTTTCTGCAATACTTTACACTATCTGCTAATACATCAAAATATAACTGTCGTGTAAAAACATCGATCCAGTAAACGGTTGCAAAGCTTACAAAATACAGCCCGGCTTTATTATGAAATTTATACTTTCTACTCATACTACGAAAGTAAAGATTACCAGTTTCAAAAAGTGAAACGGGTAATCTTTACTTCTATAACCTATCTTTGAAACTGCTAAACTTTGACGGCACTCGAAAGGATTCGAGCGCTAGCCAGGGCTTACTCATACGTTACCAATCTTTGACGGCACCCGAAAGGATTCGAGCGCTAGCTAAACTTAAAACTTTATAAAAAAATATACTATCGTGACTGTATTTTCTATATTTATTACTCTTACCGCTTACTCATACACTACCAATCTTTGACGGCACTCGAAAGGATTCGAGCGCTAGCGGGGGCTATCTGGAATAAAAACAAAACCACAACCTATAACAAAAATAGATTGTGGCTGTTCTTAACTATAGTAAACTTTATATATTAATCATGGCGCGAAGTCAGGAGACATTCGCGCAGCTTACCGTTTCTTTTTTAATCACTCTTCGGAGAGCGAGGTATTTTCTTCTAAAAACTCTTCAAATAATTCAAAAAAAAGGTCTAACGCTTCATATTCATTACGAGAGAAAAATTCTATTGTTTTATCCCAAGAATGAACTTCAATATTATATTTAGAATGAATCCACTTCATAAAATCGTGTTCAAGTAGATTAAAATCTTTTACTAAATCAGGGTTTCTAGTATACCAACCCAAAATAAATGATTTAAAACATCTAATCGAAGTATAGGGTAAGTATAAAGATGGTTTTTCTTTAATTAACTTAATAATATGTTTAACAGTATCCATATTTTAATGTGGTCAAAATTTAATCACTTTGAGAGTAGCCTGTGCACTAGGTGCAATTTCTATTGCTCTCTTCCAAACTTCTAAAGGTACTCCATTTTTAAAAATATTATCAAAAACTAAACCTTCTACGTGTACAGCTTTATGTATTCCGTTAGTTGCGATTTGTATAAAATCATCTCCTACTTGCGCTCCAATTACTTTGGGTCCATCAGTAACTGTAAATTCAAGGATTTCTCCTTTTATATTGGCTTTCTTTAAGCTATTAACAATACTTCCAGTACATTCTACACATTGAAATATCTTAAATTTTGAAGCTACTTTACTTGCTATTTTCCAACCTTTAGAACCAAATTTATTAAATGCCGCAAATCCAAGTTTTGCACCACCTCCTATTGGAGTTACCCATTCACCCACTTCTCCTCCAGCAGTAAGTGCAATTGGATCCCGACTTGGAAGGATAGGCGTAAGATTAAAAGTAAAATAATCATTTATAGCTTCTCCAAAGCTATTAAAGGAATTAACACTATTAAAAAAATCTCGATAACTATCAACAAAACCTTTACTAAAACCAAGATCCCTAGCATACTGATTATTGATGATAGACGCATAAAATTTAGCGCTTTGAAACTGTGTGTCATTTACTAATATCGTTTTATTAACCCCGTCATTCACTTCAACAGTATCTCCATTATTGGCATTTTCGTATATAGTGTCATCAAACCCTCCATCTGGATCAATTCTGGTTATAGGATTATTTCCCATTGCCATATAAGGTGAAGCATACTGTCCTGCAGGATCCGTAGTTAGCCATCGTCCAATCCTACTATCCCAAAGCCTCAACTCAAACGCTTCCTTTCCAGTTTCAGGATCTTTTTCCTGTCCCTGATAGGCATATCTATAATCTCCCACCTGGTTACGCCCTGGCATGGGCATTCCAAAAGGATAGTAATCGGTAGCACTAGTCATTGCCATGGCCTGTCCTTGTGCACTTCTACCTACTACTGCTCGTACATTACCTAAATGATCGGTGAGTTGGTATAAATGGCTACCGTCTGATTTTCTAACGCCTAATCGGCTTGCTCCATATATCGTATTTTCTATCACCTGTCCATCACGATAAATCGCCATCGCCGTTCCTGCGGCATCACGTACATAATGCTCGGTATAGCTCAAACTTCCGTTGCTTGGGGTATAAACTTCTTTACGAACTCTATGCCCTTTATCGTTGTAAAAGAACTTAACCAGTGGCTGGTTTCCTTTTTGTATCTCGGTTACTAAACCACTCGCATTGTAAATATAGGCAATGTTTTCTTCATTATTCTTTACCAATTGGCCTATTTTATTATATTCATAATTATTACCATTCTGGTCTCCAATATCATCTGCCCCGGCTACATCTCCTGCCGCATCATCTACCCGCAATAACTGGTTAGGTTTACCCTCTTTATAGGTATAGGACAATTGATCCATCATATTACTACCACCATTTTCTGTTTGCTTATTACGATTAAGTGTTTGGATATTACCATTAGCATCATAGGTAATGTTATCGACCTTATAATCACCATTAGTATTGACTGCAAACGTTCCTGCATTGATATCTCGTATATAATCTATTGTCTCACTCCCCACGATGGTTGCACTAAAGGTACTACCAGGCTTGGCATGAAAACCTGGTACCATTGTAATGCTTTTATTGGCTTTTAAATTTTGGGTTTGGCCTGTATTTAATACACTTTTTACAGAAGGTATATGATCGGTGGCTGCAGGTGTTTCTATTACTTCTTCATCTATAATCACCGGGATACTAGTATTATCTGGCGTAAAATTACCATAGGATGCCTGTGTCAACCAATTGTTACGGTTATAGTCATAGCTATAGGTATGTTCTTTGCCGGCTATGGGGTTGTAATCAGAGTTCCAACGGATTCCTTTGATATTACCATTATATTGGTTGGCACCATAACTGGCACTTTTTATATTTTTTATTGGGCGGTTATAATCATGTTCGTTATAATCGATGATCATCCCAAACAAATCATTGGTGTCTCCTCCCGGGTCATTAGCACTCTGTAAACTTGGGTGGTTGATACTTTTTAGTGCTCCTTGCAGGTTATATACATAATCGATCCCCTGCAGGCCTTGTGCGATATCGATTCTTTTAAGTCCTCCTGTTTCGTTATACTCATAATTTGCATGCTCGGTATAGGTAGTATCATCTGTAGACGTTTCTACTTTTACTAAACTATAATCGGCAGCATCATAAGTATAACGATGTATAAACTGTTCGGTAGCATGTCCTTTCTGGAAATATACTTTGGTGACCTGACTACTTACCGGGTCATATTCATAATCAATCGTTTTGGCATCTGATAGCCCTGCTATTTGCTGTACGATCCATTGTACTCTACCATAGATATCGTAGCTATAATAGGTGGTAGTATTTTCATTCTTTGTTTTAGCTACATTACCTGCCAAAAAGCTAGGTTTTTGATAGGTAGTTGCCAGGGTATTTAAAAAAGTATCATCATTGGCCAATCGATCATAAGTGGTATGGTGTACTTCTTTTCGGGTTCCTGTTGGCAGGTCTCCATCTACATTTGCAGTTGTAAAAGTCGTGTTTTCTATCACTCCGCTCTCGATAGGCCTTCCTCTTCTATCATAATTGGTATAGGAGAATTCTTGTGGGCTATGCTCTTGTTGTTTTATATTTTGAGAAAAGCGTATTTGCCCATCTTTACGGTATCTAAACCAAGCCTGCCCCTCGTCTGGGCTAACAGTAGTTTCTAACTGTCCAAACGAATTGTAATCGAAGGTAGAGGTAAGTTGCGTACCACTACTATCTTTTAACGGTTGTTTGGAGGTAAGTAAACGTCCTGCTTTGTCATACTCGTTAATAGCGTAATCGTAATAATTTTCTGGATAGGTAACGGTAACCGTTCTTGGGGCATAGGTAGTGATATCCCGGACTGCAATACGATAAAAGCCATTGGATAAATTACCCGAACTGGTACTTGTTTTCTGTTCGGTAATCAAATCGTAAATATCGATCGCAAGACCCCCATTACCGCTTAGTTGTACTCCCGTTTTTCCTTTGGGGATATGTATATCTACAAAGCCTTGTGCGCCTATCTGTACAGAAGCAGTACGATTGGTGTTATTCCCTTCTTCATTACCGCTTCGGGCACTTGCCAGCGTGTTACCATCGGTATCGGTAAAGACTACATTTTCTATTCCATGTATATCCCTGCTTACCGTTTTGATGATTTTATACGTCCTATATTTTGGATCTCCAGTAGCAGATGATAACTCTTCTCCTGCTGGCATCGAAAAAGCATACCCGTTTTTCCATTGCCCATCGATTTTATTACCCCCTATGGTTTTAAGTGCCGCTCCCGGGTTTAATTCGCTATAAATCGTACGCGAATACGGTCGTGAGGTTACATCTTGGTAGGGCTCATCTGTATTTTGGGTACTGTAATACCAACCCAATGAGTTGGGTTGTGCACCTACAGTAAGTGGGTTTTCAGGGTCGTTTTCGAAATCATAATTATTAAAAATAACTCCATTAGGTTTTTTAATAAAATCATCTTTATAAAGAAACTTTGGATTATGTCCTATAGGTGCTGCTAATGTTTGTAAAGCCGGTCTACCCTGTGCATCGTATAGTGTTTTGGTGGCCCAGGTTTTTGTACTTTTGGGATCAAATGATTGGGACTGTATTGGTTTTCCTAATTTATCATAAAAAGCAACACTTGCTGTAGAAAACTTACCTTGTACATCATAGTTATTGACCAATACCCAGTTTTTATCTTTGGCTTCGACCTCGAAAGGTAAATATGAAACATCTTCTCCAGAATTACCAAACCCAGCATGTTTATAATCAAAAGATAATAAAGGTGGTTCTAAACGATGATCATATCTTCTAGGAGTTTTAGTAACCATTCCTATTCTAAAGCTTGTAAGATTAGGATCATTTATTTCTTTTAAAGCTACTCCGTTATGAGTAAACTTTATACTTGTATCGCTCGTTTTTTCTATTCTAAAAACTTCATCTCCAAAAATATAATCAAGAAACTCCTTTTCTAAAATTACGACCCCAGATGGGTTTTTTATTATGATAGTGTACTCTGAATTTGAACTAAACCTACTTGGTATAATTTCTAAAGAATATTTATTAGCATATTGATCGTCCAACGACAAATACATAAGAATACTCATAAAATTCCCTGTACTACCGCTAACACTTTTTCCTGCTATTTTAAAATTAGTAATTTCAAAATATCCATTACTTTGTGTTTTCGGTATGACTTGTAATGAGAGCAATCGTCCTTCTCCCAATTCTACATTTTCTAATGTATTTGCATTCCCAACATTAAAATTTACACTTTGTAACCAATACCATTCCTGTGCAGTTACCTCAAATACCAACATCATTAGTAAAGAGAATAAGACATATATCTTGCTGTTTTTCATCATCTAATTTTTTATCTAATTATTGTTGATTACCTCTAGAACCATTACTATTCGGTTGACCATCTCGACCCGAACCTGTTCTTGTTTGAGTACCTCTAGGTTGTGTATCTGGGTCATCAGGATTTTCATCATTACATGGTTTTTGGTGATTACCATCGTCAATAATTTCTACTCCCGTAACTTTATCTCGCACCCAACATTTATAATAGATACGACCATCGGG
This sequence comes from Aquimarina discodermiae, assembly GCF_040786235.1. Classification (NCBI taxonomy): domain Bacteria; kingdom Pseudomonadati; phylum Bacteroidota; class Flavobacteriia; order Flavobacteriales; family Flavobacteriaceae; genus Aquimarina; species Aquimarina discodermiae. Next base: position 73,924 of record NZ_JBFMKP010000006.1, read on the forward strand.
ACAGAAAGTATTTATAGTAATAAATTTGCCCGCTCCATAACTACTAAATTTCAAGTCACTTTTGGATCTGCTTTCATCAAACTCATATTCATATAGTCCAGATCCTCCAGTTACATGAGCAGTAACAGTAGTTATATTGGTATTACGATCACCGATAGATAAGCTTAAACTCAATTTATTGGGTTCGATTTCTTCTGTGGTAAATTCATAATCATAGTTGTATTTAATTTCTTTTTGAAGTTTAAATCCTCCTGTAACCTCTGGAGTATCTACGACTTCTACATAGGTTTTTATCAATCGCCCGGCATCATCATACTCATATCGCGTAGCTAAGTTATTTGAGCCAATAATATGGGTCAACTCATCCCATTCGTTATAGACATAACTAGTCATAGTAGATTCTATAGGGTGCATCCTAAAATCATCTGCATAGATACTGCTTCCAAATGCTGTAATATAAATGGTTTCATCTCCTGTAGAAAGTGTTTCGTAGTGATTTAATTGTGTCCAGTCTCCCGCTGACACTTGCTCGCCATTAAATGGTTTTAGTGCTCCGTTCATATAAATTCTAGCATTTTGAGCATGTGCTGTGGTCACCCAAACTGACACCTTATATTCTCCTGCTCTATGTTTATCATTCGATTTCATAGACACTTTAAATCCTTGGTTTCCCGGATTAAGCAACAAACACCATGTACCCGTATGCGCCTTTACATTATTTTGATAATTACCTCCTTGTATTTCATTACCAATATAATTGCTTGTTTTATACTCTGCGCTACTATAGAACATTTCTGTATACCCCGCATTGGCTACCGCTGCAACTTTGGTATTGCCATCTATCATTTTGGTAGCAACTTTATTACCATTGATATCCTCTGTCTCTAAAGGCATTGAATAATGATCATACATATTTATAGTAGAGGTGTTAACCCATTTCGGATTCGTTTGAGTACTACCCCATACAAAACCGTCCAGATCACCAGTATATCCAGCATAAACACCATTACTATCCACATCCCCTTTCCAAGCAAAGGTTTGGTGTCTACGCCAGACTTTTTGTGCATTGGCACTTGGGGTTTCTGTCGTACCATTTTGACTACGATAGGTCCAGTTGTTGTTCCAGGTCGTGATATCGGCACCTATAGTTTTCCAGTCGCTCCCCGCTTTTATTTGTGTAAGATTCGCAGCCGTTTGGCTAAGCATGTTTTTATTGGTCAGATTATCAACTTTAGCTCCCATACTGCCGTATTTTGCATAAGCTGGAGTAATTTTAGATTTAATAATAGTACCATCACCTCTTACTGTCCTTGATTCTGTCACCTGCCCTGTTAAGAAATCATGTTTATCATAATAGGTAGTATTGGTAAAACCTCCTTGAATACTTTTAACACTTTCCAGAATATTAGGGTATTCTACTTTACTAGAAGAGTAAAAATAATAACTACCTCTAGTATCAGTAGGCGATTTCCTAAACTTTTTAACTCTTTGAAATGAGTTCTGATATATACCAGTAGAGAAATCTATAGCCCCGTCATAATCTTTATAATTGTTAGCTGTTACTCCAACAAGTTGATCTTTCTTATTAAAAGATTTTACCGAGATTAAATTACCTAATTTAGAAGTGGCGTCATGGATTGTATACTTAAAAAATCTAGCATCATTATATCCTAGTTTTTTTTCTTTTTGAGATCTTGTAACTTTAAAAGTGTCACCTAAACTAAAGACTTCATCAGAAATTGGATTGACAGAAAAATTATACGGTTTTAATGTTTTAAAGTTATATATCGTAGATTCATTAGGGTCATTTTGATGATTACCAAATGAAGAAACGGTAACATATTCATACATTACATTAGGTGACGGAATTTCTTCTATATAAGGAACCAATCGATCATCGTCAAAAGGTTCGTATGAAGTGATTCCTGAAATATTTCCTGAAACTGGATCTCTGTAATCATATACCGTTGTATATTCCTTAGAACCATCACTTATTTTTACATTTTTTACTCGCAACCCTCCTCCTGTTTTTCCATTCGGATTTTGAGTTGTATATACCCCGTGTTCACTATTAAACTCAAAAGAAAGAAGACAATTAGACAGACCTTCTGGCATCTTATATCCAGAATATTCTCCTTGGGCGTTATATCTAACATCACAACCTGAAGTTACCAACTCCTCATGATACTTTGTCACCTCATTTACATCTAGAGTAATACTTTGTCTTCCATTAATTTTGGTTATTGTATAACTATCTGTTTTCGATTTAATTGGTCTAGGAAAAGCATAAGGGTTAGTATCATATGATCCATTCCAAGACCTCCAATTAACTTGCAATTTTTCGTTAATTCTAAAAATTGTACTCAGGTCAAAATTTAAACCAGAGGAATCAAAGTTAACGGTTATCTGGTTTGAAGATTTGTTGACACCAGTAAGCTTTAAAGCATCGGAAGGTATTACTCGCAGGCCATCATCAAAATAATATTCGAAACTATGTGAAGCGTTATCTTCTTTGTTTCTATATGCAGCTTCTGCATAAAAAGAATCTTCTTCATATTCTATATCTATTGTACCCCCAACCGGTGTTTTAATACTATTAAGACTCCAAGCATCTGGATGAGTATTTTCATACCCCCAAGGATCAATGTTATTTCTATTATATGCCACGTAAGGCTTAAGATAAGAAAATTGATAAGGTGGTATTGTTAACGCTCCTCCTTTACCTCCAATAAGTACTTTATTCAAAGTTAAATGACCAACACTCGAATTAGGAAGATTTCTGCCTAAACTATAATCATGATCAAAAGTAATCACCTTAAAAGCTTTATTATCAATATTTTTATTTCTAACATCTGCAATATCTAAAACAGCATCATCCCTATTTACTGGATAAGATCTTAACATTTTAACCGGTGCCTCTTTTAAATAAGTATCATTCTGATAATACTCATTAAAATATCCATCATTATAGTAACTCTTCCCTAACTTTCTACCATTTCCATAAATAGATTGAGAATCATTTTTATGATAACTTACATCTTCATTTTTTAACAATAAGATTTTGTCAAGTTTTAAGGTTGTACTCTTAGGAATATTTATATATTTCCATGATGCCTCCTGAGCATCAAAACTTCTATTTCCAGATGAGAGTACATTTCCATTTGGTCCATATAAAGGACCATTGTAAGTGTGAGTTTTATACTCTTTATTATGAAGTTTTTTTAAACCTGTTTTTGAGTGAATTATGTTATTTTGGCCAATAGAAAAAGGTTGCTCATAATGTTGTAATGAATTACTATGATTATCTTTACGAATAGATTTGATAAATAGAGCTGAATGGGTTCTGGTTTTAATCTTATCTAAATAATAAATCTGTTTAACCCCCCAAAAATAGGTCTGATGCCCATCTAACTCTTTGTATCCTTCTTTTGGACTACGCCACATATAGCCATCACTCCATTTACCATATTCAAATTCTACCCAATACCCATAATCACTTTCGTCCACTCTACTATTATTATTCGTATCGATATAATCAGGACCAGTAATCGCAGTTAATAACCAGTGCGTAGCATAAGGTTGTGTTTTTTTGGATTCAAAAAAAGAACTATACTCATCATTTACATCTTTAAAATTTTTATAGAAAGATTCAAAATGATAGACCGGTAACGAATAATGGTAAGTCTTACCATCTAATGTAGTGATTCTATACGCACCAATACCTTTTGAGACGTCTACATATGGAGATGGAGTACTTCCAAATCTACTAAACCCAGCTGCTTCAATAAACCAACCGTTAGTTTTATTCCCTAAAATATCATCATTTGTGAATGTTTCCACGAAATTACCATTCCTTTTTCTATTACCTATTTTTTTTAAGTTTCCATCTATTAAACTAGAAGAATAGGTATTATCTGCGAGTATAGGAAACTTGTTAAGCATTTCTGTGTCTGTAAAACTTTCGGAATTTGTAATATCTGGAATCTGAAACTTTCCAGTTTGTGTTCTAAAAAAAGAACTATTGCCTCCTTTAAAATAAAAATTAACTTTGTTTCCTAATTGAAATTGATTTGCATAAGAGGTTCCAAAGTTTGTAACATCATCAATCCATTTTGCTGGAGATATATGCCCTTTACCAAATAGTCTAACCTCTTCTAGAATTTGTGGAGACAAGCTTCCAGACAACCCTTGCGCAGTAACGGTATAATTATCATAATTGGGTAACGAAATTGCACCTTCAGTATTTAAATGATAACCCGAAATTTTAGAAGATACCCAATCTTTAATATCATCATATTCATCAGCAGCATATTGCTTGACATCCATAAATGAATTGTTATCTCTGGTATATGTTCCATTATCATTTTTACTGTTTTCAAAAAGGTTTAACGTACCACTCACAGATAAATTAGTATCTTTATAAAGAGAATAAGAGTATTTTCTATGGCGGTACCCAACCCAAAATACTCCGGCATTAAAATTAAACCCTCTATCTATATCTTGGACATAATAATCATTTTGGTTTGTTGATGTCTGAGAATTAGTTGCTCCAATACCATTTAAAGAAAATTTATATTTTCCTTTATTATAAAACGAGATACCAACGCTACTATTAGCAACAGCTCCTTTTTTACTTAATGTTAAAGATACTCCACCAGACAAGGTTCCTCCAGAAAATTGAGATGCTCTTCCTGACAATTCTGCAATTGAAGTATTTATACCTATAGAACTACTCAATCCTCCATTTTTATTATAATTAAGAGATCCCGAAACGGGCCCAGCACTACCACTAATCCCTAAACCTTCTGAACCAAATTGAACAGTTGCTACTCCTGAATAACCAACAACTCCTCCCCATGCTCTATAATCACCCCAAGCAGCACTCATTCCTAAAGTTACTCCAGAAGGTAAGGTTCCTCCTATCGAGAACGAATATTGTTCAAGGGTTTGTCCTTCATCATAAAATAGCTCAGAAACTCTTGTTTTACCCCAATCATCAGGATACCCATTTACCGATCTATTAATCGCCCCAGGATTAAGCGACCAGCCTAATCCTACCCAAGACGCTTCCTGATCCATCGCAATCCCCGCATGATAGGATAATGCCAAGGGATATCCTCCTTCTGGAGAAGGTACATTTAACAGTGGTAACACATACGACATATCTCCTGTAACCAGATTTACCATATCGGTGGCATCAACCGGCTCAAAAGCTGCGGCTTCTGGAGCATTTGGTCCATTGTTATTAGCCCATAATTGATTATATGGAATTAAGGTATTTAAAAATGTTAGCGTAAAAAATAATGCGATTGCTCGGTGACGGTTAGAAGTCCGAAGACGGGTGTCGGGTGTCGGAAGACCGATGTCCGAAGTCCGAAGTCGGAAGTCCGAAGATGGATGGTTCATACGTATATTCAATTTTTGAAGTACTCTTTTTATGTTACTGACGTTCATAGAGGTTCACTTTTATTAATGTCCGAAGTCCAGTGTCGGAAGACGGAGGTATTCTTTTTATTTCAGTCCGAAGTCCGATGACGGAAGACGGAGGTTTCTTTATTTTTAAGCCGGAAGTCGGGTGACCGATGTCAGAAGCCATCTGATCCCTATTTCCTCTGTCTTCTGACCTTCCAACCTTTAACTTCTCACTTCAGACTTCTGACCTCGGACTTCTGTCTTCTGACTTTTTTCTTCCGACTTATTCAAACCTTAATCTTGGTTCGTTATTAAAAATCGTTGTTGGGATCTTAAATTTTACTTCTCCTGTATAAAACCTAAGATCCTCTATCGTTAATGTCATGAATTCTTCATTTGTTACCTTCTCTTCTCTGGGGTATACCAATAACATCGTAGTCGCCCTACTCATACCATACATCCTGGGGTAGATATAATCTACCATTTCGATGGTATCTTTCTGTGGTGTATATAGATGTACTTTCTGCTCCATCCCAAAAGCCAGTTGATTGACCATTGCTCCAAATTTTTGCTTGTTACCCGCTACATTACTCAATAACTCATGGTCATTCTTAGACATCGACAAGGTGAAATACAAATACTTACTATACTTATCACGTAAATTTTGAATCTCTTGTGGTGTAGTTTCTTCTGTTTTCTCTTGATACACCAACAAATCGGTTGGTTTGTAAAGGATCGAAAAATCTACCCCATTGATCGTTTTTTTATGGTGATATCCTTTACCTTCTTCTTTGATATACTCGGTTAATTCTTTGGGTGTATCAAAGGTTTTTTGGGTACAGGAAGTGATTAGCAATACGTTTAAAAACAGTATTCCTTTAATCCATAAATATGTGTGTTTCTGTTTCATTCTTTACAAGTCGGAGGACCGAAGTCGGAAGTCCGAAGCTTTTCTTTAGTTGTTTTGTCCGAAGTCCGAAGTCCGAAGTCGGAGGTTTCTTTTTTTATGTCCGAAATCCGAGGTCGGAAGCCGGAAGTAATTTCTAATCTTCTGACCTCTAGCTTCTGACTTCTTTCTTCCACATCGAACTTCCGTCTTCAAACTCCACTTACTTTCCTTCAAATTCTGTATTCAGTTGTATCAATACTTCATCGGTTAGATCTGCAGACTCTTCTCCATACATAATGGTACCGCTTCCTGTAGCTCCAAAAATGACTTTATAACCTTTCTTTTTACCATACTCCTTTACAAAATCATTAATGTCATTAATCACCGTCTGTGTTACCTTCTTATCCTCTTCCTGCAATTGTTTTTGTACTGCTTGTTGGTAATTATTGATTTGCTGTTGCTTATTGCTTAATAACTGCTGCTTAAGCTCCAGCTCTTTTTTGCTCATCCCGCTTCGTTCTTTTTCATACAACTTTAGCTCTTTTTGCCAATTCGACAACAAACTGTCTACATTGGCTTGCATGGTTTTTGCTTTTTTATCGAATTCTTCTTTTACCACTTTGGTTCTGTTATAACCTTCTAAGAGTTTATTGACATCTACATACACCAACTCTGTTGATGATTGTAAAAAGAAAAAAGATCCTATAGCAGTTATAAGGGCTAAAAAGGCGATGGGTAGTGCTAGTTTGTTCATTTTTTTATTTTAGTCCGAAGTCCGGTGACGGAAGTTCGAGGTTACTTTTGTTTTGGTCTGAAGTCCGAGGTCAGAAGACGGAGGTTTTCGTTTATCTAGTCGGAAAACCCAAGTTCGAAGCTTTCGAATCTATATCTCTTCGGTCTTCGGACTTCGGGCTTTTTCTTCTGACTTCTAACATCTCTACTTTTTCAATAAAGATTCTAGTTTTTCTAAACGAGCTTCTAAGGCTTCATTCTTTCGTTGTTGTTCTGTTAATTGTCGTTCTTGTACCGATAATTTCTTTTCTTGCGCAATCGTATACAAGGTTAACTCTTCTATTTTCTCTAAGAGTTTTGCATTCATTTGCCCCAATTCAACACCATTTTCTTCAACCTCTTTTGCAGATGGAATATTGATTAAATGTCCCTTTTGCAGGATATGGCTTGCTACCTCTTGTAGAGTTGGTAGTTGATAATTTTCTTCAAATACATAATCAGGCCAGCCTGTAAGATCTACTTTTACTTCTTTAGCATGGATTTTACCGTTTACTGCAAGTTCTGCATCCGGATTAGATGTTCCAATACCTACCCTACCATTTCTGGTTATTCTCATACTCTCATAAATAGGCCCTGGACCATCTGTACCTTTTGTAAAAAATGCTAATCCCACATAATCTGCATCACTATGTTCTCTGGTAGCCACTATAGAAGCTCTTCTTCTTTCTCCTGATTTCCATGTTATTCCTCCAAAAAAACCTCCGTTACCAGGATTGTTTGATGATAATGCTATATGATCCTGATTTTGGGCTTCCATATTTGTATTGAAAGATGTAGGATTATGGATTTCAAATTTTTGAGTTGGTGTAGAAGTACCAATACCCACATTCCCTGAATTTCTAATCATTGAAAGACCAACAGTTTCAACATCATCTTCTACCCTGTTAATATAAAAAGTATTAGTCCCTCCATTATACCCAAGGTCAAAACCATATTTATGATTTCCATAAGCAATTTCTCTTAAAGAAATTTGAGAGCGAGAAGGAGAAGTTGGTGTACCTCCCGAATTAATTTGAAAAACTGTATTTTCAGTATCGCTATTGGTTTGAAGTGTTAATAACTGTTGAGGAGTTGCCGTTCCTATCCCTACATTACCGCTCTTATTATAATATATATTTTCTCCATCTTTAATCCAAGTACCTATAGTACCTGGATTATCATTACTATTAGTATTTGTAGAAATTAATTGTTCTATTGAAGGCTCGCTACCATTAACCTGTTCTATTCTAGGTGCGAAAAAATACTGGTTATCATTTACATTTGGATCGTAAAATAGATATGCCCTATTTAAAAGCGTAGTAGCTCCTTCTGCAAACTTAAAATCATTAAACGGAACTAGTTTCGCTCCGGTATTACCATCATAAATACCGCCCAAATTTGTAGACGAGGTATACCCGCTATGATGCATATAACCAACCAATAAAAACCATTTATCCAATTGTGGTAAATCACCGTTCCAAAAATATGCATTGGGTACTGATGAGTTTGTTAAGTTAAGGGTCGAATGTTGCGCGTTATTATTTTTAGAATATAACCCAAAATAGGTGCCTCCATCCACAGAGTTGGTTTTTTTTATCCATACCGTTAATCGATATGTTTTTGTATGATCAATGGGATAATAAGAACTCTCATATCCTCCATCTTTATTTCCATTTCCATCTGGTGCAGCTTTCCATAAAACCACATTATCGCCATAAGGTCCCAATCCTACTTCTAATACATTTTCTTGTGCAATACCATTATTTGCAAACCCTGGTGCAGGAGCTGCTCCAGCTTCCCAATTCGTTGTGTTTATAAGATTTTGGGAAAAAAGAATCGTACTACAACTCATAAAAAGTAATAAGTGAATTTTTTTCATACCTTTTTATATTTAATTATTTTATATTTAAATTTTATACATTAAAAAAACAGAGTTTCTAATAATCTCTTAGTATATGTTTCTTCTCTCTATTTTGTTACCCTAATCCTTAAAACAATTTCTTTTTAAGTACAAAAACAAGGTGCAAATGTAAAAAAAATACGGTTATGCCATCGTTTCAAAATCAAATTGTTAACAAACTCTTCATCGCATTTTTTTACTACATCTTCCTAGTTGTTATGATCTTATCATTCTCCTAAAAAAACGGGTTAAAAAGGGAGTATTGCTACCCCCTCTCGATAGCCTTATGTTTTTACCCTCTAATAACCCTACCCAAAAGATTCAAAAACAAAGGTTTCTTATTATATATGTCTTCACATTTCTTTTTGTTACCGTTGTCAATCATTTTTTTTACTTTTTTTATTCTGACTGTAAATATTTGACAATAGTAAAACATCACAGTATCAATTTTTGAGACTCTGGTAAAAAAGTTGATTTTTTTCAAAAAGACAAATACCGTTAATAAAACAATGGATTAAAGCACTTTAAATTATTTTTTTTCTGTAAAACGATATTCAATAGCTTATGTCCCTCTAGAAATGTAACATTTCATAAAAGCTATGAACCCGGATTATGCAATAGAAAATCTATTACGTCTTTGAACTACTGCAAATACAAACGTTACACTTGATTTTTTAGGTAAGGATATAAAGCCTTCTTTATAAAATAGTACAATAAACGCACTATTTTAAGTAAACTACCTTTTAGGAGAATAATCTAATTTAGATAAATCTAATTTTGGTTTTTCTAAAATCTTTCCAATGCTCTTTTTTAGGAAAACTATAGTAAGACGGTTTTACTCCACTACTAACTGAAGTAATATTGTTATTTTCGATTTTATCAATTGCTTCAAGAACCACTCCTGCACTATACTTAAAACATTCCTGATACAACAGGTCAATACTACCACTATTTTGCACAGATATTTCCTTTTTACTTAACACCACTCCTTTGTCAATCTTTTCCTCCATTGTATGCACCGAAACCCCAACTGTTTCCTCTCCTTTTCTTACTGCCTGAAATACAGGCCACAATCCTCCGTAAGATGGTAATAAAGCACTATGTCTGTTAATACAATATTTAGGAATTTTCAACAATTCATTCTTAAATATTAAAGAGTTTGAACTTACAATAATATCTGGATTTTTAGATTTTATACGATTTAAGTATTCTTGCTTATTTATATCATATTTAACTTCAAAATAATCGATATTAAAATGATTATATACCTTTCTTACACTATAAAATGATCCATTATCATGGGTAGGTATCAAATAATTTTTAATACTAAAATACATTTTTTTAAGCCCTAGTTTTATTAACTCTAAAGGATGTAAAAAATACCAATGCCTAATCATATATCTTTCTATATTACTTTTAGGCAGTACTTTTGTTACTAAAATCGCACCAACGATATCGTGTTTTGTCTTTCTAATTAAATCTGCCACAAAATCAGGTTGATAAAAGTGAGTTTCATCAATTATTAAAAAAATCCTCATATTTATGAATTAAATTTTTAAACCTATCCTCGCAAAGAACTTTTGCTTCTCTTTTCCTATCTTGAGATGAGTAATATAAACGAAAAGCTTTTTTTTTCGTCCAATTAACCTTACTTATGTCACTTACTCCTCCTGGATGAAATAAAATATCAACAGAATCTGGTGTTTTTTTTCTCCTTATCTTTTCTAAAGCAGAATGCACATCTTTATAAGTCATTCTACCCGTTGACAACACCCCTACAAAGAACTCATTTGTACTAACTTTAATTTTTTTAGCTTTTTTAATATACGACCTCGAAAGGTTATTTAATAATATATTCTTAACAAAATTAAGAGCTAAATAATTCTTTATTCTAACAAATCCGTACTTATATCTAAGCTCGTACGGATTTCTTACAAAATCAATTTTATACTTTTTTGATACTTCCAGAATGCTATCAAAAACAAAAGGAATCATATGAAAATGCATATGACTATCAATATTTAATGAATCATTATTAGTAAGGCTATTTTGATATTTAATAATTTGATTTTCAATCTCTATTGTAACTTGTTCTTTATATTTTGCTTTTTTATATTTTGAAGACATCATGTACCGTAGCCATAATGATAGAAATGAAGATTTAAATTCACCGGATTCATTAACTAACAAATGAATTGAGCTTTTTGGGGTCAAAGGTTTACCTTCGACCAAATTAAGGTGTAAACATAGTCTAACATCATTAGAAGTTTGTAAATATTTACGAATACCATATTCAAAGTGATCCGTAGTACAGACTATACTAACACTAGTAACAATTTCTTTTTCAATACAAGTAAAGATATTATCTGTTATTTCGTTTCCCATACCAAAATCATCAGCATGAACGTGGATAATTCTTTTTCTCATATTTTTTTCTTTAAGATTTTATTCCAAAAGTAAGATACCTAACCTCTTACTTTTCTAGAATTACAAATTTTAATCGCAAGATAGCCAAAACGTTTATATGTTTTAGGCATTACAACCTTATAACTATCCACAGGAAAGAAAAAGAAATGTTCCTAACACCATTTAACAACTCTATTTTTATCATAATCCTTGTGCTCTGCCTAATTTTATAAAAAACTGAAACCTCTTTTTCTATATACCTAACAACTTTCAGCACTTTACTTGAAGCTTCGCCAAAGATCAAACTTCTAGTAGGTATAGCCAGCATGCTAACAAAAAGCTTCAAACAATTCTTTGCACTCCTCTTGATTGCGATTATATTTGCCTAAAATCTTAACCTCGTGAGTGCAACCATTATCTCGCAAACTTTATCACAGTCTCTACAACTACAGAAACTGCAGAAAGCTATTGCCCAATCTCAAGCAAAAATACATGTACAAGGTTTAATCGGGTCTGCGTTATCCTTTGCTATAGAACATTGTTTTACCCAAACAGACAAACCCTTTTTATGCATTTTTAATGATAAAGAAGAAGCTGCTTACTACCTAAATGACCTGGAACAACTTCTGGGAGATAAAAATGTATTGTTTTATCCTGGTAGTTATAGAAGGCCCTATCAAATCGAAGAAACCGATAATGCTAATGTACTATTAAGGGCAGAGGTGCTAAATCGTATCAACTCCCGCAAAAAACCAGCATTAATCGTTACCTATCCCGATGCTCTCTTTGAGAAAGTGGTTACTCGTAAAGAATTAGAAAAAAACACCCTGAAGGTAGCTGTAAACGATACCATCTCACTAGATTTTATTAATGAGGTATTGTTCGAATACCAGTTTCAGCGGGTAGATTTTGTTACAGAGCCAGGCGAATTTTCTGTACGAGGAGGTATTGTAGATGTATTCTCATTTAGTAATGATGAGCCTTATCGTATCGAGTTTTTTGGAGATGAAGTAGATAGTATCAGAACTTTTGATGTAGAAACGCAGCTCTCTACCGATCAAATCAAAAAAATTACACTCATTCCCAATGTAGAGAATAAAGCAATGCAAGAAACTCGAGAGAGTTTTCTAAAATATGTTGCTTCGCAAACGGTAATCTTTACCAAAGACATTGATTTACTATCTGCAAGAATTGACAAAAATTTTGAAAAGGCCAATATGGCTTTTGATAAACTTTCGAGAGATATCAAACACAGTACCCCCGATGAGCTGTTTGCAACTTCTGATCTTATCAAAAAGCAGTTACTGGATTATACACTTATCGAGATTAGTGATCGCCCTCTTACCAAAGCAGATTACGCGATTAAGTTTGATACCAAACCTCAACCTTCTTTTAATAAGCAATTTGATTTGTTGATTAAAAATCTAAATGAAAATCATGAGGCTGGATACACCAACTATATTTTTTGTGTAAGCCAACAACAGGCCAAACGATTTCATGATATTTTTGATGATGCCGATCTGGATGTAAAACCTTATGAAACGATTGTTTTTTCTGCCTATCAAGGTTTTATCGATCACGACCGTAAAATGGTCTGTTATACAGATCATCAGATTTTTGAACGATATCATAAGTTTACGCTTAAAAATGGGTATGCCAAAAAACAGGCTATCACCCTAAAAGAATTGACCAGTCTCGAGGTAGGTGATTATGTGACTCATATCGATCATGGAATCGGAAAATTTGGAGGGCTGCAAAAGATAGATGTAGAAGGCAAAAAGCAAGAAGCCATCAAATTAATTTATGGAGAACGAGATGTACTGTATTTAAGTATCCATTCGCTACATAAAATCACAAAATATAATGGCAAGGATGGTAAGCCACCGCAGGTTTATAAGTTAGGATCTAAAGCGTGGAAAACCTTAAAACAAAAAACAAAAGCAAGGGTTAAACACATTGCATTTAACCTGATACAGTTATACGCAAAGCGGAAACTGCAAAAAGGGTTTCAGTACCATCCAGATAGTTACTTGCAGCATGAGTTAGAGGCGTCTTTTATTTATGAAGATACTCCCGATCAAAGTACCGCTACAGAAGCCGTAAAAACCGATATGGAAAGTGAGCGCCCAATGGATCGTTTGATCTGTGGAGATGTTGGTTTTGGTAAAACCGAAGTAGCTATTCGTGCTGCTTTTAAAGCGGTTGATAACGGAAAACAGGTTGCTATTTTGGTACCTACCACTATTCTGGCATTTCAGCATGCCAAAACGTTTAGAGAACGACTGAAGGATTTTCCTGTAGTGGTAGATTATGTGAATCGTTTCCGCTCTGCAAAACAAAAGAAAGAAACACTAGAAGATCTAGCTACAGGAAAAGTAGATATTATCATTGGCACACACCAATTGGTAAATAAAAATGTGAAATTTAAAGATCTTGGACTGCTCGTTATTGATGAAGAACAAAAATTTGGGGTTTCTGTAAAAGATAAACTTAAAACCATTAAAGAAAATGTAGATACCCTTACCCTCACTGCTACGCCAATACCCAGAACATTACAGTTTAGCCTAATGGCTGCAAGGGATCTATCTACCATTACTACCCCGCCTCCAAACCGATATCCTATAGAAACCAATGTGATTCGGTTTAACGAAGAAACGATTAGAGATGCTGTGAGTTATGAGATACAACGTGGTGGGCAGGTGTACTTTATCCATAATCGTATAGAAAATATTACAGAGGTAGCCGGAATGGTACAACGACTAGTCCCAGATGCCAAAGTAGGAATCGGTCATGGACAAATGGACGGTAAAAAACTAGAGAGTCTCATGCTAGCTTTTATGAATGGTGAGTTTGATGTTCTGGTAGCAACCACCATTGTAGAAAGTGGTCTGGATGTACCTAATGCCAATACCATCTTTATTAATAATGCTAATAATTTTGGACTGTCTGATCTGCATCAAATGCGTGGTCGTGTGGGTCGAAGTAATAAAAAGGCTTTTTGTTATTTTATCACTCCACCCTATTCTGCAATGACCGATGATGCGCGCAAACGTATTACCGCATTAGAGCAGTTTTCTGAACTGGGTAGCGGATTTAATATCGCTATGAAAGACCTTGAAATTAGAGGAGCAGGAGATTTATTGGGCGGTGAACAAAGTGGTTTTATTAATGAAATTGGGTTTGACACCTATCAAAAAATCCTGAACGAAGCCATAGAAGAACTTAAAGACAATGAATTTGCCGAATTATATAAAGAAGAAGGCAAAGAAAAAGTCTACTTAAAAGATACGCAGATCGATACCGATTTTGAGTTATTGTTTCCCGATGACTATATTAATAACATCACAGAACGCCTCAATTTATATACCGAGCTTAACGAAATTAAGGACGAAGATGGGTTACAGGCATATGAAACCCGATTAATAGATCGTTTTGGAGAATTGCCTGATCAGGCAGTTGATCTGTTAAATTCGGTACGAATCAAATGGATTGCAACTTCTATTGGTCTCGAAAAAATTATCCTAAAACAAAACAAACTTATTGGTTATTTTATAAGTGATCAACAATCTGGTTTTTATCAAACCGAAGCATTTACTCATGTATTACAATTTGTACAACAAAATACTGGTATTTGTAAAATGAAAGAGAAAAACACGCGCAATGGATTGCGATTATTGCTAACTTTTGAAAATATAAAATCTATACAAGCTGCTTTAAAAGTCATGCAACCGTTACAACTGAAAAGTACACCTAAGTCTGAAACCTCTTGATTTTACTAGACTGTCGGGTAAATGTCGGGTGAAAGACAAACTAAAAAATTTGAAACCTTTTTTTTGAAAACTAATATTGCTGAACAAAATGAAAATCAATCAAATTATGAAACAGCCAGCATTAGGTCAAAAAATTTCTGAACTCAGAAAATCAAAAGGACTTACCCAAGAAGAGCTCGTAGAGCAATGTAATATTAGTGTACGCACCATACAACGAATCGAAGCAGGAGAAGTAACTCCCAGAAGTTATACCATCAAAACTATTCTAAGTGCTTTGGATTATGACCTGGAACAAATTCATACAGAAGATTCTAAAGCCACCAAAGAGTTTAAAAAGCTATTTTTACTCGAAATAGATGATAACAAAGAAGCGGGTTTTCTAAACAAACAGCTTTCTATTGCCTGGATTAACGGGATCGTTTATTTTCTCATTGGATTTGCAGAAATACCTGTCGATTATTACCGATACATCGAAGATGAAATTATCGTCAACGATATGACCTATATCTTCTTAAAATTGGTAGTATTGGCATCGATAGTGTTATTTATGCGTGGATTTGTTCTTACCGGAAAGATATTTAAAAATTACCTACTGCGAATTACCGCTTTTATCTTCATTTTTATTAGTGTTTTGTTTTACGCCTTCGATATTTTATCACTGTACATCGGGGATTTGGACTATCAGTTTATTTTAGGAGCCGAAGCAATTATCTTTGGAGTCATTGGAATTTTATTTGGTATTGCCGTATTACGACTCAAAAACGGAATCGGTACCATTGCAACAATAACCGGTATTTTTGAAATTATTACCTACAGCTTTCTTGTCACCGTTATTTTATCTATTGTTGGACTAGTACTACTCACACCTACCATTATTCTTGAAATTATTCTGCTATATAAAATCTCTGCTATGTTAAAAGCCAGACAGCAAAAAATGGTATCTCATTAGATTTCTAAATCTCAAGTAGCTTCTTTTTTAAAACCTCTTTTAAGTATCAAATTCATATTTGATAACAGGAGATCTTTTTGCCAATTTTTAAACGAAAAACATGAAAAAAATCTGCATTATAATCATATTTGCTGTGCTATTATCTATAGTATTTTACCTAATAGAGCCCATACTTACTCACAACTCTGGGTGGACATCTTTACCAAAAACCACCCATCTGCTACCTGTAAAAAAACACGAGGAATCTATTACCAGAAAGCTAGATAGCACGTTTCAGAACATATTCTTGACACTTAACACTCCCGCACTTTCGGTTGCGATAGGTAAAAACGACACTGTTGTTTGGGCCAATGCCATTGGATATAAAGATATAAAAGAAAAAAAGCCTGTAAGCCTTACCACAACATTCAGGATCGGAAGCACCTCAAAAGCCATTACCGCAATGGGCACCGGTATTCTTCTTCAAAACAAAAAACTGAATTTAACCGATAAGGTTAAAGAGTATGTACCCTACGTAGCTAACAAACTTTCTGATATATCTATAAAACAGCTTGCTTCACATACCTCGGGAATACGAAATTATGATCTTTGCTTTTGTTTCCCAATATGGGAATATTATAACAATGATGAATATACCCATATAGAAGAAAGTGTGGCTGTATTTAACAATGATCCTTTATTATTTATCCCAGGTACAGATTTTAGTTATAGTACATATAATTATACACTACTAAGTGCCGTAATCGAAGGAGCTTCTGGAATGACTTTTCCCGATTTTATGAAAACCTCTTTATTTGAACCGCTTGGGCTAAAACATATTGATTTTGAAGGACAATCCGCAAACACCACTCATCTATCAAAATTCTATTCGGTAGAAAATAATGAATACAAAGAAGTATCTCGTGTAAATAACAGTAACAAATGGGCAGGAGGAGGCCTTATCGCTACACCAACAGATCTTGTGACTTTGGGAAACGCATTTCTTAATCATAAACTGTATCAAAAAGAGATTCTCGACACGCTTATTACTCCGGTAACACTAGCAAACAAAACTATAAACGAACAACGATATGCCATCGGTTGGCGAAATACAACTACCAATGCTGTTTTTAAAGATAAGAGAAAGGTAAATATTCTACATCATGCGGGAGTTGCACATGGAGCTACTTCTGTATTTATTCTGTTTCCAGAATACAATGTTACCATATCCTTATTGATCAACAAAAATCATGACGTATCTGACCTATTCGAATTCAGTTACAAATTAGCACAATTTTTTATGACCTAGTTTAAAGCAAAAACAAGAAGTTTTTAACCCCTTATTTTTGCTTTAAAAAATGTTTTAATCTTCTCCTTCTGCGGTTACATTTCCTTTTACTTTTCCACTAGAGTACTCTAAATAAATGGCTCCACCATAAATTTTACTCATGTCTATTCTTGCAGATTCGAAGTTTTCTAATGTACTCATATAATTTATTTTTGATTTTGCTACAAAGTAATTATAACCAGAACCGTATCAAAACTTTTCAAAAATTACTTTTTAAAGTTTCAAAACAATCTACAAAATATTAAATCTCAGGTCCCGCTGAAAAAGCGGGATTAGTTTAACTATCTTTTTTGAACGCATTGCTACGCAACTTTTCAAAACAGAGTCTCACTAATAAAGTTTAATTTTTCGAACAGCTCTGGTTCCTCCAAACTCAGAAATATAAATTGCTTTGTTTCGTTTGTCAGAAGTAATTCCGTTTGGACCGTTAAAGGATGCTTTATTAAGAAGTCCATCATTGCTATTTGCTTCTCCTGTTCCGGCAAACTCTTCAATTTTACCATTTCTAGAAACCCTAAATATTTTATTTACCGAGATTCCTGTCGCAAATATCGAGTTACCTACCACTGTGATATAACCAATACCCGATCCATTAACCACAATATCAGGTATTGTTGCAATTAAAGAAACATTTCCTGTTGGGCTAATTGACAGAATATCTGCAGTTGTAAAATTACCTACAATCAGATTTCCTTTATAATCAAAATCAACTCCTACCCCTCCTGCTAACTTAGCGTCATTAGCAAATACGGTAAGCTCACCTTCTGGAGTAATTTTATGCACCATGGCAGCCAAATAATTAGATACATACAGATTATTTTTATGATCCAATGCGAGTCCAGCAGGCCAACCCTCTATAGTTGCCAATACCTCACGAGTTCCATCAGGTGCAATTTTAAGCACCTCCCCATTTACTCCGTTACTGGCGTTTACCACATAAAAGTTACCTTGACGATCTATAGCGCTTCCCAACGGTCCTGATAGGTCACTTATAAATTCGGACACTTCTCCACCAGGTGTGATTTTAAAAACGCTGGTTCCGTCACCACCATTACCCGCAAATTGTCCAAACTCTGATACATATATATTTCCTCTACGATCAACGGTAACAGCGTCATTACCCAAAAACTCGGGAACTACAGTAGTGACTTCTAACTCTGGATCAAATATATCTCCCGAACAAGATATAAATACTGCCAATAGCGTAAAAAGTATTGTAAATCTTAATGATGCATTTTTTCTTAGTGTTTTCATTTTTGTGATTTTAAAGTTTGCTTCAAAATACGCCTGCATTACCTTAAAATCGACCGATTGGATGCATTCAAACCAATTCTTTTAAAGAGGTTGATTGGGTTTTTATATAATTTCTGGGTGTATCATCCATTTCGAGTTTAAAAGCCTTGTTAAAAGTTGATTTAGAATTAAATCCAGCTTCTAAAGAAAGTGCTAAAATGGTATGTTGTAAATGTTCTTTGTTTTCTACCTTTCTAACAAATTCTTTCACTCGATATTGGTTGATATAATCATAAAAATTACTATTCTCTATAGTATTTAAATACCATGAAATGTTGTGTGTAGAAGTTTCTAATCGCTCAGACAAATCTCGTAGTGTAAGGTTTGTTTTCAAAAACATTTTTTCTTCTTCAAGGCTATCATGCAACCCTTTTTTGAGAGCCTCGATCTGATGTTGCGACAATCGTTTTTTAGGAGGTGTTTTTTTACCTGTATAGGGTAATCTAAAAAGATCGGGTTCTTTTAGACTATAATACCCCACAACATATATAAAAATAGAAATTGTACCCCAAACGGTATTGTAATTAATCCATGAGATGGAATAATCAAAGATCTTAATGGCAGCAAAACTAAATAACCAAACAAATAAAAAAATACTTACAGAGATCTGAAAAAACTTTATAAACGAGACTAAACTTTGCTTATAGGAAACCCTGTTCTTTTCTTCTTTTATATAGCTAGTTAAAAGTCTAAAATTTGCAATACAATAGTAGATATTTGATGCAATTCCCATGGCCTCAAAAACAAAAAATGGTGTTCTAAAAAAACCTGCCATTAGTTTATCCCCAAATACATTTGGAGTGAAGGATAAGGAATAAAAAGAAAATAGGACATGTATACCTACCGGGATATAATGTGGCCAGGGTAACATATATTTATCACTATTAGAAAATACCAATCTTCTAAAATACATATAGGTAAGTGGTCCAAATAAAAATATAACAATATCAATGAGCACAGACCATTGAAACAACTGCCAGGTTAAATACTTAAAAAAAATCATTCTTCCTAACAACATGAGAACCGCTAATAACAAAATAACAGACAATACCTTGTTAGCAGCTTTGTTATTATTTTTTATGAGTTGAAGGGTGATTGCTAAAAAGACACCTTGACTAATCCCTAAAAAAAGAAACAGATCAACAAATTCGAAAGACTGCATGAAAAAATAATTTATGTATACTCAAATGTACCATTTTATGCATTATTCTTCGACCGAATGGATCATATCGTACTTTATACCCAAACGAAATACCCGGAATCAGTAACGTCTGGAAACAAGTTAGATCTTGTAACATTCCTATTATGGATGAACATTGCGGAGTACTGCCATGGTCTGAATCATCGATATATTATGAAGGAGATACCGTGTCCTATGAAAAATCCATTTATAGTGCAAAATGGTGGACAAAGGGTGATTTTCCTGATAAAAGAGATTCCTGGAAATACGTATCAAATTGTTCTAACGGTGATTCATCCTTTATTATTTTCCTTTCCACCTCAAAAGACTATGTCACTATAAAGACAGATTTTGGACGGCCAAAAAGTATAAAAATCGATATTTATACTGTATCCGGAACTTTCATTAGAACTATCCTAAATGAAAAAGCATTCAATTCTCCTTCAATATTATATAGAGATATATCTGATTTAGAACATGGTCTTTACATCTATCGAATTAACATCGACGGTAGAGTCTATAGTAAAAAAATGATCAAACCATAAGTTTTTTAATAAAGAAAAGTAGCTAATAACGTACAATACCTATCCAAAAAATAAAGTATTCGAAATTTTGACTTCTCTATATAATGGATTTCATAAAAATATTCTCAAAATAGAAAACGGCCATCGTTCCTATACATGAAATAACTATTTTTAGTTGTACTAAAGATACCAACAAACTTTTGGCGAGCAATTTTGACATCCTGCTAATACCTAAGTATCTTAGGTAGAAGCAGGGTGAACTCAAACTCGTAATTACGATGGTTCGTTTTTTGATTGATGATGTGCTATCGCCATAACTTTATTTTACGTACTCCTCCTACACCTGTGTACTCTGAGATATATAATGTTCGGGCAAACTTATTTGCCGTTATTCCATTAGGGTTTCTAAAAGATGCATCGAGTAATGGTCCATCTATCTGAATTGCTTCTCCATTACCAGCAAAAATTTCTACAACTCCATCCATTGTAACTTTATAAACATAATTAATTGCAATCCCGGTAGTATAGATCTTATCATTAACAACAGATAGATACCCCAACCCAAAACCTTGCACAACAATATCAGGAATGTTGGCAATCAATGAAACCTCTCCATTGTTATTGATAGAAAATATATCTGCTGTTGCAAAATTGGAAATAATTACATTTCCCTTGTGATCTAAATCAATCCCTATACAACCTGTTAATCTGGCATCATTTGCGTATACACTTACTTGTCCATCTGGTGTTATTTTATGCACTGTAGGGGCAGCATAATTGGATATATACAGGTTGTCTTTATGATCGATTGCCATACCAGTAGGCCATCCATCTATAGTTGCCAACACTGTTCTATCTCCGTTAGGTGCTATTTTTAATACCTGACCATTTATAGTATTATTTGCATTGTTTACGTAGAGATTTCCTTTAGAATCTACCGCAGTTCCCATAGGTCCCGATAATCCTCGTATTGTATCGAGAATTCTTCCTTTGGATGATAGCTTAAAAATTCGTGTTCCGCTGCCTCCTGTATCCACAAATTGTCCATATTCTGATACGTAAATAACACCATTTCTTCTATCAATTGATACTGCCCCGTTTCCGGCAAAATCACTAACCAAGGTTTTTACTTTATGGTCTTTTATAACTGGGTCTCCTGAACATGAAAAAAACAATAGAATTACTGTTGTTTCTAGCAGAAGAAAAATCGTTCTAAAAACGTTTTTATGATAACATAATTTCATTTTTTTGATTTTAGAAGTTTGCACCAAAGTACTTTCTAAAACCAAAGAAATCGACCGAATGGATCGTCATACACCTATTTAACCAAAGTTCTTTTCCTTTTATATGGAATGTCCAGGCGTATGAATGCTCATTCCAGGTATCTAATACATGTTGTGGAATATTAATTTTTAAACCTTCTTTTTCTGTAAACTCCCAATTTAAATAAGTTTCATTTCCTATTAGGTTTCGATAAGCTCCTATGACACATAGAATCTGGTAGCCTCCCCAATTGTATCAGACCTATACATAAATTGAACTTTTTCTAAATTAAAATCATTCCCTTTGCCCATCGGCACATTAGTCAGGAATAGATGCGGCAGCATACTCTACACTAGAATAGGTTTCGATCCACTCTTTTGATGTATTTTTACATCCACAGGTATACGTTTTATCTACTCCTGCCAGTAAGTCTGATATACCTACTCCTTTATCGTTTTTAATTGATTTCTGTTTAACAATACGGACTTGATCACTTTTAAGAAATTGTTTTTCAAATTTTTATATTTATTACGCACTTAAATATTGCTATCAATATCAAGTTAGGTTTTCGATCATTTTTTAATGACCATAGCCATCGTGTTTTGAAATGATATATGTATATGACGAAAAACCAGATAACCAAGAATAGGAATATAGTGTGGTAAGGATAACCTGAAACCTGGCTTTTCATAAAAAAATAAGTCTACGGATATACATATAAGAAAGTGGCCCAAAACAAATATAATTACATATACCAATGCTGCAATTCTATAGGTAAAAGCATAGGTGGCATATTTAAAATACAATATCCTACCTAACAGTGTAATGGTAACCAGTAAAAGAAGTCAAGAAAGTATTTTATTGGCAGCTTTATTTTTTTTGGTTACCAATTGTAATCTAACGGCTAAAAAAATACCCTGACTAGCTCCAAGAAACAGGATTAAGTCAATAAATTCGAAAGATTGCATAAATATGTAATAACTAATATACAAACAAACATAAGGCATTAGGAACTTTTTTCGGTCGAACGTATACATTCTTACTTAAAGAATCACAACAGATGATTAAAAATGATAAAATGCATTTTCTAAATGTTCTATCGAGGTTCCTAACTTGTTTTTTATGATCGCAACAATATCAAAACGAACTTCGACATCTAGGTCTTGCTCTATTACATAATGGTTGACTGCTTTTACCAAGGATTGTATTTGTTTCGGTTTTACAAAATCCTGTGGATCTCCAAATTCTGGTGTACTTCTTGTTTTTACTTCGACTGCAGTAAGAGTATTTTCTTTTTGTGCAATAATATCTACCTCAGATTTTAAATATCTATAGTTTCTTTCTAGAATATGATACCCTTTTTTGATCAAAAAATCGGCAGCTAACTGCTCTCCCTTTTTACCCAATGCATTATGCTCTGCCATAAATTATAATTATATTTATTAAATGTCCGGAATGTATACTAATTCATCATTATCAACTTGTTTCAGGTTCTTGTTATAGAACTGGCATAAGATTCCGAAATAAATTTGGAATGACATTAAAAATATTATTAGTACACAAAACAGATCATCATTTATATTTTGAGATGGATTAATAATCCATCTCAAAATACTATAATTTTATTAAAATAGTGTTTACCATATGCTATACCATAAAAAAACCTTCTATATCATATCTCTATCTGGATAGGCTATAGAAGGAATTTTTGGAAACTAAAAATTTTATTGATGACTGAATTATGCTCGTTTTTTATGTGTAGATATACTAATTACTCTAATTTATTTATTGAGACACGAGTAAACAAAAGCTTTTTTATCATTCTCTAACAAATCTCTAAATCAATTATTAACCGTATTAACGTTCATAACGGTATAGAGCTAGTTATTTCTGGTCTTATTTAGAACAAAAAATGTCCCATAAACATATCAATTAGTGCAATTCTATCCTACATATATATATTTCATGGTATTATACGATTTACGAATAAAAATTTCGCATCTAATCACATTCTTTGTCTACAATATTTTCTTCATAAAATGAAACAATAGCCCTTAAACTCAGGATAAATTGCTATTCTTTAATTTGATTCATCAATCTAGCGAAAAATCGTTGCGATTATCTTTACGAAATTCTCATTCGTAAATCGTATTACCAAAATTAATACTGCTAAGATAGATGAATGTGCTTCGAAAATTTTCTGCTTTTACACAAAACGTAGATTTGGTTGTATGAACGTACCATTTTAGTGTATAAAGTGTATTTTGATGTTTAAACCATATTATACCAAACAAACCCTAAAAATAGGCTAAAAAACTTGTTCATTCTCCCTCGTTTTTTATTGTAAAAAACTTCCGTAACTACTGCTATGCAAGAATTTCACTGCTTCAAACGAGAAAAAAGCAACTTCGCATTTTTAGCCCATTCTTATAATTTATTTGGTAGTACACTAATCTGTTAGATATGAAAGTATAACCTTATTTTCTAAAATTTCCAAAGAAGCTTCGACTCCCATAATCAAAGCGCTGTTATCGTCTACATGCCCCATAGGGAACTTAAATACCACCGGAAAATCATATTCTTTTACACAATCCAAAATGATCGCTTTGGCTTTTTTACCAAAAGGAATCGCATTGTCATGCATATCGGTCATTCCACCTACAATTAACCCTGCCAATTGATCAAAATATCCATTGCGTTTTAAATTTTGCATCATACGATCTATATGATAAAGATACTCATCAAGGTCTTCGATACATAAAATTTTACCCGATGTATCTATAGAAGAAACAGAACCGCATAATGAGTAGAGTATCGATAAATTTCCTCCTACTAATTGGCCTTTGCAAGTTCCCTTTTTATTTTTTCTGGAAGAAGGAATTGTATATGTAATTTTTTCACCAAAAAGAGTATCTCTTAAGGATTGCAAAGAAGCTTTTGTATTTTTATGAATATCGATAGGCATCAAAGCATGTATCGAGCATATCCCCAATGTATGAAGGTGTGAATGTAGTACTGTAATATCAGAATATCCTATAATCCATTTGGGTTGGGTCTGTAATACAGAAAAGTTAATTTTATCAATAATTCTTACCGTACCATACCCACCTCTGGCACACCATATCGCCTTAATTTCTTTATCATCCAACATTTTTTGAAAATCCAATGCTCTCTCATGATCAGTTCCAGCAAATTGATGATTTTCTAATCCAATAGTGTTACCTGTAACAGGTACTAATCCCCATTTTTTTAGAATAAACACAGCGTCATTGATCGCTTTTTTATTAATTTTTCGGGCGGTAGATACAATGGCTATCTTATCTCCTTTTCTAAGAAAATCAGGTCTTAACATTATGTTATATGTATAGTATTTTATTAAGATTTGTAAAACAATTCGTGCGCATAATATATTATTTTTCCTACGCTAAAATCATAAATTATAGATATTTGGACACTAATTAACAAAGACTTTCGTTATTATCTATTATATTGTAAGGAAATTTATCACAAGTACCATACTAAAAAACCCCCAGCCTATGATGTCAGATACTTCATGTAATCTAGCTTCCTTAGCAGAGTATGTCCCAACTTCAGGTAACCCATGGAACGTAAACAAAATACACCATTTATACCGAAGGATTGCATTTGGTGCTTCTAAAAACGAAGTATTAACGGCTTTAGGAACTACACCTGCTGCTCTGGTAGATCAACTTATCGACGATGCACTCGCATTAAATACGACTCCTGCACCTGCTTG
Organism: Aquimarina discodermiae; assembly: GCF_040786235.1. Classification (NCBI taxonomy): domain Bacteria; kingdom Pseudomonadati; phylum Bacteroidota; class Flavobacteriia; order Flavobacteriales; family Flavobacteriaceae; genus Aquimarina; species Aquimarina discodermiae. The sequence goes on from NZ_JBFMKP010000006.1 coordinate 99,365, forward strand.
GGCATTATGGAATCGAGATCAATTTGAAAATGCTCCATTAGACACATTTGAATATAGAGATTTAGGAAAAGATCAAATGATTACCGATTTGTTACAGAACAAAGTTCGGGATCGACTCACACTTTTCTGGAGTAATCATTTCGTAACCGAAGATCAAGTCTATAGAAGCCCTGCGTACCAATCTCAGTACTATACGCTGTTACAGATGCATGCTTTAGGTAATTTTAGAGACTTTTTATACGATATTGGTATTTGCAACGCGATGCTGGTCTATTTGAACGGTGACGAAAATGTAAGAGACAGACCTAATGAGAACTATGCCCGAGAATTATACGAATTATTTACAATGGGAGTAGATAATGGGTATACAGAAAATGATATTCAGGAAACCTCTAAAGCATTAACAGGATATGTAAACACGAACAATATCCCTTGGGGAGATATTCTTTTTGATGCAGGAGAGTTTAGCAACGGTACCAAAACCATCTTTGGTCAAACTGGTAGCTGGAATTATGATGATGTCATCAATATTTTATTTCAGGAACGAAGCAGCCTGGTTGCAAATTTTATATGTGGTAAATTATACGCATATTTTGTTAGCCCTACTTGTAATGAAACTATCGTTTCAGAAATGGCACAAACCTTTATAAATAATAATTATAATATTGCAACGGTGTTACGCCAACTCTTTAAAAGTGAACACTTTTTTAATCAAGAGGCTATTGGCGCTATTATTAAAAGCCCTTGCGATTTAAACCTTAGTTTTTTTAATGAAACATCGTTTTCATTACCCGGTGGTGTAAATCACATTGATTTTTTTAGAAACACCAACCGTATACTAGGACAAGAGGTGCTTAATCCTATCGATGTAGAAGGCTGGCAGGGTGATGAGGATTGGATCAGTCCAGACCTGTTATTAGGTCGTTGGGAAAGTATTCGATATATCGTTGGACAAGCATGGAGTCATAATAATGCTCAGTTTAAAGACTTTATGATTGGCTTACCTATCGGCGAATTGGGTGACGGAAACCTAATGACGACCACAGACGATGTTGAATTGGTGGTAAGAGCCCTTACCAATTACTTTTTTCCTAGAGGGATTCAGGACCCCGTACTGTTCGACGAGCTGGTCGGAGTATTTAAAACCGATAGTATTCCAGATAATTACTTTCAAGACGGCACCTGGACCCTTGACTTTATTGGTGTAGAAACCCAGCTGGTTGCATTATTGAATTATATTTCAGAAATCCCCGAATTTCAACTTAAATAAACCCCCTATGTGCAATACTCATCATTCTCAAAATAATAAAAGCCATAAAGATGGCTCATGTAATACAGACGATCATAAAAAATGGAACAGAAGATCTTTTCTTCAGGCATTAGGATTAGTAGGTGGAGGATCTATGATGCTCGCCAATACTCCTTTATCGGTTTCACGACCTTCTCCATTATCAATTGCACTTAGCCAGGCAGAAAATGAGAATATTCTTATTCTATGTCGACTTAGTGGTGGTAATGATGGTTTTAATACCATTATCCCGGTATATGACTATGATATTTATGCCAATGCCAGGCCTCTTATCAAAATACCTCCAAGTGAGTTTATTACCCTTAATGACGATTTTGCCATGCCTAAACCCATGAACAAACTCGAGAGTGTATGGGGCGATGGGCAAATGAGAGTTGTTCATGGGGTAGGATATGAGGATTCTTCTTTATCTCATTTTAAAGGCTCTGATATTTATGCAAACACCAATCTGGTCGAAAATGACAGAACCGGTTTTATGGGGCGTTATTTTCAGGAAATCTATCCCGATTATATTTTTAATCCGCCGGCAAGTCCGCCTTCGATACAAATCGGAAGCATTGGTAATCTAATCTTTAAAGGACCTCAAAATGATTTTTCGTTTGCTGTTTCAGATCCAAGACGTTTACTTCAAATCGCAGAAAACGGAACCTCATACCATACAGATGGTCTTGGCGATTGTACCTATGATGAAAAAGTACGTCACCTTAGAGAAGTTACCAATACCACCTTTACCTATGCCGATGAAATTAGTACCGCCTATGAACGCTCTACAGATTTTGGCGGATACCTGGATGATAACCTGGGAAGGCAGTTTAGTATTATCTCACGATTGATAAAAGGAAATCTAGGCACCAAAGTATATCTGGTTACACTAGGAGGTTTTGATACGCATAATAACCAAATACAACGCCATGGTGAATTGTTAAACTCACTTTCTGAAGCCATTAGTACATTTTATAGAGATCTTACTGCGGCGGGATGGGATGACAAAGTACTCACGATGACTATGTCAGAATTTGGAAGACGTTTTCAGGAAAATGGTTCTCTGGGAACCGATCACGGTACCGCGGCTCCAACGATGTTTTTTGGCACTGCGCTAAACGGAAATGGTTTTGTAGGAGAACACCCAAGTCTATCTAACCTTAGCGGAGGAGGGAATGTTTTTAACACCACCGATTTTAGACAGGTATATGCTACCGTTTTAAAAGAATGGTTATGTATCGATGAGACTACCGTAGGCAGAGTCCTTCTTGGTGGTGAATATGAATCTATGGATCTTGGGTTTAACTGTTCTGGGATTAATCCCAACATTCCTACCGATGGAGATGGGATTACTCATATTGTTACTTATAATAATAGTCAAACCTATATCAATATTGTAATGCCAAACACTTCTCATGTAGATATTGCCTTGTATGATATTGTGGGTCAAAAAGTAGCCACCTTACGAAATGAGGTATTAATGGAAGGACAATATGTAATCGACGTAAAACAGTCTGCAAATCTCAGGCTAAGTACTGGTCCCTATGTATATCGTATAGAAACCAATAGCGGTGATTATAGTAGATCACTTTTAATTTCTTAAATCAAAAGTTTTGTATGAATTGTAATCAAAATAATCGACAAAAAATTTATCACTTTTTTACCGATTTTTTTTGCTGCAAACTTGTTATCTAATCTAATGGATCTGGTTTTAAAAGCCCTTTCATAACGACATCGTCTTCTATTTTCATAAAATCCGAATATAGAATTTCGATTACTTCTTCTTTTGTTTTTCCAGAGGCTAATAAATCATATGCTTTTAATGCAGATGGTTGAATCACTTCTTTATATGATTCTACAGATATCTCTTTTATAATGGTCTTATCCATTCCTCTTTTCTGGAATGGAGCTATTGTATAGACAACTGATACAGCTGCACCTTTGCATATTATTTCTTTTGTTACCTCTTGACCATACGAATAAGTAGATGCAAAAATGATAAGGAGTAAAACTAATAATTTTCTCATAATTATTTTTTGTTAAAAACCTCACGAAAGTACTTATTTAATTGATCGAATACTAATCTTTATACAAGTATAACTACCTACATTTTGACTTTCCTATTTGTAGTAAAACTTATAGAACAAATTACCGCTTTTAAAAAAATATTGATTTGAGTTATAAAAGACGTTTTTATAACGAAGTATAGAAAGTTTAAACCAGTTCATTACCTTTGTGCCTTATTTTTTAAGCATTATGAGTACAAAAGGAAGATATACCATTACAGCAGCATTACCCTATACCAACGGTCCAATTCATATTGGTCACTTGGCCGGAGTTTATGTACCCGCAGATATTTATTCGCGTTACCTAAGAATAACCGGCAATGACGTTGCCTTTATTTGTGGTAGCGATGAGCATGGTGCTGCGATCCCAATGCGTGCCAAAAAAGAAGGTGTATCGCCACAAGTTATTATAGATAAGTACCATAGCATTATCAAAAAATCTTTTGCAGATTTTGGTATTTCGTTTGATAATTACTCTCGAACCTCTGCTCCTATTCATCATGAAACTGCATCAGAGTTTTTTAAGAAACTATATGATGATGGTAAGTTTATCGAAGAAACTTCTGAACAGTTATACGATCCAGAAGCAGATCAGTTTCTGGCAGATCGTTTTGTAACAGGTACCTGCCCCAAATGTGGGCATGAAGAGGCTTATGGAGATCAGTGTGAAAAATGCGGAAGTTCTCTTAATGCGACCGACCTTATCAATCCAAAATCTACCATATCGGGTGCAGAACCGATTCAAAAACAGACCAAACACTGGTTTTTACCCCTAGATCAATATGAAGATTTTTTGAAAGAATGGGTATTAGTAGGGCACAAAAGAGATTGGAAAACCAATGTATATGGCCAAATAAAATCCTGGGTAGATGATGGGCTTCGCCCTCGTGCGGTTACTCGTGATCTTGACTGGGGTATCCCAGTACCAGTAGCAGGAGCCGAAGGAAAAGTATTATACGTATGGTTTGATGCTCCTATAGGTTATATCTCTTCTACCAAAGAATGGGCTACGAGAGAAGGAAAAGATTGGGAACCATACTGGAAAGATAAAGACACTAAATTGGTACACTTTATAGGAAAAGATAACATTGTTTTTCACTGTATTATTTTCCCAAGTATGCTAAAAGCAGAAGGAAGCTATATTTTACCAGAAAATGTACCCGCCAATGAGTTCTTAAACCTCGAAGGCAATAAACTTTCGACCTCAAAGAATTGGGCTGTTTGGTTGCACGAGTATTTAGAAGAGTTTCCCGAGAAACAAGATGTACTTCGATATGCATTAACTGCTAATGCACCAGAAACTAAGGATAACGATTTTACCTGGAAAGATTTTCAGGCACGTAATAACAATGAACTAGTTGCCATTTTTGGTAATTTTATCAACCGTGTAGTAGTTTTAACCAATAAATATTACAATGGTATTGTACCTACTCCGGCAACGCTTTCTGAAGTAGATGAGCAAACACTTACAGAGCTTAAAGCATATCCTGCAGTAATATCCAGTTCAATCGAAAGATATCGATTTAGAGAAGCGAGTCAGGAATTATTAAACGTTGCGAGGTTAGGAAATAAATATCTGGCAGACGAAGAACCCTGGAAACTGATTAAAACAGACGAAGAACGTACCAAGACCATTATGTATGTTGCTTTACAAATAGCCAGTGCATTGGCGACCTTATCAGAACCATTTTTACCGTTTACTTCGCAAAAACTAAAAAATATACTTGCTTTGTCATCTAACGAATTAGCAACCAATTGGAACGATATTGCTACCAAAGAGATTTTGCTTCCTGCGGGACATCAAATAGAGAAAGGAGAATTGTTATTCTCTAAAATCGAGGATGCAGAGATACAAAATCAATTAGACAAACTCGAGGCTACCAAAAAAGCCAATGAAGCCGAAAATAAAACAGTAGAGCCACAAAAAGAAACTGCTACTTTCGAGGATTTTGTAAAAATGGACATGCGTATCGGTACGATCATCGAAGCCGAAAAAATGCCAAAAGCTAAAAAGTTGTTGGTACTTAAAGTGGACACAGGTATCAACGTTAGAACGATCGTTTCAGGGATTGCCGAACATTTTTCTCCAGAAGAAGTTGTCGGCAAAAAAGTAACAGTATTGGTGAACCTTGCACCCAGAGCACTAAGAGGTGTAGAAAGTGAAGGTATGATCTTAATGACTGAAACTCCAGAAGGTAAACTGGTATTTTTAAATCCAGATGAAGATGGCGTGAATCCTGGGGCTGTAGTAAGTTAAATAACATATAGAATCAAAGTAAATCCCAAAGGTTATAAAAACCTTTGGGGTTTTTATATAACATAGGGTAACATTTCTAAGTTTAATGACATTTATACATAACAACAAATAATTAATGTCAGGCCGAGCGCAGTCGAACTCTTTTTTTAAATCAAATGTAGACCAATGTCAGGTCGAGCGCAGTCGAGACCTAAACATTATACAAAATGTTAAATGAAATTATACTATGTATACATATTACAATGCTCGGATGATTTAACATATACAGGAGTTACTAATAATGTTTCCAGAAGATTTGAAGAACATCAAAAAGGATTGAATAAAAATTGCTTTACATATAAACGTAGACCTGTAGAACTTATCTTTTCTCAAGAGTTTACTAACATAAAACAAGCCATTTACTTTGAGAAAAAGATCAAAAAATGGAGTGCTAAGAAAAAGATTGCTTTGTCAAATAATCAATTTGATCTTCTTCAGATATTGTCTGAATGCAGAAATGCAACACATTCAAAATATAAACCAAATGAGTAAGGTCTCGACTGCGCTCGACCTGACAAACCATGATACACCACTTTTATACCAATAATTTTACAATTATGAAACAAACCATCATACTATGTCTTTTTTGTGTACTTTCTCTTAATGGATTTTCTCAGGAAAAGGTGTTGGAGTTGAAGGAAAGTTTTTCTAACTCTAATAGATTAAATAAGAAATCATACACGTTTGCCAATCGGAAGAATGATGACTTAATGCTTTTATTAGAAGGTAAGGAACAATATGCTTATTTATTAAGCTCGGACTATCGGCAAAAATCAAAAATAACTACAAAAGCCTTTTCGTATAAGTTTCCTAATATTATTGGGCACACAATTCTTAATCAATCTTATTCTATATTTTATAGTAATACCAAAAACACAAAATTTGGAGTTCAAACATTTGATTTTGAAAACAAAACTTCATCTAACACTTCTCTAAACCTAAAAATAAAAGGAGAAAAATATGTAGAAAGCATTAATTATAATAACAAGATACACATACTCACAATTACAAAAAGAACGTCGGATTTAAATATTTACATATTGGATAAAAACTTTCTTCCTGAAAAGAAAACGATCTCTCTAAAACAACTTGAATATCAAAATCCATCCGACCGACATCACACCATTAACGCCTATTATTTATTATTATCAGATGCCGGAGGACTTTCTAGCCCTATTATAGATATTACTAAAATAGAATCAGGTAATCCAAACTCGATTGAAATTACATCAAATGAAAATAAGCTATATCAATTCAAAAATAAAATCGTCTTTAGTTTTGATTACAGTAATAAAGAAACCAGAATATGTTCTATTAATCTAGACACATTTACATCGGTAATTAAAATTTTTGACAAACCGTCAAAACATGAAAAGAACTTTGAATATAGTAATTCCTACATTTTTAACAACAAGCTTTTCCAAATAGCAAGTTCCAATAAAAAAATGAAGTTTACTGTTTTAGATTTGACTACTGAAAAATTAATACGGGAATATTCATTTACAAATGAAGATAATTCTATTCCATTTAAAAATTCTCCTATTTTGGAAAAAGGTAAGTCTTTTTACGGTTCTTCAAAGCATAAAATTCTTGAGATTGAAAAGCCATCTAAATTCCTAAAAAGAATTTCTGGTGGACACCTTGGAATTTCTGCATACAAAATAAACAACGATTATATTGTTGCTCTTGGCGGAGCCGTATATTTTGCTTCTTCTTATCGATTTACGGCAGGTGTAGGAGAAGGGTTTAACCCAGATGGAACGGTTAGATTTTCATCTCCCCTAACAATCAAACATAATCCAACCCTTTACGGATATAATGGATATTCAAATATCTCATCAATCTCTATCAATTGTTTGTTTGATGAAAATTTCGAGCATAAGCAAGGTGATATTCCTAAGAATATATATGATAAGGTTAATGAGTTTGAGAATACGCTTAAAAAGCCATTAGCAGTAAACCTATTCTTACATAACAACTATTTACATTATAGTCACTTTGACCGAACTGACAGAATATTCAAAATTTATAGGTTTAAAAACTAAAAAGCAATGCTCAAAATAGCCTATCACCCAATATACAAACATCCTTTACCAGAAGGGCATCGGTTCCCGATGATCAAGTATGAGCTATTACCAGAGCAACTATTGCATGAGGGTACCTGTATTGAGGAAAACTTCTTTACTCCAGAAATTCCTGATCCTACCCCTATCTTGGCCGTTCATGATACTGTCTATTATAAAGATTTGATCAATTTATCATTAGATCGCAGTGCTATTAGGAAAATTGGTTTTCCTTTATCTCAAGAATTAGTAAATCGTGAAGTAATCATTGCAGATGGTACCATTAAAGCTTCTTTATACGCTTTACAACACGGTATTGCTATGAATATTGCAGGAGGCACACACCATGCCTATACGAATCGTGGAGAAGCCTTTTGCCTGCTAAATGACCAAGCGATTGGTGCTAGATACCTTTTACAACAAAAACTTGTGAAAAAGGTGCTTATCGTAGATCTGGATGTACACCAGGGTAATGGTACGGCAGAAATATTTGCAAAGGATCCCGATGTATTTACCTTCTCGATGCATGGTGCTAAAAATTATCCTTTTAAAAAAGAAAAATCAGATCTGGATATCGAGCTTTCTAATGAAACGAACGATTCAGAATACCTGGTTATTCTCAAAAAAATACTCCCACAGCTTATACAAGAACAACAACCTGATTTTATCTATTACCTATCGGGGGTAGATATTTTATCTACCGATAAACTGGGTAAATTAGGATGTAGTATCGATGGTTGTGCAGAACGAGATCGTTTTGTATTACAAACCTGTAAAGTCCTATCGATCCCAGTGATGTGTTCTATGGGTGGCGGATACTCTCCTGAGATCAAAACCATTATCGAAGCACATGCAAACACATATCGCCTGGCACAGGAGATTTTCTTTTAAATGCTATTAACCATTTGTAAACGGATAATTATTGTATCTTTCATCCAAAATCAATGCTTTATGCAACCTCGAAACTTATTCCTGCTTTTATTTTTTGTGATCCCATTTTCATATACGTATTCGCAGGAAAAAAAATCTCATGTGCTAAAATTTACAGAGGATATGGTTTCTCCTCAAGCCACCTTACAAGATATTGCATGGATAAGCGGTTATTGGAAAGGCGAAGCATTTGGAGGTATTACAGAAGAAATGTGGAGTAATCCATTGGGCAATTCGATGATGTTTGCGTTTAAATTGGTAGTCGATGATAAAGTAAAGTTTTATGAACATGGGGGTGTCACAGAAATAGATAACACACTCTTACTGCAGTTAAAGCATTTTAAGGGTGATTTTAAGGGATGGGAGGAAAAAAATGAAACGGTAGACTTTAAACTGGTAAAAGTTACTGAAAACATAGTTTATTTTGATGATTTTACATTCGAAAAAATAAGTGATACAGAAATGAATTTATACGTTGTTATCGGAAACAAGGATGGATCGAATAGCGAAGTTAAATTTAACTATAAAAAACAATAGTTGATGCAAAAAGAATGTCCTGTATGTGGGGATAAAATAGTTGGACGCGCAGATAAGAAATTCTGTAGTGATCATTGCAGAAATGCACATAACAATCAATTAAATAAAGACAGTAAAAATCTGGTACGTAATATCAATAACCTATTACGCAAAAACTATCGTATTTTACAAGAATTGAACCCAAAAGATAAGACAAAAACCACTAAAACAAAGCTTATCGAAAAAGGTTTCGATTTTAATTATTTCACCAATATTTACGTTACTAAAACCGGCAACACTTATTACTTCGTATATGACCAAGGATACTTACCGCTCGAAAACGATTTTTATGCTATTGTAAAAAGAGATTAAAGTACTTCTAGATATCTCTCCAATGTTGACTGTTCATTTTCAGCGCAGCTTTCATAACATCTTTTTGACTAATCTGCCCTACCAATTTACCATCTTCTATAATAGGGAAACGTCTTCTTTTTGTTTGTAAAAATTTATTGGCAGCGTCAAAAATATTTAAGTTTCCATCGATAGTTTCTACATTTTTCACCATAAATTTTTCTACGCGGGCATCATTAATAGGCATATTATAGTACCTACTTTCATTTAATTGCTTGATACAATCCCCTTCAGAAATAATTCCTAATAATTTATTGTCTTGATCCACAACCGGACCACCTGATATTCTATGTTTAACCAAGGTTTCTATAACCTCCATTACAGACTGATGCGGACTAAAGGTGATCAAATCTTTTGACATATAATCTGAAACTTTTATGGGGGTCTCATTTTGCTTTTTTGTTTTGGAACGAGCTCCCTGAAAACTTATTATTCCCATGATATTAGTGTTTTAGTGAATCTTGAATATAACTATTTGCAATAAGTTCTCCTAATAAACTTCTAATTTATTGCTAGTTACACTTTGTACAGCATCTCCTTATCTTCTTCTCGAAAGCAGAAAAAAATCCCCACTATAGCATCAAATGGTTTATATTTTACACAGTTTATAAAGTTTTTGGAACGCTACAAATTCTATAGACTTTCTTTACGCAAACGCTCAATACCTAATTTAATTACCGGTTTACAGTAATTCTCGAAAGCTACGCTTCATTACACCAGAATAGGTTTAATATTTGTGGTGTATTTCTTACCTTTAACCTAAATCAAAGTTCAAATGCGAAAGTTTCCCTCTCTACTCACACTTTTTCTTATACTCGCTTCATTATTCTATACTTTTTATGGCAGTAAGCCACAAAAATTAACAGACTTAAAAACTCCAACACAAGAATTTGCTACTCTTAGAGCATTAGAACATGTTAAAAACATATCCAAGAAACCTCATTATCTTGGAAGCGCATCCAATAAAACGGTCAGAAATTATATCGTGGGTGAACTCGAAAAACTAGGATTACAGCCAGAAATTCAAACAGGTTTTACAGTTTCAAAAACAGGAAACGTCAATAAACCTCATAACATACTTGCCAAAATTAAAGGAAGTGATTCTTCTAAATCATTAGTACTCATGACCCACTATGATAGTTCGCCTCATTCCTCTTATGGAGCCAGCGATGCTGGTAGTGGTGTAGCTACTATATTAGAAGGGGTACGAGCCTATCTGGCAACCAATAAAGTCCCCAAAAATGATATTATCATTTGTATTACAGATGGTGAAGAACTTGGGCTTAACGGGGCACAGCTTTTTACCAATAAACACCCTTGGGCAAAAAATGCAGGACTTATTCTCAATTTTGAGGCGAGAGGTAGTGGCGGTAACTCCTACATGCTTATTGAAACCAATGGAAAAAACGGTAAAATGATTGATGAGTTTTCTAAAGCAGGTGTACAATACCCTGTTACCAACTCTCTGGCATATAGTATCTATAAAATGTTACCAAATGACACCGATCTAACCGTTTGCAGAGAACTTGGCAATATCGAAGGCTTTAATTTTGCATTTATTGATGATCATTTTGATTATCATACCGCCAATGATACCTGGGAAAATATGGACCTAAACACTTTACAACACCAGGGAAGTTATTTAATGCCTCTTCTTTCTTATTTTTCTGAAACCAATATTACATCGCTTTCTTCTGATCGTGATTACATTTATTTTAATGCTCCGATTTTTAAGCTGATTAAATATCCTTTTAGTTGGATATATGGACTTCTATTAGTAGCCATTCTTTTATTTATAGTATTAATTGTTTACGGAAAATTTAATTATCGAATTGATTTTAAAGAATCACTCTTTGGCACAGGTGCCTTTCTTTTGTGCCTCATCCTTGCCGGAGGTTTAACGTATGGAGGATGGCAATTACTAGGGCTTATTTATCCGCATTATAGCGAAATTCAACATGGATTCACTTACAACGGCTATCAGTACATTTCTATATTTGTTCTTTTATCTATTGGTATATGCTTTAAAGTATATGCAAGAATTAATAAAAGTGAAAATCAAGCTAGCTTGTTAGTTGGGCCTTTATTGATATGGTTAGTTTTATGTACACTAGCAGCTTTATATCTAAAAGGTGCCAGTTATTTTATAATGATGGTATTTTTTGGGTTGGTATCCTTGTTTGTTATTATTAGACAAAAACAACCTAATCCATTTTTAATGGTGTTATTGGTATTTCCGGCAATTTATATTCTTGCACCGTTTATTGCCTCTTTTCCAGTAGCTCTTGGACTTAAAATCTTATTCGTTTCTGCAGTTTTAACCGTTTTACTATTTGGTTTATTACTACCCGTGGTTGGGTTTTATAAACGAAAAAGACTAATCGGAAACTTAGCTCTTCTTTTAGGTTTAGTCTTTTTAATAGGATCACATCTAAAGTCAGATTTTACAGAAAAAAGGCAAAAACCCAATAGTCTGGTCTATATTTTGGATGCTAATCAAAATAAAGCAGTTTGGGCAACTTATGACAAAACACTCGACAACTGGAGCAAAAACTACATTAATCCAGAAGAGAACATTGCTGCCACTTATACCAACACAAATGCATTTCAGAGCAAATATGGGAAGTCCTTTGAATATGCAAATCAAGCACCTATAAAAAATATTGTATATCCCAAATTAGAAATTGGTAAAGACACCCTCATTGGTAACCAAAGACATCTTAATCTATGTATCGCTCCACAAAGGGATATGCAGCGAATAGACATTTATACAGAAACCCTATTTAATTTTGATACATTGTATGCAAATAAAGTGACATCTCGTGATTTTGAGTACAGTGGTACTACTTATAATGCTTTTACCAAAAGGTGGAGTTCTAATTTATTGAGTTATCACGCCATAAATAATGAACCTCTCGAACTTGAAATGACTTTTCATAAAGATTCATTACCAAAATTTATCGTATATGAATCTTCATTTGATCTATTAACCAATGACCTTTTTTCAATACCGGAAAGAGATAAAAATATGATGCCTAAACCTTTTGTTGTAAATGATGCTATTATTATTAAAAAGGATCTGGCGATAGCACCCTATCAAGTAAAAAAGAAGGATACTTTATTTAATACAGAACAAACTACCTCACAAAACGTACAATAATTCAAGAATAACTTAAATTATTGTACGTTTTAATAAAATACTTAGAGCTCATTAATTATTGATTCGTTACTCTCTTTTGTTATTGAAATTTCTGATAAAGTGGGTCTAGTTGTTCCTCCAACCACTGAACATAAAGATTTTTTAGAAATAATTTTCAATTCTCCTTTTTTAATAACACCTATCGATAATTTGTTCATCCTAATTTAAATTTATTTTAAGCACCTACTCTATTAAAGGCTTTTCGATTTCCGCCTAATTTTTCAAAAAAAACATTTTAATACCTCAATAATATCCTGTTATACAAAACATTAACAAGAAAACTAAAAGAACTCTCAAAAGCTACTTTATTACCATTACGAAATAGATAAAAAAAATTACTTGCAGGTTTGGAGTTCTATTAGTAAGTGTCAATAGTACTATAAATGTTACCTTTTAAATTAGGTTTTGTTCTAGTTTGTCCTTTAATACTCATACAAAACACTTTCATCAGAATTAGTAATAGTTAGCTGTACTTGATTGCCATCAACCTTTAGGCTAGAAATATCAAAAGTTATATCTTTTGTAATGAAAGCTTGACATGCTTCTTCATTTTTTAACGACAATCTTAAGTTTCTTTGAGGTGGCATAGATTCTAGGATATCCTCTGAATCAATTAATTTAAGCTCCCAACTATCTCCACTACATCCACTTGAACCAAAATTAATTTTTAAACAATTATTTTCAATAGTTAAACTATTAATTGTCAATTGGTCTGATGGAGCATCTGAATATTGTTTAGCACTAATTATTGTTGTAAGCCCACAATTATCATTCGAGGATTCATCATCATCATTTGAACAACTTAAAATTGTTAATCCGACTAAAATAAACGTCACTACTTTATTCATCATAAATAGTATATTTATTTATTAGATGAATTTCCTGCAAGTGGTTGCGTTCAATACGCAGTAATAAGTGGTAACAAATTAATAAAATGAACCTATATCTATCTAGATTTAGATAAAGTAACATCTACCTCTGCAAATACAGAAATAATAAGCTTAACTACCTTGGTATAAAACACAGGCATTACACCTTTAAACTCATCGGTGTGCTTATGATAATCGGGGTGATCTTCTTCACCAAAATAAAGAAACGGAATATCTATATTATGAAAAGGTCCATGATCAGACGCCTTGGTCCAATCATCTTTGCCATCTGACCCATCATGGCCTTGTGATAATTTGATATCTGTAGGGTTCTTAAAATCCTTTAATACACTTTTTAAAATATCATTGTATCGAGCTCCCACCACATACAATTCATTATTTATATTTCTGCTAATCATATCCATATTGATATTCAGAACAATATCATCCTTGGCAATCGGCATATTTTCAACAAAATACTTTGCTCCTGCCAAACCTAGTTCTTCTGCATCAAACGCGGCCAAAATCACCGTATGTTTTGGCGGGTTTTTCTTAAAATATTCTGCGAACGATACCAAAGCAGCAACTCCAGAGGCATTATCATCGGCTCCGTTGTATATTTTATCATTTATTATACCCAGATGGTCATAATGTGCACTTACCACTATATACTTATCTGGATGTACGGTCCCTGCTATTTTTCCCAAAACATTAATTCCTGCATGTGGGTATTCTTTATTCTTATGACTAAAATTAAAAGATTGCTCAAAAGAATCTTTTATAGGTAGCACATTTAACTTTTTAAATTCGTTTATGATAAAAGTTCTTGCAAGAGCATTTCCTTTTTCACCAGTTTTACGGCCTTCGTAACGATCAGATGACAATTCTTTTAACCTTGTTATCAATGCAGCTTCATCAAATAAAGATGTAATCTCTTCCTTTTGACTGATACTGGTTTCTTTAGAAGTTTCAGTTTCTGTTTTTTCCTGTGCTTTAGATTTACAGCTTAAAAAACTTACAAGAATAACAAAGATCAAAACTGTGGCGCGCGATACTATATGTTTCATTAATTTTTTATTATGGTCTGTAAATATAGCAAAAAACAACCCCCTAATCATGCATTGATTAGGGGGCTGATATATTATAAAAGTTATTTTCTAATAAAAAGATAGTTACCCTTTCAAACTTGCTTTTAAATACTCACGATTCATACGAGCAATATTTTCTAAAGAAATTCCTTTAGGACATTCTATTTCGCAAGCCCCTGTATTAGTACAGTTACCAAAACCTTCTTCATCCATTTGGTTTACCATAGCCAGTACACGTTCTGTAGCTTCTACTTTACCTTGTGGCAATAGCGCATATTGCGAAACTTTTGCAGAAGTAAACAACATTGCAGATGCGTTTTTACAAGCTGCAACACAGGCTCCACAACCAATACAGGTAGCTGCATTAAAAGCATCGTCTGCATCTTCTTTATTAATTGGGATTGCATTTGCATCTATGGTATTTCCTGAAGTATTTACAGAAACATATCCTCCTGCATGTTGGATTCTATCAAAAGCACCTCTATCTACCATCAAATCCTTTACAACAGGAAACGCTTTGGCTCTAAAAGGTTCTATAAAGATGGTATCCCCGTCATTAAACATACGCATATGCAATTGACAAGTAGTTACCAAACGGTCTGGACCATGTGGTTCTCCATTTATTTGCAATGAACAAGCCCCACATATACCTTCTCTACAGTCATGGTCAAATACTACAGGCTCATCACCTTTGTTGATTAATTCTTCGTTTAACACGTCTAACATTTCTAAAAAAGACATGTCTCCTTCAATTCCAGATATTGGATATTCTACTATCTTTCCTTGAGACTTAGCATCTTTTTGACGCCATATTTTTAGTGTAAGATTCATAGCTTTTTTATTTATAAGAACGTGTTTTTAATTCAATATTTTCGAAAGTAAGTTCCTCTTTATGCAAGGCTGCATTTTTTGGCTCTCCTTTATACTCCCATGCTGCAACATACTTGAAGTTTTGATCATCACGTAGTGCTTCTCCTTTTTGCTCTCCTTCTTGCTCTACAGATTCTTCTCTAAAATGCCCTCCACAGGATTCATTACGATGTAATGCATCTTTTGCAAATAACTCACCCAACTCTAAGAAATCTGCAACTCTTCCTGCTTTTTCTAATTCTGGGTTCATGCTATTTGCAGTTCCTGGCACTTTTACGTTTTTCCAGAAATCTTCTCGTAATGCTGCAATCTCATCGATCGCTTCTTTTAATCCTTGTTCATTACGAGACATTCCGCACTTGTTCCACATGATTTTACCTAATCTCTTATGGTAATAATCTACAGAATGCTGTCCTGATCCACCCATTAATTTGGTGATACGATCGGTTACTTCCTTTTCTGCCTGATCAAATTCTGGAGTATCGGTTGGTATTTTTCCCGTACGAATATCTTTAGACAAATAGTCTCCGATAGTATATGGTAATACAAAATATCCATCTGCCAGACCTTGCATCAATGCAGAAGCTCCTAATCGGTTAGCACCATGATCAGAGAAATTTGCTTCTCCTGCCGCATAACATCCAGGAACCGTAGTTTGTAAGTTATAATCTACCCATAATCCTCCCATAGTATAGTGTACCGCGGGATAGATCATCATTGGCGTTTTATATGGATTTTCGTCTACGATCTTTTCATACATCTGGAAAAGGTTTCCATACTTATTCTCGATTACCTCTTCACCAAGCTTAGTTATTTCTGCTGCAGAAGGGTTTTCTATACCAGAAGTTAATGCTTTTTCTTTTCCGTAACGTTGTATCGCAGAAGCAAAATCAAGATAAACAGCTTCTCCTGTTTTATTGACACCAAAACCAGCATCACAACGCTCTTTTGCTGCTCTAGAAGCTACATCACGAGGTACCAGGTTACCAAATGCCGGATAACGACGCTCCAGGTAGTAATCTCTTTCTTCTTCAGACAATTGTGTTGGTTTTAATTTACCCGCTCTAATTGCCTTTGCATCTTCTATTCGTTTTGGCACCCAAATACGTCCATCGTTACGCAATGATTCTGACATCAATGTTAATTTTGACTGATGGTCTCCCGATACAGGAATACAGGTTGGGTGAATTTGAGTATAACATGGGTTCGCAAAGAAAGCTCCCCTTCTGTGCGCTCTCCAGGCTGCCATCACATTACTTCCCATGGCATTGGTACTTAAGAAAAATACATTACCATATCCTCCACTTGCCAACACCACTGCATGTGCAGCATGACGCTCTACTTCTCCTGTAACCAGATTACGAGCGATAATACCTCTTGCTTTTCCGTCTACTTTCACCAAATCCAACATTTCGTGACGGTTAAAAGACTGTATTTTTCCTCTATTGATTTGACGGTTCATGGCAGAATATGCTCCTAGCAATAGCTGCTGACCTGTTTGTCCTTTTGCATAAAATGTACGAGATACCAATACTCCTCCAAACGAACGGTTATCTAGTAACCCTCCATATTCTCTTGCAAATGGTACTCCTTGTGCAACACATTGATCAATAATGTTTGCAGAAACCTCTGCCAATCGATATACGTTTGCCTCACGAGACCTATAATCTCCTCCTTTTACGGTATCATAAAATAAACGGTAATCAGAATCACCGTCTCCTTGATAATTTTTTGCTGCATTGATTCCTCCTTGTGCAGCAATCGAGTGCGCACGACGTGGAGAATCAGAATAACAAAATGTCTTTACATTATAGCCAAGTTCTGCTAATGTAGCAGCAGCACTTCCTCCTGCTAATCCAGTTCCTACAACAATAACATCGATATTACGCTTGTTGGCTGGATTTACCAGGTTAATGGTATTTTTATGTTTTGTCCACTTATCTGCCAGTGGACCTTCTGGTATTTTAGAATCTAAAATTGACATACTAGTGGTGTTTTTAATGCGTAAAATGAAGTACTAAAGCAACAATAATAAACCCTACAGGTATTACTATGGCAAAAGCCTTAGCAAATTTTGTTGCAGCTACAGAATACTTATTATTAAATCCTACAGACTGGAATGAAGATGCAAATCCATGCCATAAGTGCAATGCTAAAAACACAAATGAAATTACATACAATCCTGTACGGATCGGACTTTCGAATTTGTGTAATAACTCTCCGTAATAACGAGTTGGATCTTCTGGAGCAAATTCTACATACTTATACACAATTTCTGGAACCCAGAAATCATAAAAATGTAATCCTAAAAATGCAAGAATCACCAATCCAGAATAAATCATATTTCTTGACATCCAGGATGCATTGGCCCCTCCGTTATACTTAGCATACTTAACCGCTCTAGCGTTTTTATTTTTAAGTTCTAATACAAACCCCATTACAAAATGAAAAATCACCCCAAAAATAAGTACAGGTTGTAAGACAAACTGAACCACTGGGTTGGTTCCCATAAAATGAGATAAGTCATTGAATGTATCTGCACTAAAAATTGAAGTAAAATTGATGGTAAAGTGTTGTAATAAGAAGAAAACTAGGAAGAGTCCGGATAATGCCATGGCAACTTTTCTAGCTATTGAAGATTTTATCAATCCACTCATTATTAAAATGTTTAATTAGTTGTTGCGCAAAAATAGGGTTCAAAGCCATTTTAGCCAAGTTTTATAGAGTCTTTATTTCGCTATTTATAATGAATATAAAGAAGAAAAGTATATTATTTAACAAGAAGCTCTTACCAGACTTAAATCTTAATTTTTGACCTAAAAAACAGATTCTACTTTGTTTTGGTTCTCTCTATTTTTTATAAAATTTTCTATAAAGATGTAATAAAATGAAATCGGCCTTACTAAAAGAGTAAATTATAAATAGTATCATCATGAAAACATTACAACTATCTTTTATCAGCTTTCTTTTAACCTGTTCTCTTTGGGCACAAAAAACAACACACCATAACTCATTTGATGTTACCGTAGAAGGTAAAGGAGAAACTCTTTTTTTACTTCCTGGTTTATCCTGTTCTGCCAACGTCTGGAAAGAAACCATAAACAAGTTCAAAGATACTTATGAAATTCATACTTTTACATTGGCCGGGTACGGTGGAGTACCTCCTGTTACCGAAGATAACATCTTAGCTACTATCAAAAAAGATCTAATAAAATATATTACTAAACATAGATCCAAAAACAGCATTTTAATGGGGCATAGTATTGGTGGATTTATGTCTTTATTATTGGCTATTGATAATGAAACTATCGTTTCAAAAATTATAGTGGTAGATGCGTTACCATTTCTAGCGGGTCTTAATAATCCCAGTATTACCGAAGAAACGGTCAAATCATCTTATACATCTATGAAAGATTCTTACTTAAACATGAATGATGAGGCCCTTAAACAAAACCTTCAAAACGTGCTTACTAGAATGATTCGGGACACCACCAAGATTGATGACGTACTGAAGGATGCTATAAAATCAGACCGAAGAACACTGGGTATTACTGCTTTCGAAATGATGAGTAACGACATAAGAATAGCTATCGCGGCCATCAAAATCCCAACTTTGGTAATGACGAATTGGAATAAAATTCACCCACAATTTCCTAATTTTACCAAAGACACCAAATTGTCGCTTTATAAACAACAATATAAAAACTGTTCGAGTTGTACTGTCGAAATGATTGAAAAAGCAGAACATTTTATTATGTTAGACAACCCAGAAACTTTTTACACTTCGGCAACCAACTTTATAAGTAAATAAATGAAAAACAAGGAGAGAGAACAACTATTTACAGAGGTTGTTACACTTCATAAAGATAAAATTTATCGTATTTGTTATGCATACTTATACGAAAAAGATTCGGTCGAAGATCTTTATCAAGAAGTGTTGATTAATGTATGGAATGGTTTAAACAAATTTAAAGGAAACGCCCAACTTAGCACCTGGCTATATCGTGTAACCCTTAATACGACCATCACTTTTAATAAAAAAAACAAAACGCACCAGCAATTGTTTGGAAATAGTATCCCAGAAAATATTATCGAAAATATTGATACTACAGAAACTCAGCAAGAATGCCGAGTGAACAAACTAATGCAATGTGTACAAAAACTAAAGGAAGAAGAACGTATCCTAATCAGTTTGGTTCTCGAAGAATTAAGCTATAAAGAAATTGCAGATGTACTAGGTATCGAAGTCAGTAATGTAGGGGCACGCATTAACAGAACGAAAAAGAAACTCTTAAAAATATACAACAATGAATGATTTTGATAAACTAAAAAAGGATTGGAAATCAGTCAAGACTACCAAAACAGAATTAAAGAATGATTCGAATTCTTTGATCGAAAGATTAAAAAAACTACAACGCAAAATTATAACAGGCAATATTATATCCAGCATTTTATTTATCCCTACAATTTTTATGGTGGGTTGGTTATGGACTGCTTATGAAAAAGGGAATACCCTCTTTTATGGAAGTCTGTTTTGTCTTGCAATCTTAATACTCTTTACCATCGGGATCTTTTGGTATCGTGTGCTTTTTTGGAAGACCCCTGAATTAGACAAAAATGTAAAATCTTTTGCTACTATTATGATCAAAAAACTATCCTATTATAAATGGATTACTAATATTTATATGCCTGTCTATTCTGTTTTATTGACTGCTATTCTTTTTGCCTACTTTCAGACCATTCTTAAAGATGCTGACTTTTGGTTTTCCTTTTGGGCATACACCCTCACATTTGGTTGGGCAATAGGTGTTAGCTTTGTAGGTATTAAAAGAAAAAGAAAGAAAAATAAAAAAGAGATCGATCCTATTTTGCATGATTTAAAGCAGATAAAAGAAGCATTTTAAATCAAAATAAGTACTATTTTAGAGCATGCAAAACATCAAATCCAAACTACCCAATGTTGGCACCACCATTTTTACGGTTATGAGTCAACTTGCTTCAAAATATGATGCTATTAATCTATCACAAGGGTTTCCCAACTTTAAAATAGATCAAAGATTAATAGAATTAGTGCATCAAGCTATGTTAAAAGGGCATAATCAATATGCCCCAATGCCTGGCTTGTTATCATTAAGAGAGGCAATTGCTCATAAAACTAACTCTCTTTATGGAAGCAATTATCATCCCGAAACCGAGGTTACAGTGACCGATGGAGCTACACAAGCTATTTTTACAGCAATCGCGGCCTGTGTCTCTAAAGGAGACGAAGTCATTATTTTTAAACCTGCTTATGATTCTTATGAGCCAGCCATTACTTTATTTGGCGGAACGGTCGTTCCTATACAGTTATCTGCCCCTAGTTTTACTGTTGATTGGCAAGAAGTTGCGTCCAAGATCAATTCGAAGACAAAGATGGTTATTATTAATACGCCACACAACCCAGGTGGAGCTGTGTTATCTAAGGAAGATATGCTTCAGCTAGAAAAGCTCCTTTGCGGCACCAATATTATTTTACTTAGTGACGAAGTATATGAACATATTGTTTTTGATGGACAAAAGCACCAAAGTGCAGCACGATTTGCAGGATTAGCAGAACGCACTTTTATTACTGCTTCATTTGGAAAAACCTTTCATACGACGGGTTGGAAAATGGGATATTGCATTGCCCCTAAAGCATTGATGGAAGAATTTCGAAAAGTGCATCAGTTTAATGTTTTCTGTTGTAACCACCCTATGCAATATGCCTTGGCAGAGTATCTAAAAACACCCAATAATTACTTATCTCTATCTTCGTTTTATCAGGAAAAACGAGATACTTTCTTATCATTAATTAAAGATTCCAGGTTTTCCTATATCCCATCTAAAGGAACTTACTTTCAGTTATTAAATTATACTACAATCACTGATGAAAACGATATAAAATTTGCTGAAAGATTAACAAAAGAACATAAAATTACCTCGATTCCTGTCTCTGTCTTTAATCTTAACCAACAAGACGACAAAGTACTACGATTTTGTTTTGCAAAAACAGATGATACCTTAAAAAGAGCTGCAGAGGTGTTGTGTAATATTTAAGATGGTTAAAAATCAAATTTTAACTGAATAATCTCTACCTCTTCTTTTTCTTTTTTTGGTGTGTCTTTTTTTCCGGTATTCAAATTTGAAAGTGAAATCCCTAACAACCTTACAGAGTCTTTCATAGTATCCTGATACAATAGCTCTTTTGCCGTTTCTAATAAAATGGTGGCATCACTTACATAATAGGGTAAGGTTTTACTTCTGGTTTGCAGACTAAAATCGCTGTATTTAATTTTTAAAGTAACCGTTCTACCTGAAACTTTACTTCTTTTTAGACGTTTTTGTAGTTCTTCTGCAATGCTTTGCAATCGTTCAAGCATATAAATTTCTGAAGAGATGTTCTCTGTAAATGTTCGCTCGGCAGCCAGTGATTTGCGTTCTCGATTAGGTTTTACCTCACTTAAATGAATCCCCCGAACAATACGAAAATAATGCCCTCCTGATTTACCGAAATGTTGGGTTAGAAATTCTTCGGTTTTAGATTTTAGATCCTTACCCGTATAAATCCCCATTTGATACATTTTATCTCTGGTTACCTTCCCCACTCCGTAGAACTTTTTAACATCCAGCTCTTCCAAAAACTCGATAACCTCTTCTGGGTCCACTGTCTTTTGCCCGTTAGGCTTGTTATAATCACTTGCGATTTTAGCAACAAATTTGCTGATCGAAATCCCAGCAGAGGCAGTTAGACCCACCTTCTCTAAAATCTGTTGTCTTATCTCTTGTGCGATTAAAGTTGCACTAGGGTTTCCCTTTTTATTTTTAGTAACATCCAAATACGCTTCATCCAACGATAGAGGCTCTACTAAGTCTGTATATTCAAAAAATATTTTTCTAATCTTAGACGAGATTTCCTGATATCTTTCATAACGCGGACGAACAAATATCAAATCTGGACAAAGGCGTCTTGCCATTGCGCCACTCATAGCAGATCGTACTCCAAATTTACGCGCTTCATAACTGGCAGCACTTACCACCCCACGTTTACCTCCTCCTCCAACGGCCAGTGGCTTTCCTTTTAGATCTGGATTATCCATTTGCTCTACAGAAGCGTAGAACGCATCCATATCGACATGAATAATTTTTTTATGAGGTAGCATTTCTTCCACATTACAAAAATAACAGATAATGCCATTCTAATTTGTAATATCTTTATATCGTATCAATAAACTCATCATACCATCTCATGAAACAAGCTATCATACTAGGAGCAACAGGATTAACGGGTGGTATGCTACTGGATAGATTACTAGAGGATAATCGATATCGCAAAATTAAACTGTTTTCTAGAAAAAGTATTGGAATATCACATCCAAAAGTTACAGAATATATCGTGGATCTTCTTTGCTTAGAAGACAGTAAAGAACTCTTTGTTGCCGATGAGGTATTTTGCTGTATTGGCACGACCCATTCAAAAACACCAGACAAAAACTTGTATCATCAAATTGATTATGGTATTCCTGTTACCGCAGCCAAACTTTGTTCTCAAAATAATATTAATACTTTGTTGGTAGTATCGGCTTTGGGAGCCAACCCAAAAAGCAGCATATTTTACAATCGTACCAAAGGCGAAATGGAAGAAGCTGTGTTAAACTATCCTATTCCTAAAACACATATTTTACAACCTTCGCTTATCGGAGGAAATCGTAAAGAAAAAAGAACTGGTGAGTATTTTTTTAAATTACTTATGAAACTATTAAATCCTATTTTGATAGGCGCTTTCAAAAAATATAGAACCATAGCACCCGAAACTATCGTTTCGAGTATGATTTGGCTAGCAAATAATGAATTTTTAGATACCCGAATTTCTTCAGAAAAAATAAAAGAACTAGCACAACACTCCTTTTAATGAAAAATAGCCTATAAATTAAGTACGCATACAGTATCAATACCTATAACTCCTTGTTTTCCTTCATTTTTTCGTAGGTCGCTTCTACCTTTGTTTTGCAAATATTTATAAATCAAAATTTATGAGGCATTTAAAAATCTTTTCTTCGCTATTCTTTTACTTTATATTAACCTCGGATCTTATCGCACAATCGAACATAAAAACAATCAGTTTAAAAAAAGGTGAAATATTAGACATTCTATTATTTACAACCAAAACAGATACTGAAAAAGCATTTGAAAAATATAAAAAAACTGCTTTCCCATTTGCATTCAAAAAAACATATCAACCCTTAACTAGTTTTAAAATTGTCGAAAATGCACAAGGTAATATACACCCCTCATCATTTATATTTAGCAAATGGAGTAATTTAAAAAACAGGGAAGAGTTTATTGAAGAAATTGAAGGTGTTGTACCTGATTTTCACCTGCAACGTAGAAATATATGGACTTTATTCAATTTAACCTATTATGAAATGCCTAGCGATATTTCTTTTACTATTAATAAAGATAAATACAATGTGGTAACTGCTTATTGGAAAAAAGAAAATAGCTCATTCAAAAACTTCATGACGCTTTGGTTACAGAAGTTAAAATTGACAGGAGGCACAACCATCCTTCAATTAACCAACGGAAAATCCACCATGGGGTATCACTACAACCCTGATATTTTATTGATTACCCATTGGAATAGCAAAAAAGACTTTGAAGCTTTTAGAAAAGAAAACCTAAAAATGAATCATAAAGGGGTACTACATGTCAATCAATTTATCCTAAACTAGTATCTTGAACAAAAACGATATTCTAAACTATGCAGACCTTCTTAAATCAACTTGTTTATTTTGCATATTTTCAAAGTTTGTTTTTACTATTTATTTACTTTTTTTCTAAAGTAAGGAAAAACATAAATATCTACCTCGTTGTTTTGGTGTTTGCGCTTGCAATAGGCTTGACAGGCCGTGCACTTTATCTCTCTGGCATTGTTTCTAATAATTACCGTTGGGTTATTTTTTCAGAATTTGCTACTTTATTATTTGGTGCAACGATTTACCTATTTACGCGATCTAGTATATCCAACAAACCTTTTTCATATCAAGAATTGATTCATTATTTACCTGCATTAATATATAATTTCTTTGTTACTGTGGCTTTTATAATCCCTTCAGATGAGATCCTTAAAGAAAGAACCGAAAGTGGAATACAACTTAAAATTATATTACTATTCATTGCCGTAGGTTTACTTTTTAACATTTCCTATTGGGTATTAAGCTTAAGAATATTTTTAAAATTCAAACGAAATATTCAAAACGAACTTAGTTATACGGTAAAATCTAGGTTTTTCATGAATTTTTTAATAGCTATCGGAATTTGTCTGTCTTGTTGGTCATTAATGTTCTTAAATTGGGTAATAGGTTATGGTTTTTTTACCAAAATAAGCTGGCAAATAATATGGATTAGTATTGCAATCCTTATTCTTTTCATTTCGTTTTATAGTATAAAAGAACCACAGTTGTTTAAGGTTACATCACTTCTTGTTTCTAAAAAATATGCTCTATCTAAACTTTCAAACAAAGAGTTAGATGATTTAAAGGAGCGGCTGGAGCTCTTAATGCAGTATAAGAAACCGTATCTGAATAGAAAATTATTAAAATCAGAATTGGCACAAATGCTGGGTGTTAGCAATCCTGAAATGGCTCGTTTACTCAATGAGCGAATAGGCATGAATTTCTTTGAATATATCAATTATTATAGAATCAAAGAGTTTATATCGCTTTCAAAAACAGAAAAAGCTGTAAACATGACTTTTTTTGGCTTAGCACAAGAAGCTGGTTTCAATTCAAAAACCACCTTTAATAAATCATTTAAAAGCCTAATGGGAGCTACGCCCAAAGCTTATTTTAATCAATCATCTATCAAAAACTAATATAACAATTTTTAAATCATCAAAAATGAAGAATAAACTATATACTCTTTGCTTCTTAGGAATTTTTCTTACTACTTCATTAAAAGCACAGTTACGCACTCCTGCTCTTAGTCCGGAAGCAACAATCATCCAAATGATAGGTCTTACTGAAGTTAAAGTAACCTACTCAAGACCTCATATCAGAAACCGAATCATCTTTGGAGATGATGGCATAGTACCTTACAGTGAATTCTGGAGAACCGGTGCCAATGCGGCAACCAAAATTACTTTTTCTGATCCTGTTGTAATTGCTAATACACCTCTAAAAAAAGGGACTTATACTATCCTAACCAAACCAGAAGAAAATGCCTGGACACTTTACTTTTATCCATATGAATCCAGAAATTGGAATAGTTATATTACCAATACCCCAGTTGCTACTATACCAACCGAAAGCTTTACAACTCCTAAAAAAACCGAAAGCTTTACTATTGCAATAAATGATGTCACTCTGGATAGCGCAAAACTTAGTATTCTTTGGGAAAACACGGGTATATCCATCCCTATTATTACTCAAAACAAAGATAGCATCTTAAAAAACATTAAAACAGTGATGTCTGGCCCCAGTAATGGTGAATATTTTCGAGCTGCGTTATACTTACATCAAACACAACAGGATTTAAACAGCGCACTTACCTATATACAGAAAGTAACCAAAGGGTCTAATCCCAGATTTTTCCAGGTATATAGAGAAGCTCTTATTCTTAAGGATCTGAATAGGGAAAAAGAAGCACTCGCAGCAGCTCAAAAATCTTTACAGCTGTCTGAGAAATCAAAAAACAAAGATTTTGTACGCCTAAATCAAAAATTGATTGAAGCATTATCGCAATAATATACATCACAAATAGGTTAACAAAAATTTATAGAACCTTTGTATACGAATATACTATCTCCTTAAAAAAGAATATTTTTGAAATTCAATTAAGAGAATTTCTAATGATCGAAATAGAACGTAAATTTCTGGTAACCTCTGATATTTTTATAAAAGAAGCACAAAAAAGTACTCGTATTGTGCAGGGGTATCTTAATTCTGATCCAGAACGTGCAGTACGGGTACGTATTAAAGGTGATAAAGGCTTTTTGACCATTAAAGGAAAAAGTAACAATACCGGCACCTCTCGCTTTGAATGGGAAAAGGAACTTAAAATAGAAGAAGCCGAACAATTACTTAATTTATGTGAAAAAGGTATTATTGACAAAATCAGGCATGAAATTTCTATGGGTAAGCATATCATCGAGGTGGACATATTTTTTGGTGATAATAAAGGATTAATTCTTGCCGAAATTGAATTACAACATGAAAACGAAACATTTGTAAAGCCAAACTGGTTAGGAAATGAAGTTACAGGAGATCCACGTTATTATAATGCTCAACTTAGCAGAAACCCATATAAAAATTGGTAATTTGAAAAAACTAGCTTAAACTTTAACATTATAGCTGTTTTTTTAGTTTATTTTTAACTTTTTCGATAGTAAGGTAAGGTGATTCAGTTGCGACTAAAGCGCTCGATTAACTTAAATCTTAAATCAATGTCACACAAATCTAAAACAGCTCTTTTAGGAGCTGTAATGGTTGTATTTGTCTTTTTAACAACCTCTGCTCAAACTCCTTTAAACGGGTTTTTCAACAAACAAAACGATTTAACAATAGCTGTTTCTTACGCTAGTAAAAGTTTTGAGAATTTTTATAGGGGTAAAGAACTTACGCCTGGAAATCCAGCAGGGATGGGAAAAATATCTTCAAACATCTATAGCCTTTATGCAGAATACTGTGTATCAGACTGGTTATCTACCACTGCTACACTTCCTTATATTACTCTAGAAAACGAAAACAATGTACCTGATCCAGTTCACCAAGAAAGTGAAATCAATAGCTTGCAGGACCTAAGTTTGTTTGTAAAAGCAAGGGCTTTTAAAAAACAATTCGAAAACAATGCTGAATTTACTTTTGGAGGTACCTTAGGAACATCTGTACCTGTAGGAGGTTATGAAGAAAGAGGGATTCTTTCTATTGGTAATGGTGCTATTGCCGTTGATGGCGGAGCTATTGCTCAATATAAAACCGCATCTAATCTCTTCTTAGAGTTACAAGCGCTATATAGTTTTAGGAACAACATAAACCCTGATCACGATTTAGATGTTCCAAATGCCTTATTATATAGTGCCAAGCTAGGATATTATAATAAATGGTTCTATGCACATGCCAAAATAGGAATACAAAATTCTTTAAGTGGATATGATATTGGAACTCCAGAATTTGTTGATGGAGGAGGCCCCGCTGGGTTACCTCAGACAGAAGTAGATTATGCTACTGCCTTTTTTGATGTTTATGTTCCTTTCCATAAATCTTTTGGAATTTCTGGAGGATATGCAGTAAACATGACGGGTAGGAACCAAAATAGAGATTCAGGATTTTCTGTAGGAGTCGTATATAAAGCAAATTAAGAAAACAGAACTTTATTTGTTGTATAACATTTTATCCTCTGTCTTAAAAAAAACAGAGGATTTTTTAAGACAGAGGATTTTTTATTTTACATTACCCCTAATATTGCACTTTATGTATCAATAAACACCTTTTATACAATTAAACATGTCGTTTATGTAAAATCTGCTAAACAAGCTATATATTCTTCCTAGCTTTACTATAACAAAACAACAGGATTAAGGGCTTGTAAAAGCCAATGTCAAAAATACTGATGTAGACATATTTTTTACGATTAGCCTAAACCCTATTAAAAACTGAAGATTGCAAATCCAAACTCAAAACTTTGATTTTAAAACCTATAAAATTATCAATATGCTAGGGCAAACCGTGCAAAAAGGCTCTTTTAACCATCAGATTAACATAGATAACTTAAAAACCAGTTTTTACCTATTAAATATCGATACCATCAATAAACGTTTTCTAATCGAATAGTTATTATTGAATATTTCATCCTATCGATATTTAAGCACACCCTGAAAGTACTTTCAGGGTGTTTTATTATAAAAAATGAACACCTAAAAGTAGATATCAACCAGAACTAGTTTCCGGTTCTGATCATACGTTATTGCTTATGACCGTAGCTAGATTCCGAAATAAATTCGGAATGACATTAAGAATAACATACGTATACAAACAGACCATCATATAAAAATTGAATTCAAAAAATAGGTTAAGCTAGTTAACCGTTATTTTCTTTTAAAAATCACTATTTTAACTTCGAAAACAACCAAAATCGTAACTCATGAAAAATCTATTATTATTGCTTGTTTTGCTTTTCTTATTTGCCTGTCAGCAACAACAGGAAATAACAGAACCTAAAGATACTTCTACCACAGAAACACCTAAAAAAGAAACTAAGCCTTCTGTAAAATTGATTAAGGAAAAACTAAAAAAAGACGGTTTCCAGATATTTGATTATGTCGATGAGGAAACAGGTGATACAGTGATCATGCAACAATACTTTATCGCATTTTTGAAAAGAGGTAGGAATCGATCTCAAAACAAGGAAGAAACAGATAGTCTTCAAAATCTACATCTGGCACATCTGGGAGAAATGTACAAAAAAGGATATGCCGATATTTCCGGACCTTTTGGTGATGATGGAGACATTAGAGGAATTACTATTTATAATACACCTACTCAAGAAATGGCCGATAGTCTTGCCAATGCAGATCCTATGGTAAAAGCGGATCGTTTGGTTATAGAAATACACCCATGGTGGGCGGCAAAAGGGTTCCCTTTACGATAATCTACTATTCTTTTATTTCAATTTTACGTTTTAATTCGTTTCCTTTTTCGTCCAGAACTGTAATTAGATGTACTCCTATCTTTGGAGAAACTGCTATTTCATGAAATTGTAATGTTGTTCCAACAAATTGATCATCAATATACCAAAATACGGTAGTTTCTGGATTTATATGGGCAATTTTAAGAACAACCTCGTTTGCTTTACCATCAAATCCCTTGGGTAGATATACACTGCTATTGGGTTTCGGAAAAATGAAGTCCATCGGTGTTTCTTTCTCTTTAATACAACCCTCTCTATAGGGAGGTAAAGAGCGATAGGTTGCGTTATTTGATTTGAAAAAATATTCCTGCAAGGGAGGTAACACAAACCAGGATTCATGAACCATACTCGATACCTGTTCGCAAGAAGAGTTTACCCGATATTTTTTTTGTTGATCCAGGTGTACCATTCGATGATATGGACAATGTTGTCCTTTTGCTCCCAACGGTGGAACATATATATTTTTTTGAGGACATTCATTACTCGCCAGAAAACCACTTTTTGTACAAACGGTAACTGCCGTCAAATCATCATAAGGTATAGGAAACCAATTCGCATTAGGTAACAAATTAAACACATCAAAAAGTACGGGAGCAGCAGCATTAATACCTGTTAGTTCGGGTCTCCCCTCTCCATCAGCATTACCAACCCAAACTCCTATAACATGTTTGCTACTGGCACCTATAGCCCAGGCATCTCTATTACCAAAACTAGTTCCTGTTTTCCAGGCAATCTCTCTAGAGGAGTCATAAAATTCCCATGCTTCGTCTTCAGAAGGCCTGTTCACTTTTTTCATAGCCTCAAAAGCCAACCATATACTTCCTGCTCCATATAGTTTTTTTTGTTTTCTTTTTTTTCCAAAATCAACCTTTTCAGTTTTATGAATAACTGGATTCATAAACTCATTTTCGAAATACATTCCCGAGGATTTCTGATAATGCTTTAAAGTACTGGCCAAACCACTATATGTTTTACACAAATCCCAAAGGTTTCCTTCTGCTCCTCCTACAATCAGTGACAATCCATAATGATCTCCACTATATCGTATATCTCTAATTTGAAAAGAATTTAGCTCATCTCTAAAACGCTGCAAGCCATATTGCTGCAACAACCTAACGGCAGGAATATTAAGCGAACGTGCCAATGCTCTTGTTGCTGGCACTGCTCCGTTATAAGATTCATCATAATTCTCTGGTGTATATCCCGCAATAGTTGTGGGAATATCTGCTACCAGTTGTTCGGGTAGCAGCTCCCCTTTATCCATCATCGCGGTATATAAAAACGGTTTTAAAACACTACCTGTACTACGTGGTGCCATAATAATATCTACATCCTTTTGATGTCCCCTATCGGTTGAAGTGTTTCCTATATAAGATAGCACTTTTCTGGTATCAATATCAATGATCAAAACTGCCATATTATGCACCTCGTTTTGCGACTGTATTTCATAGTGTTTTGCAACAATTTGATTGACTTGTTTTTGTAATAGTAAATCAATATTGGTTTGTACTCTTTTACCTTCTTGTTTCTTTGTCACTCGATGTAACAAATGAGGTGCTATCTGCGGTAAAGGATATGGTTTTTGGGGTAATGATTCGCTAATAGACAATTCATAGGTTAGAGAATCGATTGTCTTTTGTTGTAAAAGTGTTTTTAAAAGCCGGTTTCTCTTTTGCAATAATCTCGTATGATTTTTTCCAGGGTAAATCAATGAAGGTGCATTTGGTAATACAGCCAATGTAGCACATTCTGACCATGATAATTGAGATGCTGGTAATCCAAAATAACGCCAGGCGGCCATATCAATTCCCACTACATTTCCGCCAAAAGGAGCATGAGATGCATATAATTTTAGAATGTTTTCTTTTGAGGTACCTATCTCTAATCGGGTGGCAAGTATTAATTCCTTAAATTTTTCGACATATGTTCTTTTCTTTCCCTTTCTAATCAAGCGAATTACTTGTTGGGTAATTGTACTACCGCCTCTTACCACGGTTCCTGCTTTTATATTATCCCTTATTGCTTGCAACATAGCCACAGGATTAAACCCAGGATGTCTATAAAACTGTTGGTCTTCAAAAGCAATAATGCAAGCCTTAAATTTTTTGGGAACACACTCTGTTTCTGGAAATCGCCATTGTCCATCTGCTGCAATTTTTGCCCCTAATAATTCTCCATTAGCTGTTTCTAACACCGTTGCCGTTGGATCGTTAAATAATGGATTGGGTAATGAAAAATAATACCATATACATACTGCCCCAATAACAATAAAACGTTTGGGATGTCTCAATATATATTCTAATTGTTTATTCGCTATCATTCTTTGATCAAATGTACCTATAAGCAATGACACATGCTATTTAAATCAAACCCTAGACTTACTTTATAGTAAACGAATTTACTCTTTTAAAAAAAATCATAGGATAAATCTATGAAAACATGGTTAAAGTTTGTATAAAAATCTAGTTCTTAAAACGGGGAATTTGTAACTTATATACACCACATTAATAACTTAAAACCAACTTATTATGAAAAAAGTTTTACACATTTTTGGACTTATTATTTTTTGCTTTTTACTATTCACATCTTGCGATTGTGATGATGACACGGATGAACTAAAAGCGACTGCAATCATTGTTTCGAAAAATGATAGTGGCCTTGTCGGTAATGTCGTGTTTTCTGAAACAGACGGAATTGTAACCATGGTAGCTAATGTTTTCTATGATGGTAGCGGTCATAAAGCAATACACATTCATGAAAAAGGAGATTGCAGCGCTGCCGATGGTACTTCTGCAGGTGGACACTGGAACCCTACCAATGTATCTCACGGAGCCTGGGGTTCAGATTCTTTTCATATTGGAGATATTGGAAATATCGTTGTTAGTCGTAATGGTCATGGGAGTATCGAAAGAAAAACAGATTTATGGTGTATTGGTTGTGATGATGAAACCAAGAACATTTTAGGTAAAGCAATCATTATTCACGAAGGTCCCGATGATTTTTCTTCTCAGCCCTCTGGTGCTGCAGGGCCTAGAATTGGATGTGGTGAAATCCTTAAAAACTAAATTTCATCAAAGAAACAACTCTGTTTATCCTCAATTGGATTAATTTCTAAAGCTTTAATCCAATTGAGGTCATTTGTGAAGAATAATACCATTCTTTCTTCAAAATAATATTTACCTTATAAACCATTTCTAAGTACAGACTCATAATGTTGTACAACCGGAAAAGGATCATAAAAATGATGTAATAATTTTTTCCAGTCCTGGTATTCTGCAGATTTTCTAAAGCCTATTTCATGGTCTTCAAGGGTTTCCCACTCTACAAGAAGCAGGTATTTATCCTTCTCTTCTATGCATTTTAAAACATCGTGTCTTATATATCCTTTCATAGAAGAAATGATTTTTTGAGCTTCTTTAAAAGTTTCCTCAAAAGTCTTTGATTGATCTGGCTTAATATTTAAAATTGCTTGTTCTAATATCATCTTGTTAACTTCTTAAGTACATTTATATACTTTTCAAAAGTAACGGTCTATTTTAAAAAAAACACTTGTAATTCTGCACGGTTTTCAAAATACTTTAACAACGCTTGAATATCAATTTTATACGCTAGAGATTAAAAATTTTACGCTCAAGGTATTTTCTAGAAATTCACTCATTTAATTTCTCAATTTTGAATTGTCGACGATATATAAATTATGTATCAACAGACAAAAATTATATAATCAAAAGCATCATTTTTCGATTGGGTAGCTACAATACGATTTTGATTATATGAGGGTCGAATCCGAAAAGCCTATATAAAAGAGAGTAGGAATATCTATTAAAACCAAATATTATGAGTAATACAATAGCACAGGAAGTAATTCCACAGGTAAGTGACGCAGTAAAATCAACCACTAATGACAGACCTTGGGGAACCTTTGGATGTATTGGAACCGCATACGGTAAAATAATTGCAAATTTTCACCCAAGTGGTCAACCCAAAACTTATTACACGGTGGTTGTTCCTGCAAATCTTGAACAGTTTGTTTTGGTAGCTCTTGAGCGCAAATTAACAGTTCTTGCATCTTTTGACGGAGGAATCAAAGCCTATGCCCCAATATCTGATATAGCTATTTATAATTAATCCTTTAACCAACAATTTAGGAAGGATTAATCATTGAGTTATAGTATACTCTTGAAACCCATCGGTATGATTTCATATCATGGGTTTTTCACTTTACTTTTCTATTATTTAGAAAATTCAACCATTCTAAGAGAATCTGTTTTACTAATATTCCTTATTCCAATTTCATTATCCATTTCGACTGTTAAGTTTATACATAAGTAAAGCCTTTATGCCTTAACAACTATTTTACAACCTCAACCCATTTTCCTTGGTTTCTTACAAAATAATCATAATCGTACATGGCTTCACATTGTACTCCTGGCAAATAATAGCTCCCTAAATAAGAGGCGTTTAATAAAAGTGTTACTTTTTTGCTTTCCCTTGGTTTTAAATCAAAGTAAAAATTAACACGATCATCACGTATATCAGTATGTGTTACTTTATTAGCTTTAAACGATCCAAAATCAGTAAAACGTGTATTTACGACCTCCCATCCAGAGGGGAAAATTTCTGTCAAAGCAATATCTTTTACTTCAGATCCAGAAGCGTTTGTAATGGTAACCTCTGCCACAAAATCGGTGCCCTGTGATAGTTTAGAAACGTTAATAATTTTACCATCGCGATTTTTATAGTCTACGATCACATTTAACCCACGTTGAACTGTTTTCTCTTTTCCTACGGGTAGAATTCCATTGGCAGTAATCTGTACAAAAATGGTATTATCCTTATTATTTTTTACGACTAGTTTATTGTTTTCTAGTAAAACAACTTCTCCTGAAGTTGCTATTGCTCGTTCTGTATTAATGGTGGTTGTATTACCATTTAATGTATAGTTTACCTCAACACCTTTTCCTCCTACAAAACTTGCATATTTGGCCATCGCCAATAGTCCATATGCAGTGGTTTGTGTACTCATCCATTTTTTTGAAGACATTTCTTTTGCCAGTGTTACGGCTACTTTCTGTGCTTTGTCTTTTTGATTTAAAGCAATAAGCGTTTCTAAAGCCATTGCCCGATTGCGATTTACAGAGCCATAGGTCCATCTATTACTTCTTCTTACTGCAAAATCGATCGTTGATTTATTCAGTAGTTGATTTGCCGCTTTTTCTTTTCCGATCAACCCATAAGCAGCGGCTAATCTCAATCTGGCGTCATTTGACAAACCGGGCATCTCTCGCAAACGATTCATCGACGATAAGTCTGGACTTCCTGCAAGTGCCAAGGTATATAATCGATAGGCCTGCCCAAGGTCGTTATTATTACTACGCCATCTTTTGGCCCGTTGCTGTTGATAATTGATCCAATTGCTTTTAAACCCAATAGGTAATACATATCCCTGTTTATTGGCTTCTAATAAAAAATGCCCAGCATAACTAGTACCCCAATCATTTGGGTTACTATATCCAGGCCAATAGGACAATCCGCCTGTTGGTTGTATAAATCTTTTCAACTTATAAATAGCCGCTTCTATATGCTTTTGGATTTTCTGTTTCTTTTCTGAAGAAATACTAAAAACTTCACTTAAGTAAAGCTGAGGAAACGCCGCAGAAGTCGTCTGTTCTATGCATCCATGTGGATAGCGAATCAGCGATTGTAATCTACTTTCAAAATTCATGGGAGGTAAAGAAGATAGTTCTATTATAGCACTATTACTACCTTTGATTCCGAAGGAGGCAAAATCTACTTCCTGATTACCATTTGGGTCCACCACCACCGAAATTAGTTCGGTAGTCACTGGATTTGGATTCA
Organism: Aquimarina discodermiae; assembly: GCF_040786235.1. NCBI lineage: Bacteria > Pseudomonadati > Bacteroidota > Flavobacteriia > Flavobacteriales > Flavobacteriaceae > Aquimarina > Aquimarina discodermiae. The sequence continues at coordinate 134,524 of NZ_JBFMKP010000006.1, forward strand.
CAATATTAATTGGTGTATTATACGATGCTTTTTCGCCGTTGCCCTTGGCAATTACTTCTATATCGGTAATTGATGCCCCATCAAGCACTTCGATATCAAAATATACCATTTTCTCATCTGGTTGCGAAAATGACAAACTTTGTTGTGTTTCTCCTACTACTTTAAACCCTTTATTTGGTTTTAAAGTAACAGTTACATTTTTGACCTTATTCTCCATTGCAAAAACCGTAACTGGTATGGTCACTTTTTCGCCCGGAGTTATTTTTCTAGGAATCGAAGTCAATACCATGAGTGGTTTACGAACTGGGGTTGTCTTTTCTACTTTACCATAAGCTGCTTTATCGGCATCTGAAGCTACAATCATGGTTCGTACAGATCCAATATATTTAGGAATATTAATCTTATGTGTTCGTGTTTCTCCTTTTTTTAGTTCAAAAGGTCCTTTATAGATTACCATGGGTTTAAATCGATTGGCTTTTTTTGAACTGCTACCTCCTGCTTCTGCGTCTCCACCAATTGCAAAAATTTGATTTATGCTACCCCCATAAGCTCCTATCACGTCATCATAAATATCCCAAGTTTTTACGCCCAAGGCTTCTCTGGCATAAAAATTATTCCAGGGGCTTGGAGTTTTATAGCGGGTTAGATCCAACAGTCCTTCATCTACCATAGCAATCGAATACGTCATGGGTTTGCCCTTGCTTTCTCCCACTTTTAAGGTAATTGTCTGTTCTGGCTGCAATACATCGGGCATCGTTATAGTAGGTACAATGCGTGTGTCTGGATTTTCGACAGAAATTGGTACCACGCCATACAAACGTATTGGCAAATCATTTGTTGTAGTGTTATGAGGTTGCAACAGCGTAATATGAATATAAACATTAGGAGTATAAATTGCTTCTATGGGTAGTTCGAATTTGGTTTCTCCTTTTTGAGGTAACACCCACTGCGACGATAATACCTCTGTCCCATTTTCTACAGTAACCAATGCTCTTCCTCCTATACTCGAAGGAAAAGTAACCATTGCTTTTTCTCCAACAGAATATGTGTTTTTATCGGTAGAAAACAATAACATAGTCGCGGCAGATGGATCATTTTTTCGTGATTTACCTGCCCATCCAGGCCAATCGATATACATTATTTTTCCGGTGGCATGTCCGCCATTTGGATCTACCACACGTACTAGGTATCTACCCCACTCTGGGTATTTTAGTTCAAACTTAAAGTTTGCTTTACCACTACTATTTGTAGTCACCTTTGTCCTAAACACTTCATCTCTATGCGTACCTCTATTATAAGTAGATAAATTATCATCAGAAGAGTCCCACCACCATTTCCAATCGACTTTATAAATGAAAACTTCGAGATCTTTGGTAGCAATAGGATTTCCTTTTTTATCAACAGAAATTACATCAAAATTATGTTGGGTATCTGTAAGTAACATTCCTCTCGCTTTATCTCCTTTCGGAACATTTAACCCTATATAAGTATTATAAGGTGAGAAGTCTTTTGAAACTACATCTGTACTAAAATCACCTCCGTTTTCATATACCTTGGTAATAAAAGAAGCTCTTAACATTCCTGCTGCTCTATTATTTAACTGCGGTGTTAATGAAAAACCAACTTTCCCTTCTTCAGAAAGTTTTCCGTTAAATACTTCTTGTTCTTCGGTACCAAATCTTCTGGATGGATCATCAAAGACATAGCTCTGATACTTTTTGAAACTTGTTTTCTTTGCTGTAAATCTAACATTGATATCGGTTTGCAAATTCTTGGCAATTGCCCCATGCAACCATAAGACTTCTAGATTACCGCTACTGCTTTTATCTATTCCCAATACCTCGTCATCAAAAACTGTTTTGATTTTTAATCGATTCGGCTTAATTGTTTCTATTTTTAGTGCTTTGGTAAATTTAGCACCCCCTACATCTACGCTTGCCTGCCAATTTCCTGTGGGAGCCTCTTCTGAGGTGGTTACCACAAACTTGTAAAAATTATTAATCGCTTCGTTGGTTGTTTCCTGATGCACAACTTTACCATATGGATCGCGTAATTCGAATTTTATCGGGTGTTTTGGAGGAAGCTTGTTCGCATTATCATTTAACATAAAAGATAAAAACAAGGTATCTCCCGGACGCCAAACTCCTCTTTCTCCGTATATAAAACCTTTAATTCCTTTTTGCAGATATACTCCTGACACGTCGAACTTGCTAACAGATAAAACGTTTCCATCATTAAGTTTTACATATGTTTGATGTTTTCCTGATCTGGCTACTGCAAAATAAGCAGGTCGATCTGCATCAAAACCTGTCATCCCTTGAGAATCGGTAGTAGCTACTCCCATTTCTTGCTGCTGATAGTTATAAAAAGTCACCTCTACATTACCGATGGGGTTCGTAGTTAGGATATCATTAACGGTAACCATATAGGCATGATTCTCTCCTTTTTTTACCACTACACCAAGGTTAGAAGCCAGGATATTCGCGCTAATTTTTTTATCTCTGTAATACGAATTGCTACAGGGGTCATCTCTTTCTTGCCAATTATAATCATAATAGTCATCATAATAGTATTGTGAGCTGTTCCAGAAACTTGGTTCTTCTTCCTGATCATAATCTGCTACCAATTCTGTAATTGGAGTATCGCTGGCAGCCTCTCCTGTACATTTATACAAGGAGTATGCTTTACGGTAGTCGAGTTCTACTCTATAAATGGCTCCCGGGTCTGGTGTAATTAATTCTTTTAAATCAACCGCAAAAGCATTCCATTTACTTAAATTTAGAGAGGGGTTTTCCTGAAGGTTAATCAGTTTTTTGGCAACCGGTCTAGCTACACTTCTTAGGTTTCCTGATCCATCCAAATTATTATTTTGCAAAAACTGTAATACGTTATTTTCAAAAACTTTAACAACCTGAACTTCTACAGCACGCAGATTAATCGCTTCAAAATTAAATTTAAGATTTTCTGATGTCGGTAAAATCACCCCGCTTTGTAGCAAACGAATTTCTGGATTTGGTTGTTGAAAAGACACCTTTTCTGTATAAGCATTTTTTAATCTGTAGTTATCCTCACTCTGGATTCCTTCGAAAACAGTTACCTCTAATGTACCCTTAAGCTCTTTATTAGGATATACGTTTAATACATTTCCGTTTACGGTATACTTTAAATTTCTTACTCCTGCTATTGTAACTAAGCCGTTAAAATTCTGGTTCTTTTTTAGTGGATCAGAGAAGTTAATTTCAAGGTATTGATTTTCTGCATTCGAAACCGAAACACTCATTACAGAAAAATTATTTTTTCCTGGTACTGAAAGTACGACATCTCCTTCTGTATCAATATCAAACTCTTTTCCAGACCAACTAATCGATACTTCAGAATCTTCTTCGAATCGTTGAATGCTATCAATTCTAAAACTAAATTGTCTACTTGTGTCTACTGACTCACCAAACTTTACACGAATATTTTTTCCTTTTTGACTTGCGGTAATAAGTTGTTTTGCAATATCAAAACTTAACTGATCACTAGTATTAATAGTACCATCGAGATATTGCCAGTCTTTACTATATGATTGTATATTGTCTGTAAGAACAGAAAATTGTTGTTTCAACGTTCTTACTGTAAAAACAAACTCATCATCTAAACCTTCTTCAAGGTCTTCGATTAAATCTTCTAAATCTAACGTAAAAGTGTATACGGTATCTTCTTCGAAACTTTCGTCTGGCTGAAAAGAAATTGTTTTGTTATTAACTGCTACTACTTTTCCTTTTACCCCAGGAGATACAGTAAACAATTTTTTTGATAATTCTTGATTATCATCCCAACCCTGAATAGGGTTTTGCAAGACAACATATACTTTATCTGAAACAGAAATCATTCCTGAAGATACATCGGAAATGTAGGCTCTATATTTATTTAATGTGGAAACATTTTCTTCTGCTAATTCTCTTGGGTCTTTTTTCTTACAGGAAAATAGGAATGTTACACATAGTAACAAACATAGAACTCTTGATACATTCATGAAAGATTGGTTTTAGTTGACTTTATAAATGTAAGCTATTTTTTTTAAGCCTTGTAATGTCACTATTACCTAATCTTCAAAAAAACATCCATCATTATAATATACTGTTAATAAAAAGATTATACCAATCAAAATACATATCTTTAAATTGAATAACACTCTTAAAACCAACAATATGATTCAACAAATTTCTACCCTAGGAAAGATTCTGAGTAAAACACAACAGAAAAAAGTAAAAGGGGGGCACGAACCGGTAGGGGGTTGTCCAGAAGACTACGAATGGAATCCAAGACCTCAAATGAGATGTTGCTGGCATTATAGGTATCAATGTTGCTACGCAACTCCTGAATGTCCTGCTCCTAGATAAAAGAAGTCGTTAAGTGTATTATTAAATTACATCTTATCTTAAAGTACAATATAAACCCTAAAGGCTTCTATACCTTTGGGGTTTTTATATTTTTAGTTGTTACTATTTTTTATAAATCCCAATCACTAGTTCTCCTTCGGCATTCATAGTAGCTCTATACATTCCTGCTGTATTAAACTCCATGGTTACATTTCCCTGGTTATCAATTGCTACAATTCCACCAGTACCACCTAAATTGGTTAGTTTTTTTTGGATTACTTCTTGCGCTGCTTCTTGTAAGGAAACACCTTTATATTCTATCATTGCAGAGATATCATGAGCTACCATACCTCTTATAAAATACTCTCCCCATCCTGTACTGGATACCGCACAAGTAGCATTATTTGCATAAGTCCCTGCTCCTATGATAGGTGAATCACCTATACGATTCCATTTTTTATTGGTCATACCACCTGTCGAAGTACCTGCTACCAAGTTACCATTTTTATCTAATGCCGCACAACCCACGGTCCCAAACTTCGAATCCTTGATAACAGGATCATAAAAAGCTGTAGTTTTATTTGCTTCTTTATTTTTTAATTTCTCCTTTACCTTTTCTAAAGTTTTCATTCTTTCTTCGGTAAAGAAATAGGCCGGATCTACAATTTCGAGACCTCTTCCTTTTGCAAAAAGTGCTGCTCCATCACCAGAAAGCATTACATGCGGAGAATTGATCATTACTTCTCTTGCCAGGTTAATAGGATTTTTAACCGTTTTAACTCCGGCCACGGCACCTGCATTCAAAGTACTTCCATCCATGATAGAAGCATCAAGCTCATTTGTACCTTCGCTTGTAAAAACAGCTCCTTTACCTGCATTAAATAATGGAGAATCTTCTAAAATATTAATTGTTTTCTCTACTGCTTCGAGACTGGTTCCTCCATTCTTAAGAATCGTATGTCCAACCTTTATTGCTTCTTCGAGCTTTGCTTTGTACGCCGCTTCTTTTTCTGGGGTCATATTCTTTTTTAGAATTGTTCCCGCTCCACCATGTAGTACTATTCCAAAATTTTCTCCCTTTTTTACGGTGTTTTGCGTGATAGTTTCTACGCTAGAAATTTCGGTAGTCTCTTTAGGCTGTTCTTTACAAGCCAAAAACACTATAAAGCTTAAAAAAATGAGTATTCGTTGCATGATTTATACTGATTTTGATGAACCCTTTTATACTTTTTTGAGTTGATCAAAACGTATAATAGCGTTCATTTACTATAATCTATTAATGCGATTCTTCCTTGAAAGAACCTAAAGGTTAAATGTATAATATTTCCACCATTATCTTCTATTGTTAAAGATTTATTTAACTCAAAGTTGTATGGCTGATAGGTCCCTCCTTCTATTGCAATATTATCTGCATATAATGACATCACTCCATTTGTACTATGTGGTTCTATGGCCCCTGTTATTCCAGGTATCATCCCAGATTTATTTAGGATCATAGAACCTGTATTTTTTACCTTTTCCATGGTTACTTCTATATCCTGCTTTGGATTAATTTCGGTAAACATAACCGCAGGATATTCTGGATGAGCTATAAGTACCGTATAAAGTTTACGTGTTCGAATTATAAAATGTATCAATCCTTTTTCATCAGAAAACCCTTCGAGGTACGTAGCATTATTTGCCACTAATACTATTTTGGCATTTTTGATTAACTCTTCTTTATCATTGATTACTTTTATAGTAAAAATAAAAGGCTTTGGGCTAACCAGGGTGGTGATTTTAGACCATCTGCTTTTTAAATAAGGTGTTTCTTTTTGTATTTTTTGTTCTATCAAACCGGCAAATTCTTCTGGTGTTTTATTTTCTAAATTAATGTATCCAATTGTTTTTAATACCCCAGGAATCTCCGTATTGTCAAAACGGGCTGGTAATATATATTCTCGACTTTCCTGAAATGCCCTTGCTTGCATAGACACTCTTTCATGATTGGTCCAAAGTTTTTGATTATAAAAAGCTGATATAAACATAACTGTATATCTAGCTTTGTTTTGATAAATTTCTGATAAGTATTCATATAAGTTCTTACCCCATAAATTTGTTTCTTCAAACACATCATAAAACACTCTTACACCTCTTATTTTCAAGGTATTTGCAACTTCCTCTACATATGCTCTATTCTCTCCGGCAAAAGAAAGAGCTACATCATATTCATAGTTCTTGTTATTCATCACTGACCTCTTTTTCCTTTAACCTAAAACCGACTAATTTCTTGTAAATATTTCTACTACAAAATTACTTTCTTTATTTGGAATATTTCCATTTATGATAGGAAAAATTCCAACAAAAAAATTACTTTTAAACCGTAATAAAGAACCTAAACACATGTAAAACAAATAGGTATAAAAAAGTTTTAAAAAAATCGAATTTAATCCGTTTAGACAATGTGATATTACCAACAAAAAAAAGACTGCCTTTTTTGGCAGTCTTTTTAAAATCATCATTTATAAAACTATTGTTATTGTTTGATCACTTGTAAAGTTGAAGAGTCGGTATTTGTTACTACTTTCACAAAATATGCTCCAGGTCTTCTTAATTGACCCTTTAACTCAAAACTACCTGGGTTTTTAGTATAACTTCGAGAGAATACTTGTTTTCCTAATACATCATATATTTCAACGGTAAATGTATCGCTACTTAATTTAGAAACGTCAATTGTAAGTTGATTGTTAAATGGATTTGGGAAAGCACTTAATCTTCCTATCTCACCAGATTTTTTAGTTCCTGAAGGTCTTTTTGCTATCAAACTTTCTCCTGCTTTGGTATTGTATGCATAGTCTGTAATGGTATAAGACCTACCATCATTTGTTACTGTGGCATATAACCATCCATAGTGAGTTGCTCCTTTTATTTTAAAGCTAAATCCAATATATCCAGATTTTCCATTCCAATTGGTATAGGAAGTTGAGCTTACTACAAAACTATGATTCTCAAAAGTGAAATCACTAGAAGCACCTACTTGAGTCCCTTCTGCAATAACGGTTACATTATTGGTATTTCCTTCTGTTACCAAACTTTTTCCATACGTTACCAATCGAAGTATATTTCCTGAGAACCATGGTCCAAAATATCTTGAATCTCCTACTTCTATCTGAAAAGGTGACCATATGTTTGACGAACTTACTGTTTTATCAGCTATATCAACATATACAACATTATCGTCATTTATTTCGCAAGGAGCACAAGAACCGCCGCAATCTACACCTGTCTCATCTCCATTTTGAATACCATCTGTACATGTTGGAGTTGGATCTGTTTCCATTCCAATCACAACGGTATAATCTTCTACCTCACCAAATCTAAAAGACTCACATGCGGTTGGAATACCATTGTACTTCATAGATATTCTCATTCGAGTACTACCTTCTTTGGCATTGTCAGGAACTACAAAAGTGCCACTTACTACTGAGTCTGTTGATGGAGATTTACTCCATACCTGTTCCCCACTATCCGTAAAATCACCATCTTGGTTGTAATCGATCCAAACACTATATGCTTCTCTATAAATTACTCCTGCCCATTTTGGGGTAATGGTTATCGTATTAGACGTTCCCGTCGATAAATTGGTTGTCATCGAAGTGAAATCACTATAACCATTTACCGATCCAGCACTTGAATTATTTATTGTTCCTAATTGAACATTGCTAATATATTCGTCTACCGTAGTATTAGAACTTGACTCACAATACACAACGGTACTACAAGGCTCACAAGAACCACCACAATCAACTCCAGTTTCATCTCCATTCTGGATACCATCATTACATGTAGGGTCTGGTACAGAGGATTCTCTGATAACCGTAATCGAGTTGTCTGAAAGATCATACGTTCCTGTAGCTAAGCCTGTATCTGCAATGTTTTTTCCGGTAATTGCAAGCTCTCCATTATATGAAATACCATATACCCGACAAGTTCCTGCCGGTGCTGGCTCAAAATCATTAGAAACATCATTGTTTGTTAGAATATTTCCTGAACCATCAGTAATGATATACGTATAATTTGCCGTAGCAGTACTGGTAGTTGCAAAACTAATCACATCGGCAATACCATCGCCAACAGTAATCGTTACTTCTGTTTGATTATCTGTAGTAGAGACCATACCTCCTTCTACGGCTGGTGGAGCTGCTTCTCTGATAACCGTAATCGAGTTATCTGAAAGATCATACGTTCCTGTAGCTAAGCCTGTATCTGCAATGTTCTTACCGGTAATTGCAAGCTCGCCATTATATGAAATACCATATACTCTGCAAGTTCCTGCCGGTGCAGGCTCAAAATCATTAGAAACATCATTGTTTGTTAGAATATTTCCTGAATCATCAGTAATAATATATGTATAATTTGCCGTAGCTGTACTTGTGGTTCCAAAACTAATTACATCGGCAATACCATCGCCAACAGTAATCGTTACTTCTGTTTGATTATCTGTAGTAGAGACCATACCTCCTTCTACGGCTGGTGGAGCTGCTTCTCTGATAACCGTAATCGAGTTATCTGAAAGATCATACGTTCCTGTAGCTAAGCCTGTATCTGCAATGTTCTTACCGGTAATTGCAAGCTCGCCATTGTAAGAGATACCATATACTCTACAAGTTCCTGCCGGTGCTGGTTCAAAATCATTAGAAACATCATTGTTTGTCAGAATATTTCCTGAACCATCAGTAATGATATACGTATAATTTGCCGTAGCAGTACTGGTAGTTGCAAAACTAATAACATCGGCAATACCATCACCAACAGTAATCGTTACTTCGGTTTGATTATCTGTAGTAGAGACCATACCTCCTTCTACAGCTGGTGGAGCTGCTTCTCTGATAACTGTAATCGAGTTGTCTGAAAGATCATACGTTCCTGTAGCTAAGCCAGTATCTGCAATGTTTTTTCCGGTAATTGCAAGCTCACCATTATATGAAATACCATATACTCTACAAGTTCCTGCCGGTGCTGGCTCAAAATCATTAGAAACATCATTGTTTGTTAAAATGTTTCCTGAACCATCAGTAATAATATATGTATAATTTGCCGTAGCTGTACTTGTGGTTCCAAAACTAATTACATCGGCAATACCATCGCCAACAGTAATCGTTACTTCGGTTTGATTATCTGTAGTAGATACCATTCCGCCTTCTACTGCCGGTGGAGCTGCTTCTCTGATAACCGTAATCGAGTTATCTGAAAGATCATACGTTCCTGTAGCTAAGCCTGTATCTGCAATGTTCTTACCGGTAATTGCAAGCTCGCCATTATATGAAATACCATATACTCTGCAAGTTCCTGCCGGTGCTGGTTCAAAATCATTAGAAACATCATTGTTTGTTAGAATATTTCCTGAACTATCAGTAATGATATACGTATAATTTGCAGTAGCTGTACTTGTGGTTGCAAAACTAATTACATCGGCAATACCATCGCCAACAGTAATTGTTACTTCTGTTTGATTATCTGTAGTAGAGACCATTCCGCCTTCTACGGCTGGTGGAGTAGCTTCTCTGATAACCGTAATTGAGTTGTCTGAAAGATCATACGTTCCTGTAGCTAAGCCTGTATCTGCAATGTTCTTACCGGTAATTGCAAGCTCGCCATTGTAAGAGATACCATATACTCTACAAGTTCCTGCCGGTGCTGGCTCAAAATCATTAGAAACATCATTGTTTGTTAAAATATTTCCTGAACTATCAGTAATGATATACGTATAATTTGCCGTAGCGGTACTGGTAGTTGCAAAACTAATAACATCGGCAATACCATCACCAACAGTAATTGTTACTTCGGTTTGATTATCTGTAGTAGAGACCATTCCTCCTTCTACGGCTGGTGGAGCTGCTTCTCTGATAACCGTAATCGAGTTGTCTGAAAGATCATACGTTCCTGTAGCTAAGCCTGTATCTGCAATGTTCTTACCGGTAATTGCAAGCTCTCCATTGTAAGAGATACCATATACTCTACAAGTTCCTGCCGGTGCTGGCTCAAAATCATTAGAAACATCATTGTTTGTTAGAATATTTCCTGAACCATCAGTAATAATATATGTATAATTTGCCGTAGCAGTACTGGTAGTTGCAAAACTAATTACATCGGCAATACCATCGCCAACAGTAATCGTTACTTCGGTTTGATTATCTGTAGTAGATACCATTCCGCCTTCTACTGCCGGTGGAGCTGCTTCTCTGATAACCGTAATCGAGTTGTCTGAAAGATCATACGTTCCTGTAGCTAAGCCTGTATCTGCAATATTCTTACCAGTAATAGCTAACTCGCCATTATATGAAATACCATATACTCTGCAAGTTCCTGCTGGTGCTGGCTCAAAATCATTAGAAACATCATTGTTTGTTAGAATATTTCCTGAACCATCGGTAATGATATACGTATAATTTGCTGTAGCAGTACTTGTGGTTGCAAAACTAATTACATCGGCAATACCATCGCCAACAGTAATCGTTACTTCTGTCTGATTATCTGTAGTAGATACTATACCACCTTCCACTACTGGTGGAATATTTTTTCTGGTAAAAACAAGCGTTCCTATTTTTTGAGAATTGAAAGGTGCTATGCCTCTTAAACTTGATATACGTTCCTGTGGGTTCGTAGCAGGATTATTAAGACTATACGAATTCCCCTCTTCTGTACCTGCATCATATGGAAAAATATCCATTGTAATTTCAGAAATCCATTGATTATTAGCATCAAGCAAGGAAACACTGTTTACTGCTATAAACCAATCTGGACTGGGCGCAATCATAGATGCTAATGTAATCAAGGGAAAATTAGCATCGATTTGTAAATCGCTAATTGTAATGGTTCTTCCAGAGCCATTAAAAAATAAATCAGGGCCATTAATAAATTGATCTGCATTGTTTGCATTAATGGCACTACTTACTTCGTTAGAAAATTGCCCATTAGATCCAAGTTCTGCTACTAGTTCGACACCCGGAGTTGCAAAACCTCCCATTTCAAGAAAGGTAACGTTACTATTATGCGCAGCTCCCACTAATCTTGTAAAATGCGCATTATTGGGTAATGGTCCATGTGCCTCCCAATTACTCGTAAAAACGATGTCATAAGTCGCTGTTGTCTGGCCATATGCTGTAAGCGCAAGCATAAATAGAAAGACCTTAAGAAATAACTTTCTCATTGAGTTAGAGTTTAAAATGTGTGAATACTTATTTTAATACTAGTTACTTATTAAAATACACCAAAGAGGGGGGAACTACATTTATTTAATGCTTCAGATTACTCTTTGTTTAAGAGCAAAAAAATTAAGTTTGAATGCTAAAAAATTAATGAACAAGTTTAGTTAGTTTATTTCAATTGATAATTAGTATAAGTCAGAGTCTTTATCGCAACCTTACACTAAACCTTACACTCTAATATGTTAAAAAAAAGTTAATTAAAATCATAATCACATAAAACACAGACAATCCATTGTCAAACCACCATTATAACTCACAAATTGTAAGTAAAATAACACAATTCTTTTACTCGACATTTTTTACAAACACCTAATTAAATGTGATTTTCTACACTATATACACTGAAACATACCGTTCATACAATTATCGATCAAAAATCTAAATTTATTGACTAGTTTTAGTTTAAACTTAAAGAGCTATTTCTATAATATCACCGCACTAATAATAGATCTAAATCTTATAGATAAAACTTGTCTGATTACAATGTTTACTAATTTGTTTTTAAAAGAAGAGACTGCCCATTGGCAGTCTTTTTTTAGTTCTTTATTCTTTTTTATTGGAATATTTCCAATACAATAAGGAATTATTCCAATATAGTGGTATTTTTGATTTTCAAATCAACTCAGAATATGAAAACACAAAAACACATTAAAGGAAGAGGAGCACAAAGTAAAATCCATAATCGATTTTCAGAAAATAAATATGAGTTGAGAGATGATTTTATTAACCATTGCCTTAAAGAGGGGGACCCAATAAATGATGTCAAAACTACGTATATAGAAACTTTTCCTAAAACCATTGTAAACAAAGTAACTAGTCCTGATGTTGGAATGATGTATTCTCTTAATCCTTATCAAGGATGTGAACATGGTTGTATATATTGTTATGCACGTAACTCCCATGAGTACTGGGGGTATGGAGCAGGGTTAGATTTTGAAAGTAAAATACTGATCAAAAAAAATGCAGCGGATCTTTTAGAAAAGAAAATACAACACAAAAAATGGGAAGCATATCCCATCTCGCTTTCGGGTAATACAGATTGCTATCAACCTATAGAAAGTAGACTAAAAATTACTCGAGATTTACTAAAGGTATTTTTAAAGTATAAACATCCTGTAGGTATTATTACTAAAAATTCATTAATCACAAGAGATTTAGACATCCTTTCAGAATTAGCGAACGACAATTTGGTATCTGTTTTTCTTTCGATCACCTCGTTAAAAGAAGAAATAAGAAGAATTCTGGAACCAAGAACTGCCAGTATAAAAAAGCGACTCGAGACAATAGAAACCTTGAATGCATCGGGGATACCAGTAGGTGTTATGATGGCTCCTATTATCCCTTCGATCAATAGTCATGAAATACTACCATTGGCACAAGAAGTTTCAAAAAGAGGAGCAAACGGGATTGGTTATACCGTTATAAGGTTGAATGGTGCTATTGGCGGGTTATTTACTCAATGGTTAGAAAACACATTACCCGAAAGAAAAAATAAGATATTAAACCAAATCATGCAATGTCATCAAGGAACTCTAAACGATAGTGAGTTTGGTAGAAGAATGAAAGGTTCTGGAGCAATCGCCAATCAGATTCATCAACAATTTACCATTGCTCGTCAAAAATACTTTTCTTCATCAGAAAAAATTCATTTAAATTGTGACTTACACAAGCACCACAAAACAAGTCAATTACGATTATTTTAGTTATCGCTCTCCCTCCCACTCTTTATAAAACTGATCCAGGTATTGCTCCATAAAACGATGTCTTTCTTCTGCAATTTTCTTACCTGTTTTTGTATTCATTCTATCTTTTAGTAAGAGTAGTTTTTCATAAAAATGATTGATTGTGGGAGCAGTCGAAGCTTTGTACTCTTCTTTGCTCATCGAAAGATTAGGACGTATTTGGGGATCATATAAGCCTCTGTTTTTAAACCCTCCGTAATTAAAACATCTTGCGATACCTATCGCTCCTATCGCATCTAATCGATCAGCATCTTGTACTACTTCTAGTTCTGGGGATCTAAAATGTTGTTTCGTATTGCCTCCTTTAAAAGAAATATTCTCTATAATCTTAATAACGTGATCAATAACACTACTTTGTACCTGTAGGTCGACCAAAAACTCGCGAGCCATTCTAGGCCCTATAGTTTCATCCCCATCATAAAATTTAGAATCTGCTATATCATGTAGTAAAGCTCCTAATGATACAATAAGTATATCGACGGCTTCGTCTTTGGCTATTAACTTTGTATTCTTATATACTCTTTGAATATGAAACCAATCATGACCACCCTCTGCATTATTAAGGGTGTCTTTTACAAAATCAATTGTTTTGGATAATATCAGTTCTTGATTCATACCCTAATCGGTACTATTTTATCAAAGCTGGCTGTACCCATTTAAACTCATGAATCTCATCAGGAATTACTAATCGTTCACTAATACGCTGCATTCTTGCAGGTAATTTCATAATGTAATCCCTAGCTTTCTCTGCTTCGTCGGTAAGATTCATTATTTTGTCAATTTCCCATCTATCAATAAGCCGTTGCATAATATCAACATAATCCTGTGATGTATATACTCCTATACGCTGTGCAGACCATGAAAAATCTTCAAAAGCACTACCAATCGCACCTCCTGTTTCTCTTAGAAAATGTGCCGGCATGACAATTTTAAATTTTAACATTTCATAAAATGCAATCATCATTTGGCTTGGATCTACCTCAAAAATACTACTTACAAATTCGCTATAGGCATTGTGATGACGCATTTCATCTCCAGAAATTATCTTACACATTTTGGCCAGAGACTTATTAGAATATTGCTTTGCCAATTTTGCTACTCTATTATGTGATATATAGGTTGCCAGTTCCTGAAAACTAGTATAAACGAAATTTTTATAAGGATCTCTATCAGTACCAATATCAAAACCATCATTAATCAGGTATTGAGTTGTACGTTCTACCTCAATCATATTCACTCTTCCCGATAGATACAAATATTTGTTTAACACATCTCCATGGCGATTTTCTTCTCCACTCCAGTATCGTACCCATCTTGACCATGAATTTCCTCCTTTTTCATGTTGATCGATACCTTCTACATCCATTAACCAAGACTCATAAGTTGGTAATGCTTCTTCTGTTATAGTATCTCCTACCAGCACCACCCAAAAATCATACGGTAATTCTTTGGCTAACTCTCTCAATTCTTTTACCTCATCAAAAAATGTATCTTCATTCTGAGAATCAGGCAAAAAATCGGTAGGTTGCCATATCTTATCTACTGGAATTAAAAATTTATCTATATAAGAGTCTACCTTCTTTTCTAGTAGTTGCATTACCTCTAATCGTATATTATCCAATGCCATTATCTTGTGTGTTAAGTTCTGACTGCTAAAGTAATCCTTTCTTCTATTTTTTCCAGTAATATTTCTGGTTCTTTATCAATTAACATGGGTTCTTGTACTTCTAACGATAAATGCACCCCTATTCCTAAAGGAAAATTACCAAATCTCAACAGTTTCCAACTGTTATTAATGGTAAGAGGGACGACCACAGCATCAGGAGCATATTTAAACAGAATTTTTAACCCTGTTGGTGCAAAGCTTTTTGGTTTCCCGTCTCTACTTCTGGTTCCTTCAGGAAAAATAACTCCAGAAAAGTTATTTTGGGTTATAAATTTACCAAATCTTGATAGTGTAGGGATTGATTGCTTAGGATTTTTCCTATCTATTAATGCATGCCCACCATGTCTTAGATTAAAAGAAATACTAGGTATCCCTTTACCTAATTCTATTTTAGAAATAAACTTAGGCCTATATTTATGTAAATACCAAGATATTAAAGGAATATCAAACATGCTTTGATGATTAGACACTAATATCATTGGTTTGCCTAAAGGTAACTTATGAGTATTTTTAAAACTAACAGTTGACCCAAGAACGTGTAAGCAACGTAGCAAACATAAATTCATAATATTGACAACCCCTCTATGTCCAGACTCTCCTCCGATCCTTTTACCCAACCATTGTAATGGGTGAAAAATAACCAATGTTAATCCAAAACATAAATAAAAAATTATAGAAAGCGGATAACTTAATACCTTCTTAATTGCTCCCATTTTTTCCTAAAAATTAATTCATTCAACTTGTGTGATTTCAAAGGCATTATTCATTTTTAACTGAAATATAAAACCTTTGAAAAAGATGCTAACATTTACTATTAGCAAATCTTAATTTTAAGAAATTAAAAACCGTCTGTAGTAACAAACGGTTTTTAAAATTCTTTTTAGCATAAAAGCCAGTATTATTTAGCAATGTTCATTGTATGCATCTCTAAGGTTTTCTGCAATCATATCTGCAGGTCTTCCTTCTATATGATGACGCTCTAACATATGCACTAATTCTCCATTTTTAAACAAGGCCATAGAAGGAGATGAAGGAGGAAAAGGAACCATATAACCTCTTGCCTTATCTGTTGCTTCTCTATCTACACCTGCAAAAACAGTTACCAAATTATCAGGTCTCTTTTCATTCTCTAAAGAAGCTTTTGCTCCTGGTCTTGCATTGGCTGCTGCACAACCACAAACCGAATTTACTACTACCAATGTAGTTCCCTCTTTTGCAATAGCACTATCTACCGCTTCTACCGTATGCAATTCTTCAAATCCAATACTGGTTAAATCTTCTCGCATTGGTTTTACTAATTCTGCTGGATACATATATTTTATTTTTTCTTATTACAATTTTATGCAAAGTTACAAATTATGTACCACATAAAAACACCTGACAAGTAGTCTTTAAACAAAGACCATATTCTGCTTATTCATGACATCACAAAATGACATAAGTCTCAGAAGAACAAAAGCTTTCTAATCTGATTTTACCCAGATTGTATTATCTTCAATTCGCTTTAATGTGTTTGCGTTTTGTAGCATAAATGAAACATCACTACCCAAACCATTTTTTTTATCTAACGTAATTTTGCTTCCTTCACGAACGTAGGTTGTTTCTCTTACAATATCCCCTCTTCCTATCAAGATATCTACTTTGGTATCATCTATAAAATCCACAAATTCTGTACAATTTAACAATGAATCTTGACCAACCATACAATCAGGAATCTGATGTACAAAACGTCCTATAATTTTATCTTCTGTAATAGAAGAATTGTCATCATCGTTATCACAAGACATTAGTATCAGACAGAGTATCAAAATAAGATTTCGATTTTTCATGTGTTACAATTTTTAAAAGTGATTTTCTGCAAAACGTTGCTTTTATTGCAACCCATTTTATATATAACGTAAAACATAAAATTATCTTTTAATAATTCGATTATCTTTACAGCCAAAAAATTGATTTGAATGATTAAATGGTTTATTGCCATATTAGGGTATATATTTTTTAGAGTTCCCGGTGCCATTTTAGGTTTTATACTGGGTAGTCTTCTTGACAGTCAGATAAGTTCAAGTAACGGAGAAGGTTTTAAAACCGTTTTTTCTCAAGAATCCAAAGTAACTCCTGCCGATTTCGAACTTAATCTGTTATCGTTATCATCTATTGTTATTAAAGCAGACGGAAAAGTAAATCAAACAGAACTTGATTATGTTCGACAGTATTTTGTAAGTTCTTATGGAAAAGAGCGCGCAAATGCAACGTTTAGAACTTTTAATGAGATTATAAAGAGCAGAGAAATCTCTGCACAACGTATCTGTATGTACATTAATCAACATACGCGATACCCGTCTAGATTACAAATTTTACATTTTCTTTTTGGAATTGCTAATGCCGATGGAATGGTCAGTACTTCTGAAGCAGAAGAGATTAGAAAAATTGCAGGTTTTTTACGTATACATCTCAAAGATTATGAGAGTATTAAAGCTATGTTTTTTAAAACTGGAGATCATGCTTACAAAATACTTGAAATAGAAAAAACAGCAACAGATGCCGAAGTAAAGAAAGCATTTAGAGCGATGGCAAAAAAGTACCATCCAGACAAAATACAACACATGGATCAAATCTATATTAAAGGAGCCGAAGCCAAGTTTAGAGAAGTACAAAATGCGTATGATTTAATCAAAAAAGAACGTGGCATTGTTTAAGTAATTTTTGTTTGGTCAGTGTTTTGGCTTTAACATAAACTTAATAGGTGAGCTACACATAATTGATCCAAAGATTTCTTTACTTTGTCAGATGTCTTCAAACAAAGTAAAGGCGCATCTATCCCTTTTAAGTACCAATATAATTTATGGAGCAAATTATCTTGTCGCCAAAGGGCTAATGCCTGGAAAAATAGAAGCTTCTGCACTAGTGTTTCTTAGAATTAGCGGAGCAGGTATTTTATTTCTCATTATTAAATATTTTATCAAGGACCCTGTAGATAAAAAAGATATTCCAAGACTTGCATTATGTGGTCTTCTTGGAGTAGCGACCAATCAATTTTTTTCTATGAATGGACTAAGTCTTACTTCTCCTGTAGATGCTGCAATTATTGTGACCGCAATGCCTATCTTTACGGTAATAATTAGTTACTTTTTATTAAAGGAACCTTTTACCCTTCAAAGAGTCCTAGGGGTTATATTAGGGGGATCTGGTGCAGTTTTACTTATTTATTTAGGAAACTCTGGTCTAGGAACCGGTTCATTACTAGGAAATGTTTTTATCTGTATAAATGCATTATCTTTTGCATTCTACCTTGTAATTGTTAAACCTTTAATGTCGAAGTACAAACCAGTAACCGTCATTGCCTGGACATTTTGCTTTGGTTTTATATACATATTTCCTTTTTGCATAGAAAAATTGGTATCTACAGATTTTACGGCTTTTGCTACCTTTAATTGGGTTTCATTATTTTATGTAGTGATTGGTCCCACTTTTTTAGCATACTTTCTTAACATGTATGCCCTGCAACATGTAAAACCAACCGTTGCCAGTAGTTATATCTATGTACAGCCAGCTGTAGCGATGATTTTGGTTGCTGTTATATCCTATTTAATCGTAGACAGTCAATATAAAGGAGATATTACCATTGTAAAACTTCTTTGTTGTATCTTGATTTTTGGCGGTGTTTATTTAATAAGTAGTGCCCCACTTCGTTGGTTTAAAAAATAACTTCTAATGACACCCGCAATCAGTACCGCCGCTACCACAAGACTTTGATTTCTTCTTGACAGTAGATTTCCAAAAGAATTTTTTAATCAAAAAACCAACGGCCAACAAGAACGCGAAAAAAACTAATATATTCTGAATCAGGATACTCATTACAATACAAAAATACGAATTACTAAGCAGCTATCATTTGTTTTTTGACTTGATGCTATCAAATCATGGTACTATTTTAAAATTTGAAATGCGGCAAGAGCCGTCGCATAGGCAAACACACTCATAAAAACAAGTTGTATCATTGGCCATTTCCAACTATTAGTTTCTCTTTTTACAATTGCCAATGTACTCATACATTGCATTGCGAATGCATAAAACAAAAGTAAAGAGATTCCGCTTGCTAAATTAAACAAAGGTCCTCTTGTGATTGGATTTATTTCGGCAGCCATTCTGTTTTTAATTGTCTCATCTTCATCACTACCCACACTATAAATAGTTGCCAATGTCCCAACAAAAACTTCTCTTGCCGCAAAAGAACTAATGATTCCTATACCTATTTTCCAATCGTATCCCAAAGGAGCTACAATAGGTTCTATGGCTTTTCCTGCATACCCTATAAAAGAATACTCTAGTTTATAGGAAGCAATCTTATTATCACGTTCTTCTTGCGATAAATCACTATAGTTATTGGCAACTATTTCTTCAGCTTTTTCGAATTTATCATTAGGTCCAAAACTTGCCAATACCCAAAGTATAATCGAAATTGCCAGGATTATCTTTCCTGCTCCAAAAACAAAAGCTTTTGTTTTTTCAATCACATTAATCGCTACATTTTTAAACAACGGTATTTTATAACCTGGCATTTCTACTACAAAATAAGAAGTGCTTTTTATTTTTAGTACTTTGTTTAATATCCATGCCGACCCTACTGCAGTTATAAAGCCTAAAAAATAAAGCATCATTAAGGTTAGGCTTTGGTAACCAAAGATCCACCCTACTTTTTTATCGGGAATGACCAATGCAATAATAATAAGATATACAGGTAGTCGCGCAGCACAGGTTGTGAATGGCACTACTAAAATTGTAATCAATCTTTCTTTCCAGTTTTCGATGTTTCGCGTCGCCATTACCGCAGGTATTGCACAAGCTGTACCTGATATAAGCGGTACAACACTTTTACCACTCAGCCCAAATTTTCGCATCACTCTGTCCATCAAAAAAACCACACGGCTCATGTACCCACTTTCTTCTAGTATAGAGATAAACAAAAACAAAAATGCAATTTGCGGAATGAAAATAACGACCCCTCCTAACCCAGGAATAACTCCTTCTGTAATTAAGTCTACAAAAGGTCCCGAAGGCAACATTTCTTTTACAGTTTCGCTGGTCCAGGCAAAAGCTTCATCGATAAGATCCATCGGATATGAAGACCAATCATAAATTGCTTGGAATATTACTAAGAGTATTGCTAAAAATATAAAATACCCCCAGAATTTATGTGTAAGAATTCTATCCAATCGTTCTCTGGTTCCTGTCGCTGCATTACTATCAATGGCAAGCCCTTTTTTAAGAACTGTATTTATAAATTGATATCTCTTTATGGTTTCTTTTTGTTGTAATCTTTTTAGTTCACTTTCTGATTTAATCTTAAAATCAGGAGCAACATCTAATTCTTGCTTATAAACTTTCCTAAAGTTAACATCTTGAGTTACTACCAACCAAAGTTTATAGATCGATTGATCAGGAAATACTTTTTGTAACCTCTCAAAATATTCGGGAGCAAAAGACAACGCATCCAAACAGGGTTTTTTAGACAATAAAGTATAAGATTCTATAAGTTTTTTTAACTCGTCTATCCCCTCACCTTTACGTGCACTAATCAATGCTATTTTAGTATTAAGCTGTTCCTCGAGTAATGGGATATCGAGCGAAATCCCTTTTCGTTTCATACGATCTGCCATATTAATTACCAAAATGACAGGTATCTCAAGATCTTTAATTTGCGTATACAATAACAAATTTCGCTTAAGATTTTCTACATCACTTACCACCACTGCTACATCAGGAAAATCTTTATCGTTTCTATTTAGTAGTAATTCAATTACTACACTCTCATCAAGCGATGATGCATTAAGACTATATGTTCCTGGTAGATCTAATATATGTGCTTTAACCCCTCTAGATAATTTACATATACCTTCCTTTTTATCAACAGTAATACCAGGATAATTACCCACTTGCTGATTTAAACCTGTAAGCAAGTTAAAAACCGACGTTTTCCCGGTATTAGGATTTCCAATAAGTGAGACCTTTATCTGCTTCCCCATAAAATACTATTAAATAATCTTAACTTCTATTCGGGCTGCAATCTCTCTTCGTATGGCAAGATGACTTCCATTTATAACTAGGTACATGGGGCATTTAAAAGGAGCCATTTGCAGTAATTCTACTTCATTACCAGGCAAACATCCCATTTCTAGAAGTTTTAACGGAACAGCATCTGTATCAACCTCTTTTATCAGCGCACGCTGACCAAGCTCGAGGTTAGCAATTGTAGTCTTCAAGTATTTATTTAGATTAATTTTAAACAACG
Source organism: Aquimarina discodermiae (assembly GCF_040786235.1). Classification (NCBI taxonomy): domain Bacteria; kingdom Pseudomonadati; phylum Bacteroidota; class Flavobacteriia; order Flavobacteriales; family Flavobacteriaceae; genus Aquimarina; species Aquimarina discodermiae. The sequence goes on from NZ_JBFMKP010000006.1 coordinate 155,832, forward strand.
CAAAAATAGGATAAAATACCTTACTGAAAAACTCTAAACTCTTAAAATAAGAGAATCACACCGTTGTGAAACGATAGTTTTCACTTATTTTCTTTTTTCAGAACAGCAATATCCTCTAATAATCGATCAATATCTTCTGGGTTGGTACCATCATAAAACCCTCGAATACGTTTTCTAGTATCGATCAATACAAAGTTCTCGGTATGTACCATATCATATTTGCCTCCGTCTCCATCTGATTTTGCCGCCAAATAGGATTTACGAGCTAGATCATAAATTTCTTTTTTATCTCCCGTAACCAAATTCCACTTTGCATCATCGACTCCTTTTTGAATTGCATATTTTTTCAGACGTGCTACGCTATCAATTTGTGGTGTCACCGAATGTGATAACAATAGCACCTCGTGATCATTTTGCAATTGGTTCTGAATTTCTTTCATATGATCTGTCATAATTGGGCAAATCGTTTGACAGGTGGTAAAGAAAAAATCTGCTACATAAATTTTGTTTTCGTAATCTTTTTGTGTTATTGTTTTACCATTTTGATTAATCAGCCTAAAATCTGCTATTTTATGATATTTACGTACGTATTGAACCGTAGAATCTACTAAATCTGTGTGTACCATATTAGGCTCATATACTGGCAATATCCTATTTGGCTTAAGAATCGAATAAATGATAGAAATAATGATTGCAGAAAGCACGAAAAGTACAATTGCAAAAAATTTATATTTAGAAAAAAATTGAAGCATTCTTACATTTGAGGCCACAAAATTACAAGGATTATATCATATAATATGATCGTTTCTATTAAAAAATCTATAAATATCTCGAACTGCATCACAGATTTTTTTTAAATACTCTCTTAAAAGGTTACTTTTGCGTCATTTAATTTTGAAAACCGACATATGAGTCCATTCTTTATAAAAGCTATTCAATTACTATTAAGCTTATCTCTTCTTATTGTACTGCATGAGCTAGGGCATTTTATTCCTGCCAAATTATTTAAAACCAGAGTAGAGAAGTTTTACTTATTTTTTGATGTAAAGTTTTCTTTATTCAAGAAAAAAATTGGAGAAACGGTTTATGGTATAGGTTGGTTACCATTAGGTGGGTATGTTAAAATATCTGGTATGATTGATGAAAGCATGGATAAGGAGCAAATGGCTGGCCCACCACAACCATGGGAGTTTAGATCAAAACCAGCTTGGCAACGATTAATTATTATGTTAGGAGGAGTCACCGTAAATATCATATTAGGTTTTTTGATCTATATCGCAATTGTATTTACCTGGGGGCAAGACTATGTGAAAACCGAAGATGTAAAGTATGGGTTTGGGGTAAGCAAAACCTTAGAAGAATTTGGACTGAAACAAGGTGATAAAATAATTACTGTAAATGGAACACCTATGTTTGATGCGACCGAAATTGGGAAGCATCTTTTAATGCGTGATATCAAAACCATTACAGTAGAGCATGAAACCGGAAAAAGAGAAACTCTAAGCTTACCAGAGGATTTAGGAAGCAAAATATTCGAATCTGGACAAATGATGGCAATGAGCTATCGATATCCTTTTAAACTAGATTCGATAGTAGAAGGTGGAGCTGCAGAAAAAGCAGGGTTTAAAAAAACCGATAAGATTATTGAAATAGGTGGATACCCTATTAAATACCAAACCGATTTTGGGTATGCACTTAATAATCATAGAAAAAATGATAGTGTAGCAGTAATCAAATATGAACGTAGTGGTATTGTAAATGAAGTAGATCTTGTATTAGATGAAGACAAAAAAATTGGTGTTATCATGACTCCTACTGATAAAGATGCTATCAAAATACAACATATGGACTATGGTTTTGCAGAGAGCATTTCTAAAGGTTTTGAATTGGGGTATTGGACACTTAAAGATTACATAGCTCAATTACCCTTTCTATTTACCAAAAAAGGAGCCGGACAAGTAGGTGGTTTTGGTGCTATAGGAAATCTATTTCCTGAAAAATGGAACTGGAGATCTTTTTGGTCGATCACTGCTTTTATTTCTATCGTTTTGGCCTTTATGAATATATTGCCTATTCCGGCATTAGATGGTGGACATGTAATGTTTTTATTATACGAAATCATTGCTGGTAGAAAACCAAATGATAAATTTATGGAGTATGCACAATTGGTAGGATTTATTATTCTTATTTCACTACTGTTGTTTGCAAATGGTAACGATATTTATCGAGCGATATTTAAGTAAATACAGTTACATACAATTTTACAAAAGCCTTCTACTATTTGGGAAGGCTTTTTTGTGAAATAGCATGGAAGTTTAAAAATTCTAGAAATTCTTAAAAAAAACTAATGAGTTAAAAAAAACAACAAAACCCTATATCACAAACACATACCAAGAAATCTATAGTATCAAGAAAAAAATATTTTAAAAATGTGATTAAATAAATCAAAAAAAACTTTTTGAGATATAAAAAATAGTATATATTTGCACTCGCAAAACGAGAAAAACATTTTTCATTTGCAAGTTAAAATTCCTCCTTAGCTCAGTTGGTTAGAGCATCTGACTGTTAATCAGAGGGTCCTTGGTTCGAGTCCAAGAGGGGGAGCAAAAGTCCGGTAGCAATACTGGACTTTTTTGCTTTTATAATATACTTACAAGCATAAATCAAACCTTCTCTATCAAGTTCTCTATATAAAGACAAGATTAATTTATTGCTCATTTCATAATATTTATTAAGTTTGATCCATCTTCCAAAGTTAGAAAACAACTAATTTGTATCCGTTTTTAACACAAAATAGAGAAGATAAATCCTAATGTTTGCTATTATTTTTTGACGTTAACTATTATGAACTCTAAAAGGACGAGAAATACCGAAAAACAAAAGCTGGTAAAAGAAATACTCTCCACAGTAGAACATACAATGTCTGCCGATGATATCCTGGCAGCAATGCCAATAAAAGTTAATAAAACTACTATTTACAGAATACTAGATCGTTTTATAGAAAAAGGAGATGTTCATTTTGTTACTGGCAAAAATGGCAAAACCTATTATGCATTGTGTAATGATGGTTGTGGCCATTCACACAAAATGCATAACCATATACATTTTGAATGCCAGGAATGTGAAGAAGTAACTTGTCTCCCAAACACAATAGCCATACCCAACCTACCGGGATTTGCACCAATTGAAACTCAGTTTTTGGTAATCGGTATCTGTAACAAATGTAAAAAATAGAAAAAGTCCCTCGAATACTCAAAATAATTTTACCAAGGCAAAATTTTTAAACGCAACTTTGTTGCGTTTAAAAAAGATACTATCTTTGCAACTTACTGTAAACAATTTTTTGATTTGAACATATCAAGCATAACTCGAAAATCGGATACTCTTGGGATTATAGCAAGTAGCTTATGTTTTCTACACTGCTTAGCTACTCCTATTCTTTTTCTGACGCCCACCGGAACAGGTATACTTAGCAGTGAACATCCGGTTTGGTGGGGTCTTTTGGATATGGTCTTCTTAGTACTATCCTTCATGGCAGTTCGATGGTCTGTAAAAACTACTTCGAAAACTCATATAAAATATGCTTTATGGATAAGCTGGTTTCTTTTACTCCTCATTATTATCAATGAAAAATTACACATTATCTTTTTACCAGAAAAGATAATCTATGGAGTCACTCTATTTTTGGTTGTTTTACATTTTTATAATCAGAAATATTGCAGATGTCAAAATCAAAAATGTTGTAGTAACAAAACACTTTAGAAACCTTATTATGAGTAAAGATCAAATCGAATGGATTGGAGATGCACATATTTCTACCAACAGTCAAACTCCATTAAGAACAGATGCGTTTGAAAAACCTGATGATGAAAAGATTAAAAACATTCAACATCACTTTTCAAAAATCATGGAAGAGTTGGGACTTGATCTGACAGATGACAGCCTTTCTGGAACACCTTATAGAGTTGCCAAAATGTATGTAAAAGAATTGTTTTATGGCTTAAACCCTCAAAACAGACCAAAAGTATCTACTTTTGAAAACAAATACGAATACCAAAAGATATTGGTCGAACAAAATATCACGATCGATTCTTCTTGCGAGCATCATTTCTTACCCATTGTAGGAACTGCTCATATAGGATACATCCCAAGAGACAAAGTGGTTGGATTATCCAAGATTAATAGGTTAGTAGATTACTATGCGCATCGCCCTCAGGTACAGGAACGACTCTGTTTACAAATCCTTAAAGACCTGCAACACACTTTACAAACACAAGATGTAATTGTTGTTATCAACGCCGAGCATTTATGTGTTTCTTCCAGAGGCATTAAGGATAAGAGTAGTTCTACCACTACCATAGAATACGGAGGACAGTTCTTAGAACCTCATTTTAGAAAAGAGTTTTTTGATATTATTAGTAAAGGCGCCTAATAATTACCCTATTGTGAATACACTACCTTTTTACCTTTATAATTCTTTGGTCAATTAGATTCTTATTAAAAATCAGATCCATTGATTATAAAGAGAAAACCGTGATCAAAAAGTTTGTTAAAAAGTACGTTTATGACAAAAGAATCGATCGATTATTGCGAAAATCTAAATAATAACCTTTAAGAGAACGAATCTGAAGTTAAGCGTTTGATTTTTAATTATTTTTAAAAAAATCATTAACCAAAAAACTCTTAAAACATGAAAAAAAAGTTTTCTTCTTTTGGAAAAGTGCTTAGCAAATCTGAGCTACAAAAAATCAATGGACAAGGTGATATATCATGCGGAGACCTTTGTGGTCTACGCTGGTTTCAATGCCTGTGGCAAAATTCTCATTTTATATGCAATATAGAAAGAGACGCTTGTTTAAAAGCTTGCAACAGCTAAAGAGCTTTTAAAACAATACCAATAAAGACCGTAAAGAAAGTTTATTTCTTTACGGTCTTTTGTTTTATATATCTAAAAAAAAGATAGGCTTACAGAACGTATACTACATTAGTAAACCTGATAATACCCCTCTCCACACTGCCTTTCTACTTAACTCTCCCTGTTCAATGCTAAAAATCGGTAGAGCAATTATCTATTTTGTCTTTCCTCACTTTTTTGAACCCATAAAATATTCTTAAAAAAACTCTTTAACAACTATCATTCAACTACCACTCATCGAACAAAACTACCATTAAACGACACAAATCTGCATTTCATCGAAATTTTACTCTTAACAAAGTCTTAAAAAAGTATTTTCGACACTCAAACAGTATAAAAACAACTGTTTTACCGTAACAATATTTAGTAAACACATTAAAACAATGGTCAATACCCCCATTGTTCTATTCTAAAAACCAACAATTATGAAGAGAACAGTACTATTTATCGCATTAATAATTTGCATTGGCGCAAAAGCCCAAAACATAACTAGCACAGATTTTTGGCAAGAAGATAAAATTAAACACAGTATTGGTTCTTTCGGTATCAGTACAGCAACCTATACATTTTTATCAATACATAACAAATACAAAGAATTTCCAGAACTCAAAAAACGACTCATATCTCTCTCTACCACCATGTTGGTTGGATCGATAAAAGAGATGATCGATAGTGCATCATCAGGTAATGCATCCTGGGGAGACATGGGAGCAAATGCTGTTGGAGGATTAGCTTTTCAAGCTGCCATAACAATTCCTATAAACTTTAATAATAAACATAAAAGAAAGAAAAAAACAACACCATCATCTAACTCACCAACCGACGAATTAGTCGAAACAGAAAATTAATTATGATACCATTAAGTTGCAATAATTTAAAAATTTGTGAATATCTATTCCAAAATAGTAATGTAAGGACTTATTATAAAATCTATATTTGACACCCTTAAAAAAAACTATGAGCGCAACTTGGTACGAATGTAAAGTAAAGTATAGAAAAATAAATGAATCTGGAGTGCAAAAGGTCACAACAGAACCTTATCTGGTAGATGCCATCTCCTATACGGAAGCAGAAACAAGAATAAACGAAGAAATGTCTGCATATATAAGTGAAGAATTTAAAATCACGAATATCAAAGTGGCGAACTATGCAGAAATACATCCGGTAGAGAATTCTGATCGTTGGTTTAAATCCAAAGTTTCGTTAATAGCATATGACGAAGAAAGTGGTAAGGAAAGAAAAACAAATATGTACTTATTAGTGCAAGCAAATGATGTAAAAGAAGCTTTTGACAATACAAATGCTGCGATGAAAGGGACTACAGGCGATTATACAATACCTGCCATAGCAGAGTCACCGATCATGGATGTATTTCCGTATTTTACAGGAGAAGAAGATCAATTAGATAAGTTTAAAGCATTACGAATAAACACATCTGAAGAAAAAGAAAGCTCTGAAGTGGATGCAACAAAAGAAATAGTTGAAGTAGAAAAAGCTAAGGAAGAAATACAAGAAATAATTGTACCAACAGAAGAAATTGATACAACAAATACAATCATAGAAGATAAAACAATAAGTGATGAAGTAATTTAAATATGTATCATCACTTACAACCTAATATTTTGGTGAAGTAAATATTTTTATAATATTTCGTAAAAAGAGGGTGCTTGGTTTTTCGAGCACCCTCTTTTTTATTGATTAATTTTAAGTTCCATATAAAATCATCAAGATAAAAATAAGAGATTTCTAAAAGTGCTAACAAACCGTAAAAAAGATGCAATCAATAGTTTTCAAACCATCCGAAATGCTCGTTTATTATAGATTCTTTGTTTTCATTTATATAATCGACAAATGACTTTGCCACCATTGATAAGTTTTTTGATTTTAACCAAATTAGATTCCAGTTAGTTTGAATTGGTAATCCTTTTGCCGGTATGATTTGCAGCTCAAACATGTTTAAAGAGTTTTTGATACCTATTAGAGGCATTACTGACACACCCAAACCAGCAATTACCGCTTGCTTTACAGCCTCATTAGAAGTAAGCTCCATTTTCTTAAAAACTTTAATTTTACTTTTTGTTATATAGTTTTCCATTGCTAATCGCGTAGCAGAACCATTTTCACGAAAAATAAGCGGTAATTTTTCAAAAGATTTTTTCGAAATGTTTTTTGAAACATCTATATTCTCTTTGCTACCCACCAAAAACAGTTTGTTTTTCATAAGTTCGATACGTTCTATGGCAAGTTTTTTAGGTATAGTAGAAACCATTGCAAAGTCCACCTCATTATTTTCTAAACTTCTTATAACTGATGCTTTATTAGTAACATCCATCGTCAAGTCTACTCCTTCATTTTTATCTAAAAAACCTGAAAGCAAATAAGGCATTGCATATTTGGCAGTAGATACTATTGCAATTTTCAAAGCTCCAGATAGCTTACCTTGATAGTTTAAGGATTTATAATTTATTGCTTTTACTTCGTCCAAAATCTTTTGTGCCGCAAGCGCTATTTCTTCTCCAAACTCGGTAATATATAACTTCCTTCCTACTACCTCAAATAAAGGGATATCAAATTGTTCCTGAAAATTTTTAAGCTGGATTGAAACCGCTGGTTGAGTTAAAAAAAGAGCCTCAGAAGCCTTCGTAACACTTTTTAATTCAGCTATTTTTTTGAATATCTCTAACTGGTGCAATGTATAGTTCATAAAATATATTAATGTATTACATAATAAATATAAATAAAAATATATAAACAATACTCCTCATCTTTGTAAAAAAAGACGGGATAAGCTTTAACAGTAAAAAGATAACTAAGAATCAAGTAAAAGTGATTGTATTACCCCATAAGTTAAAGCCAAAACTATCCCTCCCTTTTTTTTGAAGGGCTATTATGATGTTAACATACGTGCTTCTAGCGTTTTTAAGTGTTATTAATAATAGCCCTTTTTTGAAATAAATTTTTGTTTCAGAAGGCATACTGCAGATGTCCCTGATATCATAACAGGCAAATAAAAAACAAAAAAGCAATTATGGAAACCTTGAAAATATCTAATAAAATAATTACAGAACAAAGAATAAATTTAATTGATGGATGCTTTACTACTGCTGAAGCTTGCGACATCATAAACAGTGTATTAAATATTAAAATAAACTTTCACAAACTACATCGTCTTTCTATAACAGAAGGAAATGCAGACGATTTATGTGAATATGATAATAACCGTATTAACGAGTTGTTAACTCAACAAGAAACTGTCAAAGATTTCTTTAAGAACATAAAAGGCAAAAAGCTTAAGATTAACAGCATCATCGATATTGCTATTGAAGAGTAAAAACGTAGAAATAATATACTTATGGATGTACACTTTTTGGTTGATTTTTTAGCAAACTCAACTTTACTATATTTCTTTTTAGAATTAGTCAGCGTTCAATTAAAAAGTGACCTGAGTATACCACAAAATTCTTCTAAGTTCATTGCTCTTTATCTATTATTAACAGTATTTAAAAGAGCGCTAGAGTTATTACATAACCATTTGAACTTAGAAATTTTGTGGTCTTTGATATTTGTAATTTTACTTGCCATAGTAGTTATTACATACAAATATCACTCATTTAGAAGAAAGTATATTATGGCAAACATATTCAATCGATTTAGTTTATGACCTTTAAATGCCATAAGGGATCCTTTTAAAGCTACCTTGATACCACTACCAAATTTATGTACTAAAAACCATTTTTAAAACAACCACAATACACTCACAAATAAAAGTTAAACTATCTGTATTTAAAAGTAATACTATTAATTTTGAGAGTAAATATATAATTATGCATGAGCTACTTAGAAATTTACAAATCAAGGTGAATGAAAAGACCTATATTAAAGATCCAGAATCTTCTAATTTAGGTAAGCGTATAATTGAAAATAGTATCACCTTAATTAATGATATAGGTTTTGAAGCGTTTACTTTTAAGAAGTTAGGAGTATTAATAAATTCTAACGAGAGTTCTGTTTATCGTTATTTTGAGAATAAACATAAACTTTTACTATACCTCACTGCTTGGTATTGGGCCTGGATAGAATATCATATTGTTATTAAAACCTTTAGCATTTCTGATCCGAAGAAAAAGCTGGAAGAAATTATTCTGCTTACCACTCGAGCCATAGAATCTGATTCTAATTTCTCTCATATAGACGAAGTAAAATTAAATAAAATCGTCATCAACGAATACTCAAAATCATTCCTTACTAAAGAAGTAGATAGTGATAATAAAGAAGGGTATTTCTTTATTTACAAACGCTTAATTACCCGAATAAAGGAAGCTATAACTGCTGTAAATCCAAACTATAAATACCCAACAACGCTTGCGAGTACAATAATAGAAGGCTCTTTACACCAACACTTTTTAAAAGAGCATTTTCCAACCATTACAGATTGTAATAAAACAATAACACCTACAGATTTTTATACAAATCTTGTATTTACATCACTTAAAACAACCGATTAATGAAAGAAATTATGTCACCTTGGAAACGACTTATTGGACTGTTACAACTTGACAAACGAGATATCAGGCAAATATTCTATTATGCTATTTTTGCGGGCTTGGTGGCTTTGTCATTACCTCTAGGAATCCAAGCAATAATTAATTTGATTCAAGGCGCGCAGATTTCTTCATCATGGATGGTACTTGTATCTCTGGTGACTTTGGGCGTAGTTTTTCAAGGTGGTCTTCAATTAATGCAAATTCGTATTCTAGAGAGTATCCAGCAAAAGATTTTTACCCGATCTTCTTTCGAATTTGCTTTTAGATTTCCTAAAATAAAAGCCGATGAACTTCGCAACTACTACCCTCCTGAATTAGCTAATAGGTTTTTTGATACGCTAACCGTTCAAAAAGGATTATCAAAAATATTAATTGATTTTCCTGCGGCGTTTCTTCAAATCATCTTTGGGATCATTCTATTATCTTTTTATCACCCCTTTTTTATTATTTATGGTATCCTACTCATATTGTTGATATATATCGTATTTAAATTTACAGCATCAAAGGGATTAGAAACAAGTTTACTAGAATCAAAAAAGAAGTATAAAGTAGCACACTGGATTCAGGAAGTATCAAGGTCTCTGGTAAGTTTTAAGCTATCAGGAAACACAGAACTTGCTATGCTTCGTAATGACAAACTCACTACCGATTATCTGGAAGCAAGAGAGAGTCATTTTAAGGTGTTAATCACTCAATTCATCCAGATGATAGGCTTTAAAATTTTAGTTACGGCCGGGCTTTTATTAATAGGTGGATTACTAGTCTTAAATCAACAAATGAATATCGGGCAATTCGTAGCAGCCGAAATCATTATACTTTTGGTAATAGGCTCTGTAGAAAAGCTGATTAAAGGATTGGAGACCTTCTACGATGTACTAACATCACTCGAAAAAATTGGACAGGTAGTCGATAAAAAACTAGAAGCTCAAGAAGGAATAGATCCTTTTGAAACGCCCCAACCTTTAAAAGTCGAATTAGAAGATGTAGATTATACAACATCTGATGGTATTTCTATTCTCAAAAACATCAATATTACTATTGGTCAGCAAGATCGTTTATTGCTTGATGGCACATCGGGTTCAGGCAAAACCACATTGCTAAAATTATTGTCTGGATTACTATTACCTACACAAGGTTCGTTATATATCAATAACTTTTCGATAAAAGGAATATGGCCTAATCGCTATCGAAGAAAAATAGGACAAGTACTTCCAGAACAAGCTCCATTCGAAGGAACCATACTAGAAAACATAACATTTGGTGATCCTGATATATCTAGAGATAGAGTTAACGAAGTACTACACAATATTGGTTTATTACCTTTTATAAAGAAGCAACCCAATGGTTTACAGACTATGTTATATCCAGAAGGGCAGCAAATACCTTACACCATTTCAAAACGTATTATGCTTGCCAGAGCCATTGTACACAACCCAGAAATGCTATTGCTTAAAGATCCTTTAGAATATTTTGAAAGCTCAGATGCAAAATCAATTATCGATTATCTAACAGATGTATCACAACCTTGGGCGATTATTGTATCGTCTCGCAATCCATTATGGAGGAAACATTGTACACATACCATAAAATTACATCAAGGAACCCTAAATACAACTAATAATGCTTAATATCTCACATAATAAACTTAATCAAAAAGTCACATTAGAGGGGTATAGTGCTTTTACGAAAGCTTTTAAAAATCGCCACTTTAAAGTTTTTAATCGATTTTTATTGGCATTTGCCATCTTAGGTATGGTTATACTATTCTTACCTTGGACTCAAAATGTATCTGGTAAAGGATATCTAACCACATTAACACCAGATCAACGGCCACAAACAATACAATCACCAATTCCTGGGCGTATTGAAAAATGGTATGTAAGAGAAGGTGATTTTGTAAAAAAAGGAGATACCATTCTATTTATTTCTGAAATAAAAAATGAATATCAAGATCCCAAATTAGTAGAACGAACCAAATTACAGCGAGAAGCCAAGAGCAGATCTGTTGCATCGTATCAAGGTAAAATTACTGCATTGCAAGGTCAGATTACGGCACTTAACAGAGAGCGTACCCTAAAATTACAACAAGCCGAAAACAAGGTAATTCAATCGCGTCTCAAGGTTAAAAGTGACAGTATCGATTTACAGGCCGCACGTACCAACAAAAATATTGCCGAAAAACAGTTTAATCGTACCCAAACACTTCAACAAGAAGGCTTAAAAGCAATGAAAGATGTAGAAGAAAAACGATTAAAACTACAGGAAACCCAAGCCAAACTTGTATCGCAAGAGAATAAATTATTAGCTGCTCGTAACGAGGTGATCAATGCCGAGGTAGAGATAAGCCGTATCGCCGCATCTTATGCCGACAAGATCGCTAAAGCCAGTAGTGATCGTTTTACCGCAGAATCCAATCAATATGAAGCAGAAGTAGAAGTAAGCAAATTAGATAACAAATCAACAAACTATGAAATGCGAAATGCAATGATGTATATCACTGCACCACAAAATGGATATATCAATAAGGCAATAAAAAATGGTATTGGAGAAACTTTTAAAGAGGGAGAAAAACTAGTAGGAATAATGCCTTCAAACTATGATTTGGCTGTAGAAACTTTTGTCGAACCCATAGATTTACCATTACTTCATATCAATGAAAGTGTACGTATTCAATTTGATGGATGGCCTGCAATAGTATTTAGCGGATGGCCAGGAGCTTCTTTCGGAACCTATTCTGGTAAAGTCATCGCTATCGAGACATTTATAAGTGATAATGGAAAATTTAGGGTATTGATCGCGCCAGACAAAGAAGCCGAAGCATGGCCAAAAAATATACGTATTGGCTCAGGAGCTATGACTATTGCCCTTCTAGAAGATGTACCTATTTGGTATGAGATCTGGCGACAGCTTAATGGTTTTCCTCCAAATTATTATACACCTCAAGAAAGCACAAAAAAGACAAAGTAAATCAGTAATGAATGCACCTACAAAATACATATCAGCATTAATTTTGTTTCTTTTTGCGAAAACTACATTCGCCCAAAACGAACTAAATTCATCGCAACAAGTACTTTCTTTTGAAGAATACTTAGGCTATGTAAAACAATACCACCCATTAGTAAAACAAGCCAATCTGCAGCTCAGTATTGGGGAAGCAAATTTATTGAAAGCCAGAGGAGGGTTTGATCCAAAAGTATCGGTAGATTATGACCGTAAAAAATTTAAACAAACAGAATACTATGATCAACTCAATGCAACCTTTAAAATACCTACTTGGTACGGTATAGAGTTTAAAGCTAATTTTGAAGAAAACACAGGCCAATTCTTAAATCCGAACCTTACAGTACCTGACGGAGGATTATATAGTGCAGGGGTTTCTTTTTCATTGGCTCAAGGCTTCTTAATTAATGAAAGAATGGCCATGCTTAAAAAAGCCAGGTTTTTTATAGATCAGACAAAAGCACAAAGAGAATTACTCGTTAACCATCTAATTTTTGAAGCAAGCTTAGCTTATTTTAAATGGGTAAAAGCCAATACCGAACAAGAAATTTATGCTGATTTTTTAAGCAATGCTCTGCTTCGTTTTCAAGGTATAAAACGAAGTGTCGAATCGGGGGACAAAGCATCAATAGATACTACAGAGGCTAAAATAACGTATGAAACAAGAAAGCTTAATCTTGAAGCAGCAAGATTAAAAACTAGAAAAGCCGCATTAAAAGTTGGTACTTTTTTATGGCTAAACGACGTACCTCTAGAGATAAAAGAAAATGTTAGCCCAGTATTTCCAGATAGCAGTGCGATATCAAATTCATTATATTTGGAAGGGATTACAAATAATCTCAAAATTCTTGAAAACCATCCCAAAATACGCACCATTACCGCCAAAATAAACGGAGTAAGAATAGATCGTTCACTCAAAAGAAATAAGTTATTACCTAAATTGGATTTTCAGTATAATTTTATCACCCCCGACGGTGACCAACTTAATAGCTTTAATACAGCAAATTATAAAGCAGGAGTTAATTTTAGCATCCCGCTATTTTTACGAAAAGAGCGAGGTGACGTAAAACTTGCAGATTTAAAATTAAAAGATGCAAATTTCGAACGAGCAGCTACCTCTCTTACACTTCAGAATAGAATTATTGAAGCAAATGCCGAGATTGTATCATTACAAGAACAAAATAGCTTAATTAGAGGAATTGTGATCAGTTATAAAACTATGCTTACCGCAGAAGAACGCAAGTTTGAATTAGGTGAGAGTTCACTTTTCTTAGTAAACTCACGAGAGCAAAAACTTATCGAAGCCCAATTAAAAGCCAATACATTACAAATTAAATTTTTAAAAGCAAATGCCAGTTTGTATAACGCCCTGGGCATTTCAGAACCAGAGATAATGAATTAAAAAATCAAAATGTATGATAATACCACAAAACAAAACGCCTATAGAAAACAGTAAATCACTAAAAAAAGGTCATAGGTATCATTGCTAGATAGTCTTCTATAAATTGATATTTTTTGACTCAAAATAATCTTGAATTTATAACAGCATCAAAACACATATGTTGTTATTCATTTAGAATTCACCACAACTATGAAAAAGAAAGCAATACTTAACTTTATTAAAGAATATATTCAAATCATTATCGGTATTCTTCTTGCTAGTATTGGTTTGAAAGCTTTTTTATTACCCAATGGATTTTTAGACGGGGGAGTAACCGGAATTGCCATACTACTAAGTGAAAAAATCAGTTTGGACATAGCCATAATTCTGATTTTGGTTAGTATTCCTTTTTTAATTCTTGGAGCATTCACAATTTCAAAAGAGATACTCATAAAATCTATTATTTCTATAGTTCTTTTATCTATTTCAATCAGCCTAGAAAGCTTTCCTATAATTACAGAGGATAAATTACTCATAGCTATTTTTGGTGGGCTCTTTTTAGGGGCAGGAATCGGTTTATCTATAAGAAACGGTTCTGTACTAGATGGCTCAGAGATTTTGGGTATTTTTATTTACGAAAAATTTGGTGTGACCATAGGAAAAACAATACTCTTATTTAATATAGTACTCTTTGGAATTACTGCACTTCTTATCTCTAAAGAAATCGCGATGTATTCTATATTAACCTATATTATTACAGCAAAAGTAATTGATCTGGTAATCGAAGGCTTTGAGGATTTTATAGGATTTACAATTATTTCGCGTAAAGCAGAACTTGTTGAAAAAGGACTTACTCAAAAAATAGGTGTTGGTGTCACGGTATACAAAGGTGTTTCTGGCTACGGCACATCGGGACAACAGAACGAGACTAGAATTATACACACCATTGTAAATCGTATAGATATTAGAAAAACATATCGCTTACTCGAAAAAATAGACCATAACGCTTTTGTAATAGAGTTTGATGTTAACAATGTAAAAGGTGGTGTTTTACAGAGGTATTTTAATCCCAATAAACGAACAAAATTGGCAAGCGAAATAACTCAGAAAAACACCTAATAACAAGTAAACTAGCATAAAAAACAAAGTACATGATACTTGGGACAAGCCCTCAAGACATTTAACGGGAAAAAACTTATTTTTTGTTTTATGAAAACCTAAGGCTTTCAAACTTTTCTCTTATCCAGCCATACAAGCGTCGGGGAATTCTAAGTCAACTACCTCAAAACAAGCTCAAGGCATCCGCCGGATAAACAATTTTAACATTTCTAGGCAAGCCTCAGAGAATTAAAAAAGTCTAAAAAACTTACATGTAAACCTGTAAGATACCGGTGAATTTTGGTTTAATATTGAATTAATTTTCTTACATTAACACTAAAAAAGAATCAAAAAACACTTTTAAAAACAAAAAAAATAGATTAAAAACACTTTTTTTCAAAAATTCTTACAAATTAATATCAAACAATTAGATAAAAATATTACATTTGCTCCTCATCTCTTCCCAAATCAGTCCCTGAAAATCAAAAACATAGTATGCATAAAAAATCACCCCTAATAGCATTTGCCTTCTTTTGTATGATAGCAGCCAGTAACGCTCAATTTAATCCAAATGCTCCCTGGTTAAACCAATTTAAAAATAAAAGCAATTCAGAAGGTGATATTACATTCGAAAAGATTCAAAATGCTTTTAATGAATATTGGAAAAATAAAGATCCTAATAAAAAAGGGAGTGGTTACAAACCTTTTAAACGATGGGAGTATATATGGGAAGATGTTGCAAATGACAAAGGGTATTTACCTACCACAAAAGATCAATGGGATGCTTGGCAAAATAAACAAAAACTACAAAACAAGTCAAATACAACAGATCAAAGTAATTGGTTTGCTATGGGACCACAATCTCATACAAATACAGGATCCTGGTCTTCGGGTCAAGCAAGGGTTAATGCCATTATTGTAGATCCAAATAACAGCGAAGTATGGTACATTGGTACTCCTGCAGGAGGTCTATGGAAATCAACCAATGCAGGGAATACATGGATCCCTATAACCGATAACTTACCCCAAATTGGAGTTTCGGCAATTGCGATCGATTATTCAAACTCGGATACTATTTATATAGCTACTGGTGATGATGATGCTTCTGACACATTGAGTGCAGGAGTTTACATATCTACAGATGGAGGAACTACCTGGAATCCTACAGGGTTACATCCAGGCAATACACCATCTATAATTAGCGAGATATATATCCACCCATCTGACTCGAATATTTTATGGATTGCTTCTAATAGAGGAGTTTACAAATCGACAAATGCAGGGACTAGTTGGACACGCACAATGCACGGAAATGTATTAGACCTTAAATTAAAACCTGGTAATCCAAATATCATATATGCCGTAACCTCTAATAGTTTTTTTAGATCCATTAATTCTGGTAATTCATTTACCCAAGTTTCACAAGGATTACCTCAAAACAGTAGTAGGATGGTAATCGACGTTACTCCTGCCAATACTGCTTATGTATACCTTTTAAGTGTTAAAAATGATCAAACATTTAATGGACTATACCGATCTATAGATAGTGGAGCATCCTTTTCTTCTAGAAATACAAGTACAGATGTAATTGAAAGCGAGCAAGCTTACTATGATTTAGCTCTTGGAGCATCTACCACTAATGCTGAAGAGATTTTTGTAGGCTGTCTAAATGTATGGAAATCAACCACAGGAGGGAGCACCTTTACCAAGGTTAATGAGTGGAACGAACCAAATTCAAACGCCTATACCCATGCCGATATTCATACGATAAGAGCCTTTGACAACAGGATATTTGTTTGTTCTGATGGCGGAATTTATTCAACTACAGATAGCGGAATTAATTTTACAGACTACACTGCTGGTATACAAGCAAGCCAATTCTATAAAATTGCAATTTCTAAAAACGATGCCAATAAAATGGTAGGTGGGCTTCAGGATAATGGTGGTCATGCCTATAACGAAAACGGAAATTGGTTGAATTTTTATGGTGCTGATGGAATGGATACTGCTATTGATAATACTGACGATAATAAATACTATGGCTTTGTTCAAAATGGAAGGTTATTGTGTATTTCAAACAATTCTGGAAACAATTTAACAAATTTTGTAGAGCAGCCATCTGGATCTTCAGGAAAGTGGGTAACACCGTTAGAAGTCAATTCAGTAGGAAAAGTTTTTGCCGCCTATAACAAATTGTATCGTCTTAATGATGATGAGTCAGATTGGACAGAACTAGCCAATCTATCAGGTTCTGCCAGCGCAATGAAAATCGCACCTTCAAATGACCAAATTATATATATTGCTGTAAATGCAATACTTAAACGAAGTAATAATGGTGGCACATCGGTCAGTAATGTCCATAACTTTGGCAAAAGAATCAAAGGAATCGCCATACATCATGCCGATCCAGATAAAATTTGGGTCACTACATCGTCATCTGTTCATTACTCTGAAAATGGAGGAAGAACTTTTAATAACATTACCAAAAACCTTCCTGTTACCGACAAATATGTATTCATTATGGATATAGTACATCAACCAAATCACGAACAAGACCCAATATATGTTGGAACAAGTATAGGAGTATATAGAAGTACAAAAGACAATACATGGGAAATATTCTCTAAAAACTTACCCACAACTATAGTCAATGACTTAGAAATAAACACCACAGATAATTCTATTACTGTTGCCACCTATGGAAGAGGGATTTGGAGATCGAAACTCCCTCTATGCGCTTCAATTACAGCAGAACAAAAGGCTTATATAAATAACAGCTCCTTAGAAAACTCTTCGTATATAAGATCATGTGAAGGACAAAATATTCAACTAGAGGCTGTGGTAACGATTGGCAACGATCCGACTTTTGAATGGAATGGTCCAAATAATTTTTCTAGTACAGCATCAACTATTACTCTTAATGATATAACTACAAATCAAAACGGACAATATACCTTAACCATTACATCTTCGGATACTTGCGGTACCACTGCATTAACATATACTCTTGACATAGAAGAAAATGCTATTCAACCGACAATAAATACCGATTATGCTACCTGCATAAATGAAACTATTACGTTAACAGCCAATGGAAGTACTGGTTATAAGTGGTATAACGCTGTAAATTCAGAAAAAGAAATCGCCATCGGTAAAACTTTTACTTCTCCAATACTCACAGAAAATAAAACATATTATGTTGCTGGCACTTCTCTACCAACTATACCAGAAAGCCTAAGTACTGCTGATATTCATACGGCAACACCTTATAATAATGAAGAGGGATTACTATTTGACACCATGGATGATATCTTGTTAGAGTCCTTTACAGTATCCGCTGTTACTTCAGGAGAAAGAACCATTGAAATTGTTGATGCTACGGGCACAATTATAACCTCTAAAACATTAATGATTCCCGCAGGAGAGTCTCGATTGTTTGTGAATTTTGAAATTCCTAAGGGGAAAAACCATATCATAAAGCTTGGACAAGGTTTAATCCAAATGAAAAGAACTCCTCCTGGAAATGAAGTAAACTATCCTTATTCATCTCCGAACAAAACCGTATCAATTATTGGAAATACTGCAAATGACCCAGATTCTTACTTCTTCTTTTATGATTGGAATATTAAATCTAAAGGAGGAATTTGCGAATCGGCAAGAACTGCAGTTAATATTACTGTTGATGAAATACTACATCCACAGGATATAATAACATACAGTATTGATAATGGAACAGCAATAGATCTCAAAAATGGAGATGAAATTACATTGATCGAAGGTTCGGATTTATCATTAAACCCTACTACAACATTCAACAAAAATAAATTAACATGGATATCTCCAAGCGGAACAAAACATGTATCCAATACCTTAACACTGACAAATGTTAGAAACCATAGTTCTGAAGAAGGAGAATGGTCAGTAAGCGCTCCACTTGATCTTGAAAACTGTAAAAACAAAACTCAAGAGGTTGTATTTTCTGTAAATATCAGCAGTCAATACGAAGACTTAACCATTTTTCCTAATCCAGTAAAGAGTATACTTACCATTGGCAACGTTAATTCATTACAAGATGCAACACTATATGTATATGACACTAACGGTAGAATAATAGTAGATTCATATATCTTGAATGAAAATGCCACTAACGAGATTTTAGTAAACCTACAACAATTAGAAGTGGGTACTTATTTTATTCATATAGAAAGTAATGATTCTAAAAGAGTAGAAATGATAGTAAAACACTAAACTACCCTATACTAAGCAAAGTTTTATACCAAATAAATCATAAAGTGCGACATAAGATGTATAGTTGCTTTCTTTTCTTATGAAGCTGTAAAATTCTTGTATAGCAATAGCTACCGAAGCTTTTTGCAATGAAATAAGAGAGGAAATGAACAAACAGATTAGTGGTGTTTATAGTTTATTTTGTATTAATCCGATTTTTAGATCAACCAACCCCATAATACATATTAAAAGCACCTAATTTTAGGTGCTTTTAATGAACTGGTTTAAACTTTTTTTGATTCATGCGAAAAATTATCATTTTTTATAGTGAATTGAAAAAAGTTTAAACCAGTTCAATATACAGAATCAAGATTATCTTTTCTTGAATATCAAATTAAGTAGAAAAAGAATTATTACCGCACCGATTGCACCAGTAAGTATAGCACCAATCCATCCTGAACCTATATGAATACCTAGTTTACCTAGGGACCAACTCCCTACAAAACTTCCTATGATACCCACAACAATGTTTCCTAGAATACCAAGGCTAGTTCCTTTATAAATAGTGCTTCCCAGCCAACCTGCGACTGCTCCGATAATAATTGTTACAATTAATTCCATTAGTTTTTAAATTAAATGATTACTAAAAAGTAAGATTAATATAGAAACAATATAGCGTATTTTGCTTTCAACTTGCTATTGCGATTAATTGTTTTACACAACTATTCGACTATATACCAATTTATTGGTCAAAAAGAATACATGTGATTTGTGGGGAAATTAACCCTCAAAAAGAATTCAATAACAAACAAACAGTCTAAGATACCTACTTCAAAACACCTACTGCCTTTTTTTGCTCTTCTTTGCAAATGGGTTAAAAGCAAGACACAAATCTACCCAATATTCTAAGTCTTTATCAAGATCAAAACCATCTGGAGTAACAAAAACAAATCCTTTCATAGGTCTTCCTGTAAAATCCATTGGTTGCACTCCTTCCTTCTTACTTGCATGATCATAGGCTTCTTCTCCTATTCTTGCCATCAAAAGATCGGTTTCTTTTTTCTTACTATAATGTATCCCACAACACATCTTATCATCAACCATAAAACACAAGCCTCCCATCATTTTCTTTTCATAAAAATTTGCTTTACGTTCCTTAAAAATCTGTCGGATTCTATCTGCTATAAATTCGTTATATGCCATTTGCTATAAAATTATTGAATTGCCTGGGTTAGATATTCATTTACGGGTCGCATGATGTGCCAATACTTCATCAATTCTTGTTTTAAAGAATCGCTACAAATCAACTCTGGTGTTTCTTCTGCTATAAAATAGAATTGTTTGTTGGCTATTAAGGGTTCCTTTTCGAATGTATCCTGCCATTCTTTAGGAATTCGTTTTAAGCTGTCTCCACGTATTTGACCAAACTTCTGAACAAAATCTCTTTCTTCTATCAATGCTCTAAATTTACCTGGATTATTTTTTATAGCACTTCTTATTTTCTCTAATTGATCTTTTGTCGGCCCAAAACACCCTCCCATAATACCAACCATTTCTGGGGAGAGCCTTATAAAAATACCAGGCATACTTTTATTTTTTCGCCCGCCAGGAGATATAAACGCAGTATAATGTAAGTTATAGGGAGACTTGTCCTTAGAAAAACGAATATCTCTATTAATTCGAAGAATACATTCTTTAGGAGTTATTGCAACTTTTGGATCTACTTTTTTAATCTCACTGATCATATCTTCGAGAAATAGTTCAAAAGGTTTTTTGACACTCATTTCGTATCGTTTCTTATTGGCATGAAACCAATCTTTATGATTGTTTGTTGCAAGCTCCTTAAAAAAAGAAAGAAAATCTTCTGTAAAATAGTTCATAGTACTGTAATTATGATTCGACAAACATATTAGCATTTGTTAAGTAAGCTATCCTGTAATTTTACAATAGGGATGGCTTCAACTTTTATTTATTTCATCGAGTGAAAAGCGACTCTATTTCCTTCGGTATCCAGAAAAATAGCCATAAATCCATTTTCACCTAACGATGTTTTAGGCATTAAAACTTTTCCTCCTGCTTTTTCTACCCTTGCCAAAGGAACCGATAAATCTTCTCCCCCATTAAGATAAGCAAATGTACCTTCTTGTGAAGGCTTATTTCCATTACCATGAGTGATACAACCTCCTACTCCGCCATCTTTGTATGGAAAAAAGGCCATTTTAAAATCCATTACCATAGGTTGCAGTTCTACATTCAAAAGTTCATTATAAAACTTGATTGCTCTTTCAAAATTTGTACTTGGTATCTCGAACCAGTTTATTGCATTAGACATATTAGATAAAATTAAATGATTATTAGTATTTCAAAGATAAGTTACGACGAGAATCAAAAAAATCATATTTTTGAGAAAACATAGGTTTCTAAAATGAAAAAAAACGAAGAATTATTCTATTTAATACAATCTTTATCCAAGAGCGAAAAACGTTATTTTAAGTTGAGTATTGCAGGTAATGAATCGGCAGAGTATCTTCAGTTATTCAATGCTATTGAAGCACAAAAATTGTACGATGAAAGTGCTATTAAGGTTCTTTTTAAAGACAAAGCTTTTATCAATCAGCTAACTACTATCAAGAACTATTTAAAACAACGCATTCTTCAATCATTAAGAAATTATCATTCAAAAACTTCTAAGAATGCCGAGCTACTGGATATTATTCGCAATGTAGAAATCTTGTTTCAAAAAGGGCAATATACCATCTGCCAAAGTGAATTATATAGAGCAGAAAAGAAAGCAAAAAACTTTCAGCAAAACATGTTATTGTTTCATATACAGGATTGGAAAAGAAAAGTACATCAAGCGTTATATCCACAAGATTTCGAATCCCTTAAAACCATTATTCTCGCTCAAAAAAACACATTACAAGCCACTAACGAGTATGTGAATCTTCTTTTGGCGAATATTAATCCTTCTCAGTTTTCACTATCACACAAAAAAACAACATCGTTACAAAACAGAACCCTCAAAACTTTACACAAATACAGGAAACAACTACTCTCTCAACATTCTGACAAAGCAAAACAAACACTAGAAGACCTTCTTAAAGAATGGGAGCAACACCCAGATTTATTAAAAGAATATTTTGCCATGTATTTTTCTGTTTATAATAATTTGCTTGGTTTTTTAGTCTTCAAAAAACAACACAAAGAAGCATTTGTTCGCATCTTGCTCTTAAAACAAAAAATAGAAACTGTTTCTACTACTTCTGCACCCGTTATTAAGGAAATACTACGCTTGTATAATATGGAGTTAGAAATCCACAGAACCTTAAAAGGCTTGCATACTACTCACGAAATTATAGACGAAATACAAAACTTTATCGACCAACATAAAACTCTGGTTCCTAACAATTACTGGCTATCATTTCGTTTTCAATTTGCAAACATTTACTTTTTGAAAAAAGATTATAAAAAAGCATTGTTTTGGATCAATGACATTATCAATAATTTAACAAAAAAAGATCGACAGGATCTAATCACCTACACCTACTGGCTGAATCTATTGGTGCATTATGAACTGGGTAACGGTTTCTCACTTCGGTATTTGATTGACAACTTTAAAAAGCTATTGAAAAAACAAAAAAACATAGATTCCTATGAGAAAATAATTTTAAAATTTTTATCCAAAACTGCCGAAGATTCACCAACAGAAAAAAGAACTGCTTTTGTAACACTTAGAACACAACTAGAAGAACACCCTATTCCCGATCACATCCTGGGATATATAGATTTTAACGAATGGATGCAGCAAACGGTCTAAAAACATACCTAATTAGCACTCTTCTAGCACATTCTTTTGTTTTTGATTGTTGACGAGATAAATACGATAAAAAAATTCATTTTACAGGATTATATATTTACCTTGACTTTTTGGCAATCAACATGCTTTATTTAAGTAAAATTAATCTAAAAAAGGATCGTAAAGAAGAACTAATGACTAAGAAAGCATATCTATACGGCATACTGCTTATACTACTAAGTATTTCTTGTTCACAGAAACAAGATAGTGGGTTAACTATAGCAGCTGCCTCGAATATGCAGTTTGCCATCAAACAATTATCAAAAACATTTACAATACAAACAGGAATCCCTTGCACTCTTGTTATAAGCTCATCTGGTAAATTAACCGCTCAAATCAAAGAAGGTGCTCCTTTTGATGTGTTTATGTCTGCAGACGAAAAATATCCAAAAGAATTATTCGAAACCGGAAGAACCAATGGTGCACCAAAAATCTACGGATATGGGAAATTAGTGTTGTGGTCGATGCATAAAGATATAGATGTATCCTTAGGTATTCTAAGCAAACCCAACGTACGCCATATTGCTATAGCAAATCCAAAAACTGCTCCTTATGGTGTTGCTGCTGTAGAGGTATTAAGAAAACACAATCTTTATGACACCATACAAAACAAACTAGTGTATGGAGAAAGCATCTCGCAGGCCAATCAATTTATCGTTTCCAAATCGGCAGAAATAGGGTTTACCTCAAAATCCGTAGTTTTATCTTCACAAATCAAAAACAAAGGCAAATGGATCTCGTTGGATGAAGATGATTATTCTAAAATTGCTCAGGCTGTGGTGGTGATCAAGCAAGAAGTTGAAACACAGAAAAAAGCCAAAAAATTTTATAATTTTTTATCTTCAGCAAGTGCCAAAAAGATTCTGGAAGAATATGGATATTCAACTCCGTAACAACATTTTTAGACAACAATGATCAAAACAATTAACACATAAGTATTCGCATCATGGATTGGCAACCCTTATTATTAACATTTAAATTGGCACTAGTAACAACAATTCTTTTACTAATTGTATCTATCCCTTTGGCCTACTGGCTTGCCTATTCAAAATCAAAAATAAAACCGATTATAGAAACCTTTGTTAGCATGCCACTAGTATTACCTCCTACGGTTATAGGGTTTTATCTTTTACTTGTTTTTAGTCCCTCTAGTATGATTGGTCATTGGTTACATACTACTTTGGGGATACAACTTATCTTTTCGTTTAAAGGATTGGTTATTGCCTCTATTCTATATAGTTTACCTTTTATGGTTCATCCTATACAAGCTGGGCTTGCTAACCTTTCCTCTACACTTATCGAAGCTTCTTATGTGTTGGGAAAATCAAAAACAAGAACACTTTTCAAAATATTACTTCCTAATATCAAACCTTCTTTATTAACCGGAATCGTTTTGGCTTTTGCACACACTATCGGAGAGTTTGGAGTAGTGCTAATGATTGGAGGTAATATGCCGGGCAAAACAAAAGTTGCATCTATTGCCATTTATGACGAAGTAGAAGCGCTTAATTATGACACTGCCCATATGTATTCTCTCATTCTTTTTATCATTACATTTTTTATTTTGCTACTTGTCTATTTAATAAACGGTAGTTATCTAAAACGATTCTGGAGATGATACAACTTAGATTACAAAAAGAATTGGATGCCGTTGACGGAAAAATGCTTCTGGATATAGATATTACTATCAAACAAGGAAGTTTTGTTACGTTTTACGGAAAATCGGGAGCGGGAAAAACATCTATCCTAAGAATGCTTGCAGGTTTATTGAAAGTAGATAAAGGACTCATTAAAGTAAATTCGAAAACCTGGCTCGATACAGAAAAAAGAATTTGCCTGAAACCACAACAACGAAAAATTGGGTTTATGTTTCAGGACTACGCCCTATTCCCTAACATGACGGTTAAAGAAAATCTTCTTTTTGCTCTTGACAAAGGACAAAATGCCGGTATTGTAAACGAACTGATCAACATTATTGAATTAGAACAACTACAAGACAAGAAACCACAAAGACTATCTGGTGGTCAACAACAAAGAGTGGCATTGGCCAGAGCAATGGTTCGAAAACCCGAAATTCTTATGCTCGACGAACCCCTATCTGCACTGGATCATCACATGCGATCAAAGTTACAAGATTATATCCTTGCAGTACATCAAAAATACGCAATCACCACCATACTGATAAGCCATGATGTTAGCGAGGTGATCAAAATGTCTGATCATATGTTTATCCTTGATCACGGACAAATAACACAACAAGGAAGTCCTTTAACTATATTTACTCATCATAACAACGATAAAAACATACAGTTTATTGGTAAAATTGTTGGTATCCAAGAAAAAGAAAACTCACAGTACATCGTTACACTTCTAACAGGAACAAACTCTATCTCAATTATGATTGATGAACAAGAAATACGTTCATTTACCATTGGTGACCAAGTACAGGTAAGCTCTGATGTTTTTAAACCTGTCTTAAAAAAGATCAAACTTATTTCAAATAAACCATAAAATACCTCTAATCTGTTTTTGCATTTCCTATCTTATATCTGTTCTTAATTGAAATCACCCTAAACTGAATCAACTTATGTTTAATTCAGACGAGAAAGAAAATATAGGGATCGTAGCGCTATCGATCTATTTCATTTTGAAGTATGAAACAAAAAGAAATGATTTTAGCAGGTAGTTTCAACTAAGAAATGGTATTACACGAAATTCTCATCCAAAAACTGTATTACTTAAACCCAAAATATGCATTAGAAAGTCTATTACGTCTTTCAACTACTGCAAACACTACCGTTTCACTATGTTTTCTTGATTTTAGCGTAGCGATGCTACGCTAAAATCAAGAAAACATCGGTGTTTATGGTATTTGAAAGCCTCATTACGAAGTTCCAATGCATATTCCGGGTTAAAAAAAAGGCTGCCAAAAATGGCAGCCTCCTGGTAACTAACTATTAACAACAAATAGTTCACATTACTTCACAATAAAACTTTTAGTTCCGTTTTCATCCTTTGTTTGTATGTTTACAAAATATAATCCTTGTCTTAGTTTTCCGTTTAGTGGTAATGACAAAGAGCTTCCAGAATCTTTTTCTTCGTTAAAGTAAGCCACTTTTCTTCCATTGGTATCAAACACAGTAATTTTTGCATTTCCAACAATAGTATTACTAAAGTTTACTTGTAAACTACCATAAGCAGCAACAGGGTTAGTAGCAATAAAGAAAGCATCTCTGCTATTAGAATTACTGGATTTACCAGTAGTTACTAAGACAGTATAATCTTCATACTCTCCATAACGAACATCATTGGTACCCGTATCACAAGGATTGTTTTCATTATCGTAATAAGAAACAAGCACCCTCATTCTGGTAGATCCAACATTTGCCCCTTGTGGTACATTAATAGATATACTTCCTTGTAAGTTAGATGTTTTTGCTACGGTATAATTCTCTCCTGCATCTGTAAAGTCACCATCTCGATTCCAATCGATCCAGGCATAAATCTCATCGGTAGACCCTCCTTGATAGCCTATGATAGTAACATCAAGGTTATAGTTTACCCCTATATTCACACTTGCCGAAGAAGAAGTAAAGTCTTCGTATCCTGTAGCACCGCGTGTCGATGAATTATTGATCCCTGCAAAAGTAACATTCGAGATGGCTTCTGGACCACCATTACCTGTAGCGGTACAATAGGTTACGGTAACTGGGCAGGGTTCACAAGAACCTCCACAATCTATACCCGTTTCATCTCCATTTTGTATCCCGTCGTTACAGGTTGGACCTGTACCATCTGTAATAATTACAGTATAATCTTCTACTTCTCCATAGCTAAAAGACTCACACGAGGTTGGTATTCCATTGTATTTCATAGATACTCTCATACGGGTATTCCCATTGGTAGCAGATGCAGGCACAGTAAAGCTCCCGCTTACCGAAGTATCTGTGGATATTGCTTTACTAAACACTTGCTCTCCTGGATCTGTAAAATCACCATTTTTGTTATAATCAATCCAAACACTATATCCTTCATTATAAACTGTACCTGTCCAGGTTGGTGTAATGGTAATGGTATTAGACGCTCCTTTGGATAAGGTAGTAGAGATTGAAGTATAATCTACATACCCTCCAGAAGAACCAATGGTAGTATTATTGACACTACCTAATGTTACGTTACTTATATACTCATCTGCAACACTTTGACCATTAGAAGAGCAATAGGTTGGA
Organism: Aquimarina discodermiae; assembly: GCF_040786235.1. Lineage (NCBI taxonomy): Bacteria > Pseudomonadati > Bacteroidota > Flavobacteriia > Flavobacteriales > Flavobacteriaceae > Aquimarina > Aquimarina discodermiae. The sequence goes on from NZ_JBFMKP010000006.1 coordinate 183,082, forward strand.
TTCGTAGTATCTGCTAATGTAGTTACGGAAACGGTATTACTAAATCCAGATTCGTTACCTGCAGCATCCTTTGCTTTTACTCTAAATGAGTATGTCGTAGCTGCAGTTAACCCGTTAACCTGACGGGTAGTTCCTGTAGCAGTAGCAACCACACTATTTCCCTGATATACATCATAGCCCGTTACTCCCACATTATCAGTAGAAGCAGTCCACGACAAATCTACTGAAGTTTGAGTTACATTAGACGAGGTAAGGTTAGTAGGAGTGGTTGGCGCTTGTGTATCGCCTGTATCATCTGGCAAGGTAGTAGCATTGACAGTATTACTAAATCCAGATTCATTACCCGCAGCATCTTTTGCTTTTACTCTAAATGAGTATGCCGTAGCTACAGTTAACCCGGTAATCTGGCGTGTAGTTCCTGTAACGGTAGCTACCACATTATTTCCCTGGTATACGTCATAGCCCGTTACTCCCACATTATCAGTAGAAGCTGTCCATGATAAATTAACCGTAGTTTGTGTAATGTTGGATGCTGTTAGCCCAGTAGGTGTAGTAGGTGCCTGATTATCTACCGTACCTCCTGTAATCGTAAAGTTGGCATTGGATATATCATAAAAGATATGATTGGATCCTCTAACCATAATTCTGTTTTGAGTACCTTGATTATTAGGAACCGTAATTGTATGCGAACCATCATTTGCCACGCCTGATGCTATAGTCACGGGATATGTATTCCCTCCATCAGTCGATAATAAAATATCTACATTGGCCGCATTTACACCATTTCCTGTCGTTCCTGCTACACTCCAGGTAACGGTTTGAGAGGATCCCGAAGCCCAGCTTACATTGGTATTTGGTGAATTTACTACAAAAGGACCTGCATTACCGCTTATTGTAATTCTGGTATCATCTGAAGCCGTGTTACCGCCTCCAGAATGGTTATCTCTTACCGTAAGCCTAAAATCCATAACTCTGGCTACAGAAGGAACTACTTCCCATTGTGATGCAGTATTTCCAGCTATAACGGTAGCCAAATCTGGCATGTATCTGTCTGGTGATGTTTTTGAAGGTAATGAACGAAAAGCCGGTCCTGACGTAGAAGTTGCTGTAGGTGGCATGGTTGCTACCTCAGCATCCATTTGTTCCCAGTTATACGTTAGTTGATCATTGGCATTCGCATCTGTTCCAGCTCCCTTTAAAATAAAGGGTGTAGATCTTGGTATAGTAAAATCGTTTCCTGCATTGGCAGTCGGAGCTGAATTACCTGTAGTTGTATTTTGAGAACAAGAAGCATTTCCTATTACATAATTCCACATTTCTTGTATACTAATAGCATGAAAATGATCATCACTTTTGTTCTGAACATTTGGACTACAAATCCCTGCATACCCCATGATTGTAGAAGCGCTTCCTGGCTCTACCGCTGTACTACCATTTCTATTACATGAATTATTTTGCGTATGATTTGCCCCAAACTGATGTCCCATCTCATGGGCTACATAATCTACATCAAAAGGATCTGCTTTAGGAGTAGAACTACCTGTATAACCAGCCGCTTTTCTACTACCGCAAACCACTGCTAATCCTGCTACTCCATTATTACCAGTTCCGCCCACTACATGCCCTATATCATAGTTTGCATTTCCTATTTGCTGATCACAAACCCCTTGGTTTTGACCTAATGGATCTGATCCATAAGGATCTGTATTACCATCAAGATAAATTACATTATCATTATTGGCTACAATTTGCATTGTAACCCCAAGATCTGTTTCATAAATACCATTTACTCTGGTCATTGTGGTATTCATAGCAGCTAAAACTGCTGCTTTTTTTACTGCATCTGTGGCACCAGGAGAGATGTCCTGATCATTGATATGAAACTGCGCATACTCACCCGTACAAGCTAATGCCAAACGATACGTTCTAAGCGTACCATCATTAGCATTTCTTTGCTGTAGATTATCAAAATCAAGACTTGTCTTCTCTACCCCCAATTTTATAAGGTCACAGCTAAACTCTTGTTCACCAGTCATATCATCTTTTGAATATACCATATAACTTGTTCTGCTTTTAGAATATTCATCGATATATTCTGACTGAGCACCTGCTCTCCTAATCATTGCATGAAATCCATCTGTATCAGAAATACTAAACCTGATCACAGCAGATTTGTCAACCATACCTACTCCTATATACGAATTGATAGAAGGAAATCTTTTGGCAAGGTCAGGATGTAATACCGAAGTTTGAGATACACGATAAGCTTCAAATTCACCCTTTCGGTTAGGAAAAGTAATGACAATATCAGAGTTTCCAGAAGATTTTGCTCGCTGAGGAGACTTTTTTAATGCATTTTTTAGTGCTTTTAAATCTAATTTATAAATGGTTTGATTTTGCAAATTTACCTTAGCTGAAACATCGGTAAGTTTTTGGTTTTTCTGGTAACTTGTAGTCCAGAAATTTTGGGAATATCCTAAATTAAGAATAAACAACCCCACGAGTACTACTAATCGCGTTTTCATAATTAAATTGAGTTTGTATTTGAAAAAATAAATATAAAATGACTTCAAGAGCAAAGTTGTTTTACCCTAACAACTCTATTTCTTGAGTATTAAGCTTAAAATTATTTGGATTCAATCAACATATAAATTCTAAAAAGCAATGGACTTTTGTGGATATCATTAAGAAGACGCTATCCTCCCATAAAATAGCACATGAAGTATTGAACAAAGATTAGTTTAGGTAATTTTTACTTAAATTATTTAGAGACAATTCTTAAAAATTACTTTATCCAGAAAGTTTATTGAATAAATATAAGTACAGTGGAATCTTTAAAGGTAATTGTTGTGGTGAATTCATGTTTAAAAAGTGTTTGTTTGTGTTATAAAAATAATTTACTGCATAATCATAATATTATCGGCATTAAAAAAATGCTATATGACATTTTATTAACGTATGTATTCAAATCAAAAAAGTTATTCTAATAATGTAAAAACGTGGTGTTATATGGCACTACTTATAATCATTTGATTGAATTTCATTTTACAAAAATTTGAGTTTTTTCTTACAATAACATAGGGAAGCCGAATTCTTTTGTTTTTAACTTTGAATTCAGCTTCCATACATGGTTTTTACTTAGTTAAAACTTGCTATTTGTAATGTTTCGGCTTGATTTTCTGTGAATACTTTCACAAAATAAGTCCCCGAAGACATTTTAATACCATCTCCCAAACTGATACTACCTGGGTTTTTTGTAAACCTTTTGGCAATTATTTCTTTACCTAAAACATTGTATACTTTTACTGTAAAATTATCACTAGCCAATTTAGAGACATTCAAGGTAAATGTTCCTCTAAATGGATTTGGGTATGCACTAATTCTAGAAGTAGTATTTCCTGTTTTAGATGCAGAAGTACTTGGTCTTTTTGTTACCAAACCTTGTCCGGCAGTGGTATTATATGCATAATCCTTGATTGTATATGATAAGCCGTTTGTTGCTACTGTGACATAGAACCATCCATAATGAGTTGCTCCTCCTATCTGAAATGTAAATCCTATATATCCTGATTTACCATGCCAATCTGTATACGATGATGAACTTACTATGTAGCTGTTTGGATTTGCTACAAAATTACTAGAAGCTCCTACCTGTACACCTTCTCCCAAAAATGTCACATTGCTGGTACTACCATTACAAACCACACCTTTATTATACGTTACCAAACGAACCATATTCCCACTAAACCAAGCTCCATAATCCTTATTATCGCCTATCTCTATTCTGAAGAAACTCCAGGTTGCTGAAGAACTTGCCATTTGATCTGCCATATCCACATATACTACGGTACCACTGGTATCACAAGGTGCACAAGAACCTCCACAATCTATTCCTGTTTCATCCCCATTCTGAATACCATCATCACAGGTTGGATCTGGGTTTACCACACCTCCTATATTCACGGTATAATCTTCTACTTCTCCATAATTAAAAGATTCACAAGGACCAGGAATACCATTATACTTCATCGATACTCGCATACGTCTCTCTCCATTACTGGCACTATTAGGCACTGTGAAGCTACCACTTACCGAAGTATCTCTCGAAGCAGCTTTGCTCCAGACTTGCTCGCCACTATCTGCAAAATCGCCATCATTATTATAATCAATCCATACACTATACGCTTCATTATAAACGGTACCTGTCCATGTTGGAGTAATAGTTATGGTATTGGAAGCTCCTTTTGACAATGAAGTTGAAATAGCAGTGTAGTCTCCATATCCACCAGATGAACCTGTGGTCGTATTATTAATACTACCTAAGGAAACGCTACTAATATATTCGTCTGAAACACTGTTACCTTTTGATGGACAATACGTGGGGTCTATGGTATCGTTTGACGTTGTTACCGAAACTGAATTACTAAACCCAGAGGCATTACCTGCTGCATCTTTTGCCTTTACTCTAAATTGGTAGGCAGTATTCTCTGTTAAGCCTGACACATTATATGAAGTACTTGTTGCCGTTGCGATCACCGAATTCCCTTGATACACATCATAACCTGTTACCCCTACATTATCTGTCGAAGCGTTCCATGAAAGGGATACAGATGTTGCCTGTAAATTAGATGACGTTAATCCGGTTGGTGTCGATGGTGCTTGTGTATCCGAAGTACCTCCTTTTGGATATTTACCAGAAATCGTAAAATTACCCAAAGAAGAGTAATCCGTATATCCTACAGTAGCATTTGCGCCTTCTCCTACTCCATCAACTTCTATATAATATGTTCCTGCAGAGAGACTGGTATTGAAAGAAGCTCTAAATGAAGACAAATTTGAAGAAGCAATTTGTTGACCACTACTATTAAAAAGTCTTGCTTGAATATTTAAACTAGGATAATACGGATACGGATCTATAGAAAACTCCACATTTCCACCAGATGTAGTAAACGAAAATACATCTTTATCGGTTCTTTGTTCGATCAATCCCTTGTTGCTATTTGCAGCTACATTTCCGCTCGCATCAGATACCAATGCTGTTGCATTACTGGTAGTATTACCATGATCATCTGCTCTAAAGCCAAATCCGTTTCTGGTACCCGAGATAATAGCAATATCATCTTCTAGATTATTAGCTCCACTGTACTCTCCTTTACTCCAATGACCTACCTCTTCATTAACTCCCGCATAACTCACACCCATGATAGGAGCCCAACCATTATGACCTGCATAATATACGGTACCTCCAGATTTTCCATCATGACGTAAGCCAAGTGTATGACCAACCTCATGAGATCCTGTTTCTCCTGCGGTACGTTCTCCTGTATTAAATACCCATGTTGGCTCATCAGAATTATTATTAAAACTATTAAGGTAAGCTACCCCACCGGCAGAGGGTGCTGCTGTTTTTGTTGGCGTAAAAATGCACATGATTCTTTGGTTCACGGCAGCTCCATTGTATACACTTCTTTTGGTAGTAACATTCACTCTATATGATGCAAAATCTTCAGCCATATTTCTCCAAATTCCTAAAATTGCCTGATCACTAAATGAAGAAGCTTGTGCATTTATATTTCCTCCATTCGCCCAACTTGTATTTTGAACAAATTCTCCATCAAAATCAAGATAAATTACATGGGTAGCACCTGGTAAACTTTCGTATTGGGGCTGTACTTTTGAAAACGTATCTTTAGAAACATCTCTTTCTTGAGCAACATCTTCTTCAACCAAGAGTTTATCTATGCACATTACACTATTAATATCAACTTCTTTTGACAATATCTGCCCCAGATTATTTGTTGATATCGCGAATGCTCTTTTCTTTTCATAAAAGATAATTTGACCAGATACTAAACCATTCTCTTTAGAAATACTAAAACCTGGCTCTAATTTCTTAAAACTTGCATTTGTTATACTACCCATAACGCTATAATCAGAAACATCTCCTTTTCTATAGTTAATTTGTAGATCAAAGGATTCTGAAGTAGATACTTTAAGAGCTATATTCGCGCCTTTTGCAGCGTTAAAAAGAGATTGAGAAAAATCACTCTCTTTGTTACTAATCAAAAAAGTGTCGTTTTCTTGTTGAGCATACATAGATGTCCCTATACATAAAATAAATACAATACATATTTTTTTGAGCAGGCCGAAAAGCCCTACTCTTGCAGAGGTTAGTTTGTGTGGATTCATGTCTAAAAGTTAAGTTTGTGTTATAATAAGTTATCACATAATTACAACATTTTAAGCACTTTGCAAAAAATAAAATGCTATTTACATATTAATTAACTAATTCATTTTTTATTCATATGGGTTTGCCTCAATTAAACGATTTGTTTCATGTAGAATTCGTAATTCATGGATCAGAATTCGTTTTAAAAGTGTTATTCTGTTAAATTTTCATTCTCTATAAACACAAAAAAAGAGGCTGTCTAAAAAGGTAGCTTCTTTTTTTTGATTTTTTACTGCTTTGTATTTTAAGGTATGAAACGCAGACAAATCTGGAAGACTAACTATCAAGATCAATTGAATTTACTTTCTCCCAGTTATAATGATTTAGTTCCTATCAATCATCCTGTACGTATTGTCAATATGATTTTAGATGGTATTGATTTGAGTAGTTTGGAAGCTACCTATAAAGGAGGTGGTACCTCAAGTTATCATCCTAAGGTTTTATTGAAAATATTGGTGTATGCCTATTTACGTAATCTGTATTCTTCTCGTAAGATAGAACAGGATTTATCGGAGAATATTCATTTTATGTGGTTATCGGGTAGACCATAATACGATTTCGAACTTTCGTTTTGGTAAATTAAAGGGTAAGTTCAAAAAGATTTTCAATCAAGTTGTTATTCTTCTAGCTGATCAGGGATATTTGAATTTAAAAGATATTTATGTAGATGGTACTAAAATCGAGGCTAATGCAAATCGTAATACTTTTGTTTGGAGCAAGAACATTAAAACCTCTAGGGCACGTATCAAAAAACAACTAGAATACCTATGGCGTTATGTTGAGACGGTTTATGCAGAAAAGGAACAAACCCCCAATGAACCCGATAGTTTTAATGCCATAGATCCAGAAGAAGTAGACAAGACCATTGATAATACCAACCAGGCTTTGGAAATTAAGAAAGTTGACAAAACAGTGAAACAAAAATTAAATTATGCCAAGAAACATTGGCCCAGTAATGTAGCTAAGTACAATAAACAAGAATCCATTCTAAAAGATCACAATAGTTATAGCAAGACTGATGTTGATGCTACTTTTATGAGGATGAAAAATGATCACATGAAAAATGGACAACTTAAAGCAACCTACAATGTTCAAGATTCTTCTAATAATCAATTTCTTGTTAACTATACCTTATCCCAAAAAACTACAGACACTACTGCACTAGCTGATCATTTAGAAGAATACAAAGATAGCTTTAACCCCAGCCACCTTAACAGCTTATGCAGGCTATGGTAGTGAAGAGAACTACCAGAATTTAGAAGGAGATAACATCGAAGCTTTTGTAAAATATAACTACTTTCATAAAGAACAAAAAGAAACTAAATCAGGAAAGATCAAAAAACCATTTACCATAGATAAATTACATTATCATCAAGACACCGATACCTATTACTGACCTATGAGGCAAGCCATGTCCTGTATAGGGAGGTGCAAAAGAAAAACAGCCAATGGTTCTACTCAAACAATACATCGCTATCAGGCCAAAAACTGTAAAGGGTGCCCTTTGCGATCCTTGTGCCACAAAGCTAAATAAAATAGAATTGTAGAACGCAACCATAATCTGGCACGACTAAAACAAAGAGCCAAAGAAAAACTCGGGTCAGAAGATAGAATTGCTCATAGAAAACGAAGATGTTGGGATATTGAGGCTATTTTTGGGAACATCAAACAAAATATGGGACTCAAAAGGTTAATGCTAAAAGGAATGGATAAAGTAGAAACCGAATTTGGACTTATTCCCATGGCTCACAAACTGAAAAAGGTAAGTTTAAGAATGTAGACAGACAAGGTCAGACATAAAAACCTCAACTAGCAACCAAAAACTATCAACTTTTTTGAAACTCAAAGCTTCAAAATCGAAAATAACTAAATAAAAAAAGACTGCCTAAATCTTTTTAGACAGTCTCTTACAAACTTTATTTCACTGAAATAATTAATATGCTTACTTATAAATTTACTGTTTTACAAAAGAGGTAGTATAAGCAGCTTCATTTGTTGTAATCTTGAATATGTAAGTTCCAGCTTTTAAGTTTGAAACATCATATGTTGTTGATGTATATTCTCCACTAGCAACTTTTCTACCTAATATATCAAAAATACCATATGTTGCACGTTGATCTTCTGATGGAATATAGTTTTTAATGTTTATTAGATTGTCTGCTGGATTTGGATAGATAGCAATACTTTCTCCTGGAGGTGCTATCTTGCTAGAAGACTTAGCTCCACAAGATGAAACAAATACCCAACCTCTGTCTGTACGTTGCCATAAGTTACCTCTGTAAACTACCTGATCCCCAGTAGCATATTTTGTTCCTGATTTCCAATCATCTATACCTTCACAAGAACTAGCCCCGCATTTACCAATCCATTTCCATCCACTTTCTAATTTCTCAAAAAGGCTTCCTCTGTATACTACTCTGTCACCTGTTTGGTAAGGCACTCCCCATTGCCATGGTGATACACCTTCACAAATATTAGTAGTATCCTCATCTTTGGTAGTAGCAGTTGCTACATTACTAGCCTCAGACATGTTTCCTGCTGCATCCATAGCTAATACGGTAAATTGATAGGTAGTGGCTACTGCTAATCCTGATACATTAAATGATGTAGTAGCAGATGTACCTATCATCTCTGTACCTTGATATACATTGTATCCTGTCACTCCTACATTATCGGTAGAGGCAGTCCAGGTAAGTGTTAAAGTAGTTTGTTGAATGTTAGAAGCAGCCAATGCTGTTGGAGCAGTAGGAGCTTCGGTATCGGCAGTATCTTCTGGTAAAGTAGAAGCAGTAGCCGTATTACTAAACCTTGATTTATTACCCGCTGCATCCATAGCTAATACTCTAAATGAGTATTCGGTATTTGGGGTTAATCCCATTGCTTGATATCTTGTGCCTTCAACCGTGGCGATCATGGTATCACCTTGATACACTTCATATCCTGTTACGCCTACATTATCGGTAGCTGCCATCCAGCTAAGATCGATGGTGGTTTGTGTCTCATTACTAGTCATTAGTTCTGTTGGCTCTGTAGGTGCTTCGGTATCGGTAGTATCATCTGGTAATGTAGAGGCTGTAGCTGTGTTACTAAATCCAGACTTGTTGCCCGCTGCATCCATGGCTACTACTCTAAACGAATATTCGGTGCCTGGAGTTAGTCCCATTACCTGGTATCTTGTTCCTGCTACGGTAGTAACCATAGTATCTCCTTGGTATATTTCGTATCCTGTTACTCCTACATTATCGGTGGATGCATTCCAATTAAGGTCTATAGTGGTTTGCGTCTCATTGCTAGCCATTAATTCTGTTGGTACCGTAGGTGCTTCGGTATCGGTAGTATCCTCTGGCAAGGTAGAGGCAGTAGCCGTGTTACTAAACCCTGATTCATTACCTGCTTCATCTTTTGCCTTTACTCTAAAAGAATATTCGGTGCCTGGAGTTAATCCAGCAGCTTGATATCTTGTTCCTGGAACTGTTGCAACCATGGTATCTCCTTGATATACATCATATCCCGTAACAGCAACATTATCTGTAGAAGCTTCCCAGCTAAGATCGATCGTTATTTGTGTTTCATTTGCTGCAGCCAATCTTGATGGTGCGGTAGGCGCCTGTGTATCTTCTTCTGGCAAGGTAGAGGCAGTAGCCGTATTACTAAACCCTGATTCGTTACCTGCTTCATCTTTTGCTTTTACTCTAAAAGAATACTCTGTTCCTGGGGTTAACCCAGCTGCCTGGTATCTGGTTCCTGTAACAGTTGCAATTCTAGTATTACCACGATACACATCATATCCTGTTACGGCTACATTGTCTGTAGAGGCAGTCCAGGTAAGATCGATCGTCATTTGTGTCTCATTACTAGCAGCCAATCTTGATGGTGCAGTAGGCGCTTGTGTATCTTCTTCTGGTAGTGTAGAAGCGGTGGCCGTGTTACTAAATCCTGACTCGTTACCAGCAGCATCTTTTGCTTTTACTCTAAAAGAATATTCGGTACCTGCAGTCAATCCAGTAGCTTGGTACCTTGTTCCTGCTACAGTAGCAATCATTGTATTACCACGATATACATCATATCCCGTTACCCCTACATTATCTGTAGAAGCTTCCCAGGTAAGATCAATCGTTGTTTGTCTTTCATTTGCTGCAGCCAATCTTGATGGTGCGGTAGGTGCTTGTGTATCGGCGTCTCCTTCTTTAGGATATTTACCAGAAATAGTAAAGTTACCCAATGAAGAATAATCAGAATATCCAACGCTTGGGTTAGCGCCAGAACCTACTCCGTCAATTTCTATATAATAGGTTCCTCTATTCAGGTTGGTATTTATTGCCGCTTTTAATCCTGACGGGTCAGAAGATGCTACTTCTTGTCCATTACTATTTAAAATTCTTGCTTTAATATTTAAACTTGCATATTTAGGTTGTGGGTCAAATTTAAAATCTACATTTCCTCCAGAAGTTGAAAAAGAAAATACATCTTTATCCGTATTTCTCTCTATCAATCCTTTATTGTTTGATCCAGAAACGTTTCCGTTGGCATCAGAGTTTAACGCTGTTGCATTATTTCTGGTATTACCGTGGTCATCGGTTTTATAACCAAATCCGTTTCTACTTCCTGAAATCATCGCTAAATCATCCTCTCTATTGTTGGCTCCGTTGTATTCACCTTTACTCCAATGACCTATATTACTTCGATAGCTTACCCCCATAATAGGCGCCCAACCGTTATGTCCAGCATAATAAGTTGTTCCGCCAGATTTTCCGTCATGACGTAATCCAAGTGTATGACCTATCTCATGAGATCCTACTTCACCCGCTGATTGATCGTGATTACGAATAAATGCCCAGCAAGGTTCATTATTATTAGCACTAAAACCATTAATCCAAGCTACCCCACCTGCACCAGGAGCTGCGGTGTTGGTAGGTGTCCAAATACACATAATCCTGCGGTTTCTAGGAACAGCATCATATGCGCTTCTTTTAGTAGTAACATTTACTTTAAAAGCAGCAAAATCTTCTGCCATATTCTTCCATACATTTAAAATAGATTGATCACTCATACCGGATGGTTGTGCATTAATATCTCTACCATTATTCCAGCTAGTATTTCTCACTAATTCTCCGTCAAAATCCAGATAAATTACATGAGATGCACCTGGTAAACTTTCGTATTCTGGTTGTGCCTTAGAAAATGTATCATTAGAAGTATCTCTTTTATGAGCATCATGACCTTTATGATTATGATCATGATCTTCTTCTTGATCTCCATAATTTACACATGCAACATGATTGATATCAACTTTCTCAGACACTATCTGCCCTTGTTCATTAGTAAATATTTTGTATGCCTTTTTCTCTTCAAAAGAAACTATTCTACCAGAAACTTTTCCATTTGATTTTTCTATTACCACTGTTGACCCATCTTTTACTGATGTAGCACCATTTAGATCTCCCAACACTCGGTAATTATTATTTGCGTTTCCTTCACTAAAATTAATTTGTAGTTTAGATGATTCTTCACCTATTAAATTAATTTTTAAAGTAGCATCTCCTCCTTTTGCTTTTGTGAAAAGAGATTTGGAGAAAATTGCTTCACTATCACTGATAATGTTTTTTCCATCCTGTGCATACGTAAATGCACTAATACATAGAGCACCCACTATGAATGCTTTTTTTAGTCGACTTAAAAGTCTTGGTTTCCTTGGGGATAATCGTTTTAAATACATGTTTACAGTAATTAAGAGTTTGTGTGTTATTTCTTCTTACTTAATAAAATTTTCTAGCCATGCTTGTTTTTTATACAGTTTACCCATATAAAATTTATGGTAATCATGGTTCTTAAGATCAAATTCAGCCACTAAAGTAGTTTGTAAAACAATCTAAGCTAGTACATTATTAGAATTCGTTACAACATGATTAGAATTCGTTTCTAGTGTTACAGGTAAGCGTTTTTTTAATAAAAACTAAAAGCATCCATAAAGAAAGAAATCTACCACAAAGTGTAGGGTTTACCAAGTAAGAGAGTCAATCAAAAGAGAACAAAAACAATCCAAAACTTACCATTAGTTTTTAAAAAAAGTATAGGTATTACCTCAATTAATTCTCGTTCTAATTGACATAAATATCTTATTTTTGAGTCCTTACTAAAAAAAACAAAATGAGAATATTTCTCTTGTTAGGCATTTTACTTCTTTCGTTAAGTTGTAAAGATGATAAGAAACAATCTATAGCTTCAGAAAGACTTATTGTTAAATTAGATAGTCTTTCTAAAGAAAAGATAAAAGTGGCTTTAAAAGTACTTTCTACTGATGCAGAAAAAAATCTAGAGAATTTTGATGATTTTCAGAATTTAAGAAATCTTATAACCACTATGCAAAATGCAAACCCTTATTATGTACATAAGTACACAGATAGTTTAAGCTTGTTAATGCATACATTTAAACAAAATACTCCTAAGGACCTGGCTGTAAACACCATCAAATCTCGCACTAATATATTGCTTACCGAGAAAGGACTTTTATCATTACTCGCAGAAAAAAAGCATCCTGATCCAAAAAAAATTATGGAAGCCAATACCCGATTGATCATTGCATTTAATAGTTTGATCACTCAATTAAATGAATTATCACTGGCTATTCCAGAAAATATTGAAAAAGAACTATTGCGAGATCCTAAAAATAAAGAAGAATGATTGCTATTAAAAAACCTTTTATCGGTCTATTATTGCTTTGTAGTATCTGCTTTTCGCAGGAAAAAGAACAAATAAATACTGTTCTGGAACAATGGCATAAGGCAGCTGCCGAAGCCAAATTTGACGCTTACTTTGGTCATATGCACAAAGACGCCATTTATATAGGTACAGATCCAACAGAAAACTGGACAATTTCTGAATTCAAAGGATATGCTAAACCTCATTTTGACAAAGGAAAAGCTTGGAGTTTCTCTACTTTAGAAAGAAATATTTTTTTATCAGAGACTAAAGAAACTGCATGGTTTGATGAGTTATTGGATACCTGGATGGGTATTTGTCGAGGAAGCGGTGTTCTTACTAAAACCAACAAAGGGTGGAAAATAAAACACTATGTACTGTCTATCGCGGTCCCAAATGACAATGTTAACCAGCTTGCAGAGCTAAAAAAAGTATTTGACACACAACTTATTCAAACACTAAAGACTAAGAAATAGTATAATGGTTTTTGAATGCTAGCATATCAGAAAAACAATACTCGGCTCCCTGTTTAAGTAGGTGTGTTTTGTTCTTATCACCTATTCCTACAAAATCTAATGATAGGTTTTGTGCGGTTTTAAGGTCCCACAAGCCATCTCCAACAGAAATTATTTGATCAAACTCAGTTTTATTATAAAATACCTTCGCCTTTTCGATAGCATTTAGTACAAAACCTTCTCTTGATTCGTGTGTTTTTGAAGTAGATAATAATTGTTCATCATACCAAATACCACATTGCTTTAATTTTATTATTGCCGGTTTTGGAAGTGCGCCTGTGGCAAAACAAAACGGAATTTCATTGTCTTTAAAGAATTGAATTACTGATTTTGCTCCTGTTATTTCACTTACAGCATTAAAGGTGCTCATCTGATGCACCAGATCGTTTTCAAAATCATCCAACAAATGCTTTGGAGCAGACGTATTAAAGTTGCGTTCATAATTATATCGTAACGCATAACTGTCGGTATGGTGTTTATAATTATTATAATCTGTATCAACATCTTTGATTCCTAATGCTTCTAACGATCGAGTGACCGAAATAAGATACATTGGTACACTGTCTGTAAGTGTACCGTCTATATCAAAGACAAATAATTTGTTTTTCAAAGAGTCTGTTTTAGAATTTTTGCCAGTGTCCAGGTTTACCATATACTAGTATTTCTTTAGAGAGAATATTTAAAAGACATGATAAAGTTTCTTCCGGCAGCTGCAATTCCAGAAGAATAAGGTCTATATCTCTGGTTTGTGATGTTTTCTATAGAAAAAATACCTTGTATGTTTTCTGTAAATTGATATTGCGTTCTTAGATTGAGGGTATACCATGATGGTGAATAAGGGTTCCCGTTCTGATCTAATGCATATAAGTATTCCTTGCTCTGTTCTGAGGGAGAAAGGTCTTTATAATCCAGTTCTCCGTTATAAGTTGCAAAAGCATCAATTGTTAATTTAGGTAGTGTATAGGTTAGTTGTGTTGTTCCGAATTGTGGTGAGACATGTCTCGAAGGTGCTACGGTACCATTATCCAATTCTTCTTCTCCCCCTACAAAAGTATACTTAGAGATTAATTTAAAATTTTTGCCAAAAAGATATTCTAACCCTGCTTCAAAACCATGAACTCTTGCATTGGCAGCATTCTGTATTGCCTGCACATTACTTGGCTCTCCATCAAATTCTATGACCGTTTCTCCATTAAGATTAAAATCCCTTCTCACCAAGGCATCTTTGAGATACGTATAGTACGTAGATAGGTCTAATGAAAGGTTTTTATCAAAAGATAGCTTCACCCCTAGTTCTCCGTTATAAGCATATTCTGATTTCAAGTCTGGATTAGGTACCACTACTGATCCTGGTTCTGAATCAAAAATCTTACCTACGTCGTCAATATTTGGTGCTCTAAATGCTGTAGAGAAATTCAATTTCCATTGTATCATTTCATTAGGCAACCAACTTAATCCTGCTGTTCCGGTAACGGCTTCTGTATCTAAGTTTCCTTCGGTAAATGGAAAGTCAAAAAACCTAGTATCAAATTCTGAGTATACTATAATTCGGTTATACCGCAGTCCCCCCTGAAATCTTAATTTTTCGCTTAATTTATGTTTGATGCTTGAATAAGCTGCAATCGATTGCCAGGTTGCTCCATCTGGATATCTTGAAGGGCTATCGTTAGTTTCACTCGTTTGGATATTTGTTACTTGACCATTAGAAGCTACTTGATTAAGTACATATTCTAACCCATAATACAACGCAGTATTGTTGTTAAACTTTTTCTTGAAATCAAAATTAATAGAATATGCATCTACCTGTTCTTCTGTTCTTTCTAAATCGGTACTGTTTAGATTACGGTCATTTCTGCTTTCCTGAAAATACTGATAGGCAGCAGTAACCATCATCGTATCATACAGGTTACTTCTAGATTTATGTGTTAGATTAAGATTACCCATAAACCAACGTTGGGGGCCATAATACCATTCTGCTGATCTTAATGTGCCATCTCTTGGTCTAACTAAACGATCATAACGAGGGTAGTCTGAAGTTTCTGTATAAATCAAACTTGCATTAAAATCCCATGTATCGTCAGGAGCAAATCGCACTTTTTGTAATACATTGATTTGGTTATATCCTGTAAAAATTTGCTTTTCGGGATCTGGGTTTTTAACCACCACATCTTGTGCCCCGCCTGTTTCGACATATTCGTTTCGTAAATACTCATCTGGCCCATTAGATCCCATTTTCAAATCATCAAAATCGGTATAGCTCACACTTGTTAAAAATGCCCATTTATCTAATCCTACATTGATATCTAGATGACCCGTTTTCTCTTCGCTGGCGCTTGCATATCGTATCATGGCGTCTCCCAAAAGTCTTGGACCACCATTTTTAGAAAACTTAGGTTCCTTTGTATAAAAATTCATCACACCCCCTACAGCATCACTACCATATACTACCGATCCAGGGCCCAAAATTACTTCGGTTCTATCGATGGTAAAAGGATCTACAGATATTACATTTTGCACATTTCCGCCTCTAAAGATGGCTGTATTCATACGAACTCCATCTACAGTAAGCAATAACCTATTTGTTGAAAATCCTCTAATAATAGGGCTTCCTCCTCCTAATTGGCTCTTTTGAATAAATACTTGACCACTACTTTGTAAAAGATCTGCCGAAGTTTGAGGAGTCGAAAGTGCAATTTGATTTGCAGAAAGGCTAACTATTTTTTGGGTAACATCTCTTTGTTCTTGTTCCCATTTAGAAACAGAAATCACTACCTCTGAAAGTTGATTCTCATCTGGTTTCAGATATACTTCTTTAGACTTAAGCACTTTGGATTTCAAAATGCTTACTTCTATATGAGAGATATAATTAAAATAGAGTAATTCACTATCTGAAAACGCTGTTATATCTGCTACTCCATCAAAATCTGTAATGGTTGTTTTGGATTTGTCCTTATTATATATTGCTACATTAGGAATGGGCTCATAATTTGAGGTACTATATACCGTTATCCTTTGAGCATTTCCTATTGATGCAAAAAATATAGCGAACAAAAAAAATATAAATAAACGCATTACTTAACTAAAAATTTCGTTTAGAACAGAAAGAGATTTTGGCTTTCTAAAACCGTGCAAATGTAGTTCAAAATATACTAATAGCATAGTTAGTAATTCTCTTCGTAGATTCTTTGATAGTTTAATACTCATACTTGTCTCAAATGTTGTGCCTAAAAATCTTTTAAATTGTTCTACTTGATCACCTTTTATACAGTGTATATTAGTACTCGTTGATTGAAAAACGCCTTCTTCCAGATTAAAATAATCTAACTCTAAATGAGAAATATCAGGATAAAACCCTAAATATTGCGTGAGTTTGGTTAAAAACACAATATGAAAATTTCCCATGGTCTCATGCGTATCTAACCAAAGTAAAGTAGTTTCGATATATTCGAATAATGCTACATTAGCTTCTTCTTCCTGGATCGAGTTCTTAAGAATTTCTGAAACAAAAAAAACCAATGAGCTTTTTACAAAATCAGAATGCAAAGAGGTGTATACCGTTTTTATTTTTGCATCTTTTATTCTTTCTAACGATCCTTTATCTCTATGTACCGCTTCTATCTCTAACAAAGTTAGTGGTTGAAAACAGGATATTCTTAACTTTCCTCTTTTAGATTTTACAATTCCTTTAAGTAAATAGGAGCGTAAGCCACTTTCTCTGGTATATAAAGAAACAATGAGATCTGCCTCACCATAACGTAAAGAATGGATAACTATTGCTGATGTATTTATATTCATCTTAAAGCGAAAATAACTAAAAAAGTAATCTTATTTCTAAACCGTTTTTATCATCTAACCTTTTAAAAACAACATTAAAACAGATACTCTATTGATAACAAAAGTGATATGGTAAAACTATGGGGGTAAAATTCACCTCAAAACAATACTTTTTTAAGTGGTTTAATCATTCTTATATTTCAAAAATAATCGATCGTATTTACTTTTTATTTTTTGGAGGATACTTATTCATCGACTTTTTTATGATTTGTTGAAAAAAATTAGTTCGTGTATTTGGAGAAGCATTGGGATGAAATCTTCTTTCTGTTATTGCCTGCCATACAAGTGCATCTTTTTTTACGTCAATAAAATCTATTGTGAGCTCTAGAATTGTCTGCGGGCCTCCTACAGGGATAGCTCCTCCTAGCCCTATATTAATACCACCACCGCCACTACCAACACCCACTCCTATGGTATTTGCAGAAGCTTTTTCTGAAGAACTTGTTTTAAAGTTGATGTATATATCAGGAGTTTCTGATTTTATAAATCCTTTTGCCTTCATTTCATTTTCGGTAACCATCAATAGACGCTTTTGATCCAAGTCACTAAGCCCCGACACCATTTCTGGGTAAAAAGCATAGGTTTTATATTCTAAAAAATCTTGGTTTTCATCATAATCATGAACAACGTATGCTCCCCCACAAGAAACCAGGATAAATGCCACAAACAATAGAATAAGATGCCTCATAGCGCAAGTTTTGTTTTAAAAGTACACAACCTAATTGACACTAACGAACTTTCTGAGTAAAATAAAAACATAGCTATTTAATAAAAAAACCGTTTGAGTCTTCCTCAAACGGCTTAACTATGTTTTATAAAACAAAGTTTATATCACTCCTTGTGCAAGCATTGCATCTGCAACTTTTACAAATCCTGCAATATTGGCTCCTTTTACATAATCTACATATCCATCTTCTTCGGTCCCGTATTGGGTACATGCCTCATGAATATCTTCCATGATTTGCTTTAACTTATCATCAACTTCTTCACGTGTCCAGTTATAACGTAACGAGTTCTGAGTCATTTCTAATCCAGAGGTAGCAACCCCACCTGCATTTGATGCTTTTCCTGGTGCAAAGAAAATCTTTTCCTTGTGGAATATAGCAATTGCTTCTGGTGTACTTGGCATGTTTGCTCCTTCGCTCACACAAATACATCCATTACTAACTAATTGCTTGGCATCATCTCCATTTAATTCGTTTTGGGTTGCACATGGCAATGCAATATCACATTTTACTTCCCACGGAGTTTTTCCTTTAAAAAACTCTGCAGATGGATACTTCTCTACATATTCATGAATACGTCCTCTTCTCACATTTTTAAGTTCCATGACAAAAGAAAGTTTTTCTCCATCAATACCATCCTTATCATATATATATCCAGAAGAATCAGAAAGTGTTACCACTTTTCCTCCTAATTGCGTTGTTTTTTCTGCTGCGTATTGTGCAACATTACCAGAACCAGAAATCACCACTGTTTTTCCTTCAAAAGAATCCCCTTTTGTTTCCAGCATATTTTTAGCAAAATATACGGTACCATATCCTGTAGCTTCTGGACGAATTAGGGATCCACCCCAAGTAAGGCCTTTTCCCGTAAGTACTCCTGTAAACTCATTACGCATTTTACGATACATTCCGAACAAGAATCCAATCTCACGACCACCCACGCCAATATCTCCTGCAGGAACATCGGTATCTGGGCCAATATGTCTAAAAAGTTCACTCATAAAACTATGACAAAAACGCATAATTTCATCATCTGATTTTCCTTTTGGGTCAAAATCAGATCCTCCTTTACCACCTCCCATAGGTAGTGTTGTTAAGCTATTTTTAAAAACCTGCTCAAAAGCTAAGAATTTTAAAATACTTAGATTTACAGAAGGGTGAAAACGCAATCCTCCTTTATAAGGCCCTATTGCAGAATTCATTTGGATACGATATCCTCTATTTACATGAATTTCTCCTTTATCATCTACCCATGGTACACGAAACATAATCGCTCTTTCGGGCTCTACCATTCTTAATAGAATGTTCTTACCTTTATAAATTTCATTTGTAGCGATGTACGGGATAACCGTTTCGGCAACTTCTTGTACCGCCTGTAAGAATTCGGGCTCATGCGCATTACGAGCTCTTACTTCTTCCATGAATGCATCTATCTGTGCTTGCATATGTTGATTGAATTAATAGATCTAATCTAAAAGTTGAAATTTTAGGCCAAATATATGATATTCCTAAAAAAACACGTTTATTTTTTTGAATTTAATAATTTACTTATCCTATTGCTTGTTCTAGGTCTTGGATCAGGTCTTCAACATCTTCTATCCCTACACTTAATCTTATTAAAGAATCGACTACTCCAGTTTTTTCACGTTCTTCTTTGGGAATAGATGCGTGTGTCATACTTGCAGGGTGACCAGCCAGGCTTTCTACACCGCCAAGTGATTCTGCCAAGGTAAAGACCCTTAAGTTTTCTATAATTTTAATAGCGCTATCATAATCACTGCCTTTGGTTACAAAAGAGATCATCCCACCAAAACTATTCATTTGATCCTTGGCAATATCATGATTAGGGTGATCTTCAAAACCTGGCCAATATACTTTTTCTATTTTTGGATGGTTTTTTAGGTATTTTGCAATTACCTCTCCATTCTCACAATGTCTTTGCATTCTTATATGCAATGTTTTTATACCTCTAAGTACCAAAAAACTGTCTTGAGGACCACAAACCGCACCGCTTGCATTTTGAATAAAATACAGCTTTTCTGCCAATTGATCATCTTTTACAATCAAAGCCCCCATCACTACATCACTATGACCTCCTAAATATTTGGTAGCACTATGCATAACTATATCTGCACCAAGGTCTAGTGGAACTTGTAAGTATGGTGTTGCAAACGTATTATCTACAGCCAGTAAAATATTGTGCCTTTTGGACACCTTGGCAACCGCCTTAATATCGATGATATTCATCATTGGGTTAGTGGGTGTCTCTACCCAAATTAACTTAGTATTTGCATTGATATATTGCTCTAAATTGTCTGTATTTTCTAATCCTATAAAATGAAACTTAATTCCAAAATCCTCGAATATTTTGGTAAACAAGCGATAGGTACCCCCATATAAATCATTAGTAGAAATAACCTCATCACCAGGTTTTAGTAATTTGATAACTGCATCGATCGCTGCCAATCCAGATCCAAAAGCCAATCCATACTTTCCGTTTTCTATACTTGCAAAAGAATCTTCTAATGCTTTTCTTGTTGGGTTATGAGTTCTACTATATTCGAAACCTTTATGACCCCCAGGAGTGGTTTGTGCATAGGTTGATGTTTGGTATATAGGTGGCATTACTGCTCCATAAGCAGGGTCGTGCTTTTGTCCGCCATGTATTGCTTTTGTATTAAACTTCATTCTCTTTATTTTTTAAATCCCCAGAACAGTCACAATTGCATTTTTAACAAAGATGTATTCGTTAATTTTTCATCTTCATTCCAACAATTTGTTGATTTTTAACAGGAAAAACTTAACTTGTTCATTTTCTGCCAAAATCGCAACAAATGTATGACTAAATTCGTTCTTATCATATTCCGAAGAATACCTTTTAGTAGATGATTAACATAAAAACTAACACACAGTTGAGATTTATTTTTTTTATAGGCATTTTACTTGCTGTATATGGTTGTCATAAAAAAGAGCTTTTTACTTTTGAAGAGCAAAAGTTCACAATAGATTCTATTGTAGGTTGTAAAACCGAGGACTGTGCTTCTGTCGAAATTAATTTGATAAAAGTAATCGATAACCATACGATTACTAATGCAATTAATACACAAATAGAGCAGGCTGCGTGTTCTATATTGAATATTGATGAAAATGGTGCATTAACTACCGTCAAAGATGCTATTCGACAGTTTAACACCTCTTATCAGAATATTAGTAAACAGTTTCCTGACGAGACCACTCCTTATGAAGCGACTATAGATTGTAAACTTGGTTTTCAATGTAAAAGTTTAATCTCTATCGCTATAGACTCTTATGTTTATACGGGTGGTGCACATGGATATGGAGGTGTTTCCTATATTAACATGGATGCTATAAATGGAAAAAGACTTTCTAACAAAGCCTTGTTTAAAGACTATAATGGTTTTCTAAATCATGCCGAAAAGGCATTTAGGGTACAACATAAAATTCTTGATGATTCCCCCATTAATAGCACAGGTTTCTTTTTTGAAAATGATACTTTTAGTCTGCCCGAGAATATTGGATTAACAGATACCGAAGTCATTCTGCTTTATAACCCATATGAAATCAGTTCTTATGCTGAAGGATCGATCGAATTAAAGCTTAATAAGCAAGACGTAGCTTCTTATTTTGCTTTTGATATTTTATAGGCTTTTATATGCGTAGCTAACAAAATCGTTAACCAAAAAATGTACTTTATCCTGTTTTTTTATAATTTTATCGATTTTCATATATCAAAACAGCTAAGATCTATGTTTTTTTAACTAAATTTAAGATACCATTGTCAGTGTATTGATTTTTTTTAAAACTATTTACCCCAAATAGTTAAAAAATAAAATTTATATATGAAAAGAATAATTTCTTTTGTTCTGCTGACTCTTTTCTGTGGTTACATTTCATTTTCTCAAGTAAAAGCTGGAGATAATCCTTTTGTTTTAGATAAGGCCTCCTTACTAGAGTTAGAAAGTAAAGACAAAGTTTTTGTTGTTACACGCATTTCTACTATAGAGATGAATGAAATCACTCCATTAAATGGTGCCCTAGTATACAATACGGACACCAATTGTCTTTTTCAATTTAGATTGAATACCTGGGCCAGTCTTTGTAATCCAGATGAAACTATAACTATTTTAATAGATAATAATGACGGAACGTATAGTTTTACTAATGAAGCAGGTTTAACTACTCAGATACAAAAATCCACCTTTACGGATAATGGAAATGATACATTTACCTTTAATAACGGAGACGGAAATCCTATTACCATTGATCTAAATGATGCCGATAAAGATGCTACTAATGAATTAAATACGGCTGTTGATCTTGATGGAACTACCCTAAATGTTACCGATGCTGGGGGTGATAAAGGTGTTGATTTGGATACTACTTTTGCTACCAATGCACAGCTTACGGCTTCAGATGCAGCTGATCTTGATAAAGATGCTACTAATGAATTAAACACGGCTGTTGCTCTTGACGGTACTACCCTAAATGTGACAGATGCTGGGGGTGATAAAGGAGTCGATCTGGACACTACCTTTGCTACCAATGCACAACTTACGGCTTCAGACGCAGCAGATCTGGATAAAGATGCGACTAATGAATTAAACACGGCTGTTGCGCTTGACGGTACTACCCTAAATGTGACAGATGCTGGGGGTGATAAAGGTGTTGATTTGGATACTACTTTTGC